>DASRXV010000106.1:0-31892 GCA_035687325.1 Holophagaceae bacterium
GAGCGCTACCACTCGCCCGCCGTGGTGGACCAGATCCTCAAGAACTCCCAGAACAAGGAGGCGCCGGGCCTGCAGGCCAAGCGCTGCGAGATCACCGTGCTGTTCGCGGACATCTCCGGCTTCACGCGCATGAGCGAGGGCCTGGAGCCCTTGCAGCTGGCGGGCATCCTCAACCGCACCTTCGAGGCGCTCACGGAGCAGATCTTCGTGCGAGGCGGCACCCTCGACAAGTACATCGGCGACGCCATCATGGCCTTCTTCGGCGCGCCCAACCCAGAGCCGGACCACGCCCAGCGCGCCGTGGAGGCCGCCGTGGCCATGCAGGAAGTCCTGAAGATCCTGAACGCCGAACGGCCTGAGGGGTTCCCCGAGCTGCGCATGCGCATCGGCATCAACAGCGGCGAGGCTTTCGCGGGCGACATCGGCAGCGAGAAGCGCATGGACTACACGGTCATGGGCGCCACGGTGAATCTCGCCTCCCGCCTGGAGAGCAGCGTGGCCAAGCCCGGCATGATCGTCGTGGGCCCGGCCACCTCCGGCCGCCTGAAGGGCATGGAACTCCGCGCCCTCCCCGCCGCCGCGCTCAAGGGCATCGAGCAGGAGGTGTCGCCCCAGGAAGTGCTCTGGGACACCGAGGACACTTTCGCCCAGTAGGTCTTCAGCGGTCCTTCAGCACCGGCCAGTTCCCGAAGGCCAGGATGCAGAGAACGATGATGGCGCCGATGCCCGGGATCAGGATGAGCAGCGACATGGCCCCGCTGTAGCCCGCCTTCGAGAAGATCCGCCAGAACAGGTAGATCTGGAAGGCCAGGATGGCCAGGATCAGGATCATGATCACGGCCCAGAAGAAGCAGCCGAGCGCCATGATGCCCGCGGCGGCCGCGTCATCAGGCCCTGTGAGAAAACTGAGGTTGGCAGTTGAGAGGATCGCTTCCATGGCCGCTCCTTATTCCTTCACGAAATCCCGCCAGAGCATGCTGGGCTGGATGCCCGAGTTGCGCTGGTACTTGCCCTTGGCATCGTAGCTGTCGTAGTCGCCGGTCACGGAGTGGTAGAAGATCTGGCAGATCTCCACGCCGCCGTAGATGCGGATGGGCTGGATGCAGCTGATCTCCAGCGTCCAGTAGCCGCAGAAGCCGATGTCGCCGAAGCCCGCCGTCACATGGACGAAGAGCCCCAGGCGTCCTACGGAGCTGCGGCCCTCCAGCATGGGCACCATGCCGTGGGTCTCCGTGTACTCCTGCGTGCGGCCCAGGTAGAGCCTGCCCGGCTCCAGCACCAGGCCCTCTTTGGGGATCTTCAGGTGTTCGATGGGATTGGGCTTCGCCATGTCCAGCACCTCGGGCGTGTAGACGGCGAGATCCTCGGACAGGCTCAGGTTGTAGCTGTTGGGATTGAGGCGGTCCTCCTCCCAAGGCGTGATGACGATCTTCCCCTCATCCCGCGCGCTGAGGATCTGTTTGCCCGTGAGGATCATCGGATGCCCTTCCTGGAATGGAACGGGCGCCCGCTTGCGCGGGCGCCCGGCTGGATCACGCCCGGCTCAGGCCTGCTGGAAAGCGGCTTTCACTTCCGGCTTGATGAGCACGATGATGGCCCAGATGCCGAAGCCGATGCCCACGAAGCAGCAAGGGCAGCTGGAGAAGCAGGGGATGACGGCCGCGATGGCCGCGCCGATGGCCATGTTGTAGTTCTTCAGGCCTTTCATCTGCATGGCGCCATAGAGGATGAAGAGGTTCACGGCGAGCCCCATGAAGGCGAGCGCGACGGTGATCCCGCCGGAGATCATGCTGCCCATGCTCCCCATGCCGCTGTTGCCTGCGAAGGGCAGGTTCAGCGCGAAGAGGCCGAAGTGGATGGCGAGCGCGAGGATCTGGCTCAGCAGGCCTAGGCCGCCTGCGACCATGAGGCCGGTCGCCGGGATGTTCACTTGATCGCTGGGATTGGTGGAGGGGGCGGCGGGCGGATTGATGTCGTTCACGGGGTCTCCGTCAGATGAGGGGGTGGAATCCTGGGATCAAACACGGGTGCAGGTGGCTTCCTTGTCGACCTTGCTCATGATCTTGAACAGCAGGGGGAAGGTGTACTCGTTCTCGCCGATGGTCTCGCCTTTCTGGAGCCGCTCGGCGGTCTGGTAGGCGTCGATGATGCTGCAGATGCTGATGATGATGCCGGGGATGCAGCAGAGCAGGGTGCCGACGAGGCAGGCGATGAGCGTGTAGAGCCACTTCCGCTGCTGGCCGTTGATGAAGTAATGGCCGGTGCCAAGCACGAACCAGGTGAGGATCAGCGCGAGGACGGGATTCGCGTCGGGCTTGGTGATGGTGCCACTGCTCATGGAAGCTCCTTGGGGGGTGAGGGGCTGGCGGGCGGCTTGGCCCGGGTCGGTGAAGTGGCCGAACTGGGGAGCCTGAGGTCCGGCAGGTTCAGGCGGCGGAGGGGGCGGAACGCTAACCGGAGGTTTTGCCGGGGCCACGCTTGCGTGCAGGGCAGCCATTTGGTCTGCGCTCATGCGCACCGTGCCGGCGGGATTCTCCGCGGCCACAGCCTGGATGGCCACGGTGGCGCCCTCGTTGGCGGCCGCGTCGGGATCCAGGAAGGTGATCTGGATCTGGCCCAGGGTGACGCGGTCCCCGTGCTTCAGAGGCGAGGCCTGGACCCGGTTGCCGTTGACGAGCACGCCGTTGGAGCTCTGGAGGTCTTGGATCTCGAAGCCGGTCACGGCCTTGCGGATCACGCAGTGGTGGCGCGAGATGCTGGGGTCGGGGATGCGCAGGGCGTTGTCCAGCTCCCGTCCGATATGGACTTCAGCGTCCACAAGATCGAACTCGCGGGCTTCGGCCCCGCTTTCCTGGACCAGCAGTTTGGCCATTGGGCTACCTCGGGTCTGGCGGATTAGGTTGGGGGAAGTGTAGCGGTCGCGGCCGGGCCCGCAAAGGGGGTTCCGGCGGCGTCCCGCCGGTTTATTCCTTGACCGCGGCGGGTCAGGTGGCGAATCCTAGCGGCAACCCAACTCCTGGGAGTAGGCATGGTCCTTTTCAACGCGGCCACCAAGGAGCTGACGGCCAAGATCGTGTATTACGGCCCCGGCCTCTGCGGCAAGACCACGAACCTCCAACACATCTACGACACGCTCCCGGGCGACGGGCGCGGCAAGATGCTGTCCCTGGCCACGCAGACGGACCGCACGCTGTTCTTCGACTTCCTTCCCATCGAGCTGGGCACCATCCGGGGCATGAAAACCCGCATCCAGCTCTACACGGTGCCGGGCCAGGTGTTCTACGATGCCACCCGCAAACTCGTGCTGCGCGGCGCGGACGCGGTGGTGTTCGTGGCGGACTCCCAGGCGCCCGCCCTGGACTCCAACAAGGAGAGCTTCCAGAACCTCATCGAGAACCTGAAGGAGCAGGGGGCCGACCTCCACCTGATCCCCCATGTCATCCAGTGGAACAAGCGGGACACGCCCAACGCGCTGCCCGTGGCCACCCTGAACCAGGAAGTGAACCGCTTCAACGCCCCCACCTACGAGGCCTGCGCCATGAAGGGCGAGGGCGTGAAGGAGACACTCGCCGGCGTTTCCAAGCTCGTCCTTAAATCCCTGGCCGACAAGTATGGTGGTGGCGCCATCGAGGCACCCGCCGTCATTGCCGAACCGCCAAAGCCTGCCAGGGCGGTGAAGGCCGCGCCGCCCGTCCTGGCCGCGCCCTCCCGGCCCATGGAAGTGGAAGAGATCGGCTCCTCGGACGCGCTTGAGGAGATCGAGGAATTGGAAGCCGAGGTGGCCCAGGGCGGCATCCCCGCCATCGCCCGCCAGACCGGCTCCTTCCGCTTGCCCCACTCCTCCGTCGTGGAAGTCCCCGTGGTGCTGGACCGCAGCCTCTTCAGCGGCGACACGCCGGTGGAGATCAAGCTGAAGCTGTACATCAAGTAGGGCTTCCGGCCTGACGGCAAGGGCCTGATCGGTCACACTGGAGTTTTGGCTCCGAGGCCCCGTGTCCCGTCAGATCGTCACCCGCTTCGCCCCCTCGCCCACCGGCATGCTGCACATCGGCGGCGTGCGGACGGCCCTTTTCTGCTGGCTCTATGCCAAGCAGCAGGGCGGGCGTTTCATCCTCCGCGTGGAGGACACGGACCTCAGCCGCAGCACGGACGACAACATCCGCATCATCGAGGACGGCATGGCCTGGTGCGGCCTGGAGTGGGACGAGGGCCCCGTTCCCGGCGATCCCTCCGCGTGGAAGGGCCCCCACGGCCCCTACCGCCAGATGCAGCGCATGGAGTCCCACTACAAGCCCGCCATCCAGAAACTGCTGGACGAGGGCAAGGCCTACCGCTGCCGCTGCACGAAGGAGGAGCTGGACGCCCGGCGCGTCGCGGCGGAAGCGGGCAGCAAGCCCTTCCAGTACGGCCGCGGCGCGGACGCCGGCAACGGTTGCCGCGACAAGAATCACGATGCCTCGCAACCCGCCGCCATCCGTTTCAAGATGCCCTTGGAAGGTGACATCGTCCTCGCGGACCTCGTGAAGGGCGAGATCCGCTTTCCCGCCGACAGCCTGGACGATTGGATCATCGCCCGCACGGCCGAGGCGGGGCAGATCGGCGTGCCCACCTACAACTTCTGCGTGGTGGTGGACGACACCTCCATGGAGGTCACGCATGTCATCCGCGGCGACGACCATGTGGCCAACACGCCCAAGCAGATCCCCCTCTTCGCCGCCTTCGGGTACGAGCTTCCGGCCTTCGCCCATGTGCCCATGATCCTGGGCAAGGACGGAGCGAAGCTTAGCAAGCGCCACGGCGCCACCAGCATCACCGAGTACCAGCAGATGGGCTTCCTCCCCTCCGCCGTGCGGCTGGCGCTGGCGCGCCTCAGCTGGACGCCGAAGATCAACGGCCACGCCGTGGAGACCGCGGAGGAGGAACTGCTCACCGATGAGCAGATGATCCAGCTCTTCGACCTCAACGATCTCCAGAAGAGCCCCGCCCGCTTCGACATGGACAAGCTTTCCTGGATGAACCAGAAGCTCATCCAGCGTTCCACCTGGGAGGAACTGGAGCCGCACCTCAAGCCTTTCTTGCCAGAAACCTGGAACTCAAAGTCCGGCGAATGGAAGCGCGTCGCTATCACCGCGACGCAAAAGGGCAAGGGTCTTCGCGAAATGGCCGAGGCCATGGCGTTCGTCTGGGAAGCGCCATCCGAGTTCGATCCGGCCGCCGTCGCGAAGTTCATGACCGACGCAGTGAGGCCCGCTCTGAAAGAAGTCGCGGCCCTCGGCGACTACACCCACGACGCCCTGGAAGCCGCCTTCAGCAGCATCCTCGAACACCACTGTCTCAAGCTGAAGGATCTCGCCCAGGCCCTCCGCGTGGCCCTCTGCGGCAAGCCCGTGAGCCCGCCGATCTTCGACACGATGTATTTGCTGGGGCCGGATGAAGTCCGCGCCCGCCTCGCGCGGTGGGTCTGACATGGACGCTGAACACAAGTCCCTCAACTTCCTCGAAGAAATCGTCGAGGCCGATCTCGCGTCCGGCGCGAATGGGGGCCGGGTGCTCACGCGCTTCCCGCCGGAGCCCAACGGGTACTTGCACATCGGGCATGCGAAGAGCATCTGCCTCAACTTCGGGCTGGGGCTGAAGTACGGGGGCGGCACAAACCTGCGTTTCGACGACACGAACCCCACGAAGGAAGAGCAGGAGTATGTGGATGCCATCCAGGCCGATGTGCGCTGGCTGGGCTTCGAATGGAAGGAACTGCTCTTCGCATCGGACTATTTCCAGAAGTTCTACGACTACGCCGAGTACCTGATCCAGCAGGGCAGGGCCTATGTCTGCGATCTGACGGAAGCCGAGATCCGCGAGTACCGCGGCAACTTCCATATGCCGGGCCGCCCGAGCCCCTACCGGGACCGCAGTGTCGAAGAGAACCTGGACCTCTTCCGCCGCATGAAGGCGGGCGAGTTTCCCGATGGCGCGCGCGTGCTGCGGGCGAAGATCGACATGGGAAGCGGCAACATGAACCTGCGGGACCCGCTCATGTACCGCATCCGCCACGCGGAGCACCATCGCACGGGGAAGGACTGGTGCATCTACCCCATGTACGACTACGCCCATCCGTTGGAAGACGCCCTCGAGGCCATCACCCACTCCGTCTGCACCCTGGAGTTCGAGGACCACAGGCCGCTCTACGATTGGTTCCTGGACCAGGACACGGATGGGAAATTCTTTCCGCGCCCCCACCCGCGCCAGTACGAGTTTGCGCGCCTGAACCTCACCACCACCGTCATGTCCAAGCGCCGCCTCCTGGAACTGGTGAAGGAAGGCCATGTGAAGGGCTGGGACGATCCCCGCATGCCCACCATCTCGGGCCTGCGCCGCCGGGGCTACACGCCGGAATCCCTGCGCGCCTTCGCGGAGAAAGTGGGCGTCGCCCGTCGCGCGGCCATGTCCGACGCGGGCCTGTTGGAAGGCGCCATCCGAGAGGATCTGGAGAAGTCGGCCCTGCGCCGCATGGCGGTGCTGCGCCCCCTCAAGGTCGTGATCACCAACATGGGCGAGACCGAACGCCACGAGCTGACGCTGGCCAACCATCCGGATCCAGCGCTGGGCACGCGCAAGGTGACACTCACGCGGGAACTCTTCACCGAGCGGGAGGACTTCGAGGAAGTGCCGCCCAAGAAGTGGTTCCGCCTGGCCCCTGACGCGGAGGTGCGCCTCAAGGGGGCTTGCCTCATCCGCTGCGAAGAAGTCGTGAAGGATGCCAACGGCCAAGTCATCGAACTCCGCTGCGCCTGGGATCCGGCGAGCCTCGGCGGCGACGCGCCGGATGGCCGCAAAGTGAAGGGCACGCTCCACTGGGTCAGCGCCGCCCACGCAGTGAAAGCCGAAGTGCGGATCTACGACCGCCTCTTCACCGCGGAGGACCCCATGGATGTCTCCGAAGGCGGTGATTGGCGCGCCACGCTGAATCAGGCCTCTCTCGAAGTCCTCTCCGAGGCCCGCCTGGAACCCGCCTTGGCCGAAGCGAAGCCCGGTGACCGCTTCCAGTTCGAGCGCCTGGGCTATTTCTGCGCCGACCCGGACACCCGCTCCGGCATACCCGTCTTCAACCGCACCGTGAGCCTGAAGGACAGCTGGGCCAGGGTGGAGGCGAAAAGCTGAGACCACGGGGCTCCAGCGCCTAGCCCGCCCCCGCCGGGCCTGATAAGTTCTTAAGGTTGGACTCCCACGCGAGCCCTGCGCTCCGACCGTCCGCCCACTCACGGGAAACCCGGCCTATGGATACCTTCGCCCGACTGCTGCACCTGTCGCCCGCCGCCGCGTGGGTGCTGGTGAAAGTGCTGCTGGCCTTCGGCATCCCCATGGGGCTGGGGCCCATCCTCACCTGGGCTGAGCGCCGGGGCAGCGCCATGATGCAGGACCGCATCGGCCCCAACCGCGTGGCCCTCTTCGGGAAGTTCCGCATCATGGGCCTCCTCCAGCCCATGGCGGACGGCCTCAAGTTCTTCTTCAAGGAGGATCTGCGGCCCACGGGCGCCAACAAGGTCCTCTTCTGGCTGGCTCCAGCTATGGCCTTCGTGCCCGCCATGCTCTGTCTGGCGGTGATCCCCCTGGGCCGCGACTTCCAGTCCGGCGACGCGCTCTGCCACTTCAGCCTGCTGGACCCCGGCAACGGCATGGGGATGTTGCTGCCCTTGGCGGTGGGCGCCATGGCCGTCTACGGGGTGATGATCGCGGCTTGGTCCAGCAACAACAAGTGGTCCATCCTCGGCGGCATGCGGGCCTCGGCCCAGATGGTGAGCTACGAGGTCGGCCTCAGCCTCGCCGTCATCGCGATCTTCATGTCCGTGGGCGGGTACGATCCGCACCAGATCGTGGAGGCCCAAGCCCACGGCTGGTTCATCTGGCGCCAGCCTCTCGGCTTCCTCGTCTTCTTCGTCTGCATGTTCGCGGAGGCCAACCGGCTTCCCTTCGACTTCGCGGAAGGCGAGTCGGAGATCGTCTCGGGCTTCCACACCGAATACGGCTCCATGAAGTTCGGGATGATGGGGCTCACGGAATACATCCACATCATCGGCGCGTCGGCTCTCATCGTGACGCTCTACCTGGGCGGCTGGCGGCTGCCCTTCATGGCCGACCAGAGCCAGCTCCCCGTGCTGCTCACCTTCGCCGTGTTCCTTGTGAAGCTCGTGCTCATGGCCTGTGTCTTCATCTGGGTGCGCTGGACCCTGCCGCGCTTCCGCTACGACCAGCTCATGGACCTGGGCTGGAAGAAGCTCCTGCCGCTGTCCATGGCGAACCTGCTTGGCATCGCCTACATCATGCAGATGAGGGGCTAGACATGGCCGTCATCGTCAAGAAAGCCGAGCTCTCCTGGTGGGACCGGATCTATGTCCTGAGCGTGGCCAAGGGCATGCTCATCACCTTTGTCCACTTCCTCAAGCAGCTCTTCACGCCCACGAGCCGGCGTTTCACCATCCAGTACCCGGACATGAAGAAGCCCATGCCCAAGGGCTACCGCGGCCTCCACGAGCTGAAGCGCTTCGAGGACGGCGCCATCAAGTGCGTGGCCTGCTTCATGTGCCAGGAGGCCTGCCCGGCCCGCTGCATCAGCATCGAAGCCGAGGAGTTCAGCGAGCTCACCTACACTCAGGGCTTCGAGGAGAAGCGCCCGGCCAAGTTCAACATCGACATGCTGCGCTGCATCTACTGTGGCATGTGTGAGGAGGCCTGTCCCAAGGACGCCATCTGGCTGCGCGACACCTACGAGGTCGCCGCCTACGACCGGCTCTCCATGAACTTCGGGAAGTGGGATCTCATCAACACCTACGCGGAGAAGGATGGCAAGGCCCGGCTGGCGCCTGACACCGAATCCCCCGCGACGCCGCGCCGCGCTGTGGCGCTTTAGAGGGAGGGGCCGTGTTCGCCGTCTTCGCGCTGATCACCCTTCTGGGCGCCGTGCTCATGCTGCTCCAGAAGAATGTCATCCAGGCGGGGCTCTGCCTGGCGCTCTCCTTCATCGGCGTGGCCGGGCTCTTCGTGCTCCTGGGCAACCCCGTGGCGGGCGCGCTCCAGATCATCGTCTACGCCGGCGCCATCCTCATCCTGGTGCTCTTCGTCATCATGCTGCTCAATCACCACGAGGAGGAGGCCGCCGAGAAGGCGCGGCCCGTCCAGCGCTGGGCCAGCGTGGCGCTCACCGCTCTGCTGGGCGCGGGCGCCATCGCCCTCGTGCTGTCTTCGCCGGGCCTTAAGGCGCTGAACGCAGGCGCGACAGCCGCGGTGCCCATGACCCTTGAGCGCGTGGGCGAGACGCTCTTCAGCGACCACCTCCTGGCGGTGGAGGCCATCGGCCTCATGCTGCTGGCTGCCATGGTGGCCGCGGTCACGCTTGTTAAGAAGGAGTTGTGATGTCCCCTCTCCTTTCCGGCGCGCTCCAGGGCTACATCGCGGTGGCTCTGCTGCTCTTCATCATCGGCCTGGCCACGGTGCTGCTGCGCCGCACGCTGCTCATGCAGTTCATGGGCGTGGAGCTCATGCTCAACGCTGCCAATGTGGCGCTGCTCGCCTTCGCCCGCTGGCGCGGGGGCGATGTGGAAGCCACGATCTTCTACCTCATGATCATCGCCGTGGCCGCCTGCGAAGCCGCCGTGGGCCTGGCCCTCGTCATCGGACTCCACCGCATGCGGGGCACCACCGACGCGGACCGCACCGCGACCCTGAAGCAGTGAGGATCTGATGCGCACTGCTTGGCTCATCCCCGTCTTCCCGTTCCTGGGATTCTTCTTCAACCTGCTCCTGGGCAAGCGCCTGGGGAAGAATGCCGTCACGGCCGCGGGCGTGGGCAGCATCGCGCTTTCCTTCGTGCTGGCTTGTGTGCTCTTCGTGGCCATGCTCCACGCGCCCGGGCACCGGCTGGAACTGGCCTACGGCGAGTGGATGAGCGCGGGCGCCTTCAGCGTGCCGCTGGGGTTCGTCATTGATCCGCTCTCCGGGATCATGATGCTGGTCATCACGGGCATCGGCTTCCTCATCCACCTCTACTCCGTGGGTTACATGGGTGAAGACAGCGGCTACGCCCGCTTCTTCGCCTACATGAACCTCTTCGTGTTCTTCATGCTCACGCTGGTGATGGGCTCCAGCCTGCCGCTGCTCTTCGTGGGCTGGGAGGGCGTGGGCCTCTGTTCCTACCTGCTCATCGGCTACGACTACGCGCAGGCGGATGATGTGCCGGCGGCGGCGGGCCTCAAGGCCTTCATCTACAACCGCGTGGGCGACCTCGGCGTGCTCATGGGCATGTTCGCCCTCTTCGCGGCCTTCGGCACCCTCACCATCGGCGACATCCTCCTGAAGGCCGGGCACCTCGGCCCGCAGCTGGGCTTCGGGCTGCTCACCTTCGCCACCCTCATGTTCTTCATCGGCTGCACAGGCAAGAGCGCCCAACTGCCCCTCTACATGTGGCTGCCGGACGCCATGGCGGGCCCCACGCCCGTGTCGGCCCTCATCCACGCGGCCACCATGGTGACGAGCGGCATCTACCTCGTCGTCCGCATGGCGCCGCTCTTCCAGATGACGCCCCTGACGATGACGATCATCGCCTGGGTGGGCGGGCTCACGGCGCTCTTCGCGGCCACCATCGCGATCGTCCAGAAAGACATCAAGCGCGTGCTGGCCTACTCCACCGTCTCGCAGCTGGGCTACATGTTCCTGGGCCTGGGCGTGGCGGGCTTCGCGGCGGGCTTCTTCCACGTGTTCACCCATGCCTGGTTCAAGGCGCTGCTCTTCCTCGGCGCGGGCTCGGTGATCCACGCGCTGCACCACGAGCAGAACCTGATGAAGATGGGCGGCCTCTGGAAGAAGATGCCCATCACGGGCTGGACCATGCTCATCGCCACGGCCTGCATCATCGGCTTCCCTGGCACCTCCGGTTTCGCCAGCAAGGACGAGATCCTCTACCTCGCCTACTTGAAGAGCCCCGTCCTCTACTGGATGGGCGTGGCGGGCGCTTGCTGCACAGCCTTCTACATGCTGCGGCTCTTCACGCTCGCGTTCCTGGGCGAGGCGCGCGACGCGCGCGCGTTTGAGCACGCGCATGAGAGCCCCGCGACCATGACGCTGCCCTTGATCGTTCTCGCCATCGGCGCGCTGGGGGCGGTGGCCTTCGGCTGGCCCACAGCCTTCGGCGGTTCCTTCCGCATCGAGGCGTTCTTGGAGCCTTCCGTTTCCTATGGCGTGACGGCGACGGAAGCCATCATCCATCACGGCGGCAGTCCCGCGCTGCTGGCGGGCATCTCCACGGTGCTGGCGCTGGGCTTCGCGTGGTGGGGCTGGTCCACCTACAAGGGGGGACTCGAAGTGGCGGAAACCCGCGCTGGCCGCTGGCCTTTCCTCCACCGCTTGCTGGAGAACAAGTACTTCGTGGACGAGGGCCTGGCCTTCATCCTCGTCGCTCCCCTGCGCTGGTTCGGCAATGTGCTCTGGAAGCTCTGCGATGTGATCTTCATCGACGGCATCGGCGTGAACCTCCCCGGCGCGCTCACGCGGGTGGCGGGCGACTTCACCGCCCTCTTCCAGACGGGCCGCGTGCGGAACTACGTGCTCACCATGGGCCTCGGCGGCCTGCTTCTCCTCTATGTGTTCCTGAAGTAGGCGCCCGATGACCCTCTGGATGAGCTCCCACTTCCTCAGCTTCCTGGTCTTCGCGCCGGCCGTGGCGGGGCTGCTATTGCTGCTCTTTCCCGAGCGCCAGGCGCGGCTGGCCAAGCTGCTGGGCCTGCTCGCGGCCATCGCGATCTTCGGCGTGAGCCTGCGCGCGCTGGGTTTGGCGCCTGATGCCGCCAACTGGCTCTTCCTCGAGCACCGCGCGTGGTTCTCCGTGGCGAGCCTGCCCGTGGATTACCGGCTGGGCCTGGATGGTCTCAATCTCTGGCTCGTGCTGCTCACCACCTTCCTCGTGCCGCTGACCATGTTGGCCACCTGGACCAGCCTCAAGCAGCGCGAGGGCGCCTTCGCAGGGCTCTTCCTCCTGCTGGAGACGGGCGTGCTGGGCGCGCTGCTGAGCCAGGACATGCTTTTCTTCTACCTGTTCTGGGAGGGGATGCTCATCCCCACCTACTTCATGATCGGCGTGTGGGGCGGCGAGGACCGCCGCTACGCCGCCAACAAGTACTTCCTCTACCTCGTGAGCGGCAGCCTTGTGTGGCTCGTGGGCCTGCTCTATCTCGCGGCGCAAGCGGGCTCCTTCGCGCCGGAGCTGATGGCTCAGGCGGCCACGCAGCTGCCCTTCCACACCCAGGCCTGGCTATTCCTCGCCTTCCTCCTCGCCTTCGCCATCAAGTTCCCCCTCTTCCCGCTCCACACCTGGATGCCGGACGCCTACGCGCAGGCGCCCACGGCGGCCGTGCCCGTGGGCATGCTCGTGAAGCTGGGAGGCTACGGCTTCCTCCGCTTCGTCATCCCCATCCTCCCGGCCGCGGCGGCGCATTACTCGAAGACGCTGGCGGTCCTCGCCGTCATCGCCATCATCTACGGCGCGCTGGTGGCGCTCGTGCAGCGGGACATGAAGAAGCTCGCGGCTTACTCATCCCTGAGCCACATGGGCTTCGTGCTGCTGGGCCTGGCTTCCCTCACGGTCATCGGCGTGCAGGGCGCCGTGCTCCAGATCGTGAACCTGGGCCTCACCACCACGGCCGTCTTCCTCATGATCGGCATGCTCCAGGACCGGACGGGCACCACCCTCATCGCGGACTTCGGCGGCGTGGCGTCGCGGATGCCCGTCCTCACGGGCTTCTGGATCGTGGCGGCCATGGCCAGCATCGGCTTGCCCCTCACGAACGGGTTCGTGGGCGAGTTCCTCGTCTTCAACGGCGTCTTCACCTCCGGCTTCGCCTGGGGCCGTTCGGCCGCCTGCCTGGCCACGCTGGGCGTGCTGCTGGCCGCGGCCTACATGCTCTGGATGACGAAGCGCGTCTTCTGGGGCGCGGAGAATCCGGACCCTGAAGGCGGAACGGCCAAGCTGGCCGGGGATCTCTCCTTCCGGGAGATCGCGGTGCTGGTGCCCCTGGCGGCGCTCATCCTCTGGATCGGCGTCCACCCCCGCACCTTCCTCGCGGCGAGCGAGCGGCCCGTGGCCCAGCTGCTGTCGGATGCGCAGGCCCCCGCGCCCCGCTGGGCCCCGCAGGCTCCCGCCCTGACCGAGGTGCACGAATGATGGCCAAGAATTTCGCCGCGCTCTGGCCCCTCCTCTTTCCGGCGGCGGGCGCCTGCTTCATCCCGCTGGCCTCCCTGGACCGCGAGCATGACACGGCCAAGTGGATCCGCGGAGTGGTCTACGGCATCGCGCTGCTGGCTCTGGGCGGCAGCTTCTACTACCTGGCGAGCCTTTGGGCCACGGGCGCGCAGCCAGAGTTCGAGAGCTTGCGCATGGACCGGCTGGCGCAGTTCTCAGGCATCTTCATCACCATCGCCGCCATGCTCACCGTGATGCAGGCCTGGGACCACTTCCACCAGGAGGGCTGGGTGAAAGCGGAGACGCTTTCGCTGCTGCTTTTCTCCGTGACGGGCATGATGCTCTTCACGGCCACCTCGAACCTGCTGCTCATGTTCCTGGGCCTGGAGCTGCTGAGCCTGCCGCTCTACGCGATGGTGGCCACCGTGCGCACGCGGGCGGAGGCGCCCGAGGGCGCCATGAAGTACTTCCTCACGGGCGCGGTCGCCTCCAGCTGCTTCCTCATGGGCAGCGTCCTCATCTACGGCATGACGGGCACCCTCGACCTCTCCGCGGCCCTGGCCGCGAAGGGCGGGGCGGACCCGGTCTTCCTCGCCGGCGTGGCTCTGCTGCTGCTGGGCTTCCTCTTCAAGACGAGCACTGTTCCCTTCCACCAGTGGACGCCGGACGCCTACCAGGCCAGCCCCCACCCCATCGCGGGCTTCATGAGCGTGGCCACCAAGGGCGCGGCCTTCATCGCCCTCATGCGCGCCTTCCCTGGCGCGCTCTCGGCGGGCGCCGCCGGTCCCAAGGCCCAGCATGTCTTCGCCATCCTCGCGGTGCTCACGCTCGTCATCGGCAATCTCACGGCGCTGGTGCAGAGCGACGCCAAGCGCATGCTGGCCTACTCCGCCATCTCCCACGCGGGTTACCTGCTCCTGGGTTTCGTGGCGGGCACACCGGCCGCCATGACGGGCGTGCTCTTCTATCTCGCCATCTACCTGGCCATGAACATGGGCGCCTTCGGGCTCTTCACGGCTTTCGGCCTCGTGGGCGGGGACACCAGCTACGACGCCCTGCGGGGCCTGGGCTGGAAGCGGCCCCTCATGGGCCTCTGCGCAGCCATCTGCATGCTGAGCCTGGCGGGCATCCCCCCCTTCGGCGGCTTCTTCGGGAAGTACCTCATCTTCAAGGAGCTCATCGCCACGGGCCATGTGCCGCTCGCGGTGCTGGGCGTCCTGGCCAGCCTCGTGAGCCTCTACTACTACCTGCGCTTCGTCGTGGCCCTCTTCATCCAGGCGCCCACGGAGGCCCTGGAACGCCGCCGGGCCGAACAACCCCTGGCCCCCTCCACCCTGGCGGGATTCTCCGTCCTGGTGGCGGCGGCCATGGTGGTGATGGGCGGCTTCGCCCAGGGTTTCCTCGTCCCTGGCTTCGCGGCCCGGGCGGTGGAAGAGGGGTTGAAGCTCTTCCGCTGATTTTTTCGCGGACCCCTTCAACCAATCCCGCTTGGCAGTGTCTACCTCGCATGGCAAGGTAGCTCCTTGGGGACGCTTCTGCCTGGTTCCTTGAGTGGAGGATGTCTCACATGAAGCGCAGCACTTGGGTGTGGACGGGCGTGGCCGCCCTGGTGGTCGCAGGCGGGGTCATCGGCATGACCCGGTCTAAGGACGACGCGCCGAAGTGGCGCACGGCCAAGGTGGACACGGGCGACATCCGCCAGCGCATCAGCGCCACAGGCATCCTCAACCCCGTGGTGTCCGTGACCGTGGGTTCCCAAGTCTCTGGCACCATCTCCGCCCTCTATGCCGACTTCAACAGCCAGGTGAAGGCCGGCCAGCCCATCGCGCAGATCGACCCCTCGCTCATCGAGACGCAGCTCGTCAACGACCAGGCCAACCTCCGCGCGGCCACCGCGAAGGCCGAGGACGCCAAGCGCCAGATGGACCGCGGCAAGCGGCTCTTCGACGGCAAGCTCATGGCCGAGCAGGACTACCAGACCCTTGTGACGGCCTACCAGCAGGCCCTGGGCAGCCAAGCCGGGGCCCAGGCCGCGGTGGAAAAGGACAGGACCAACATCGGCTACTGCACCATCAAGGCCCCCGTGGCGGGCACGGTCATCAGCCGCGCCGTGGATGTGGGCCAGACCGTGGCCGCCAGCTTCGCCACGCCCAACCTCTTCGTCATCGGCAAAGACCTTACCAAGATGCAGGTCTTCGCCACCATCGACGAGGCCGACATCGGCGGGGTGAAGGACGGCCAGCCCGCCCTGTTCACCGTGGACGCCTTTCCCGACACGCAGTTCAAGGGCGCCGTGGGCCAGGTGCGCCTGCAGCCCACCACCACGAACAATGTCGTCACCTACACGGTGGTGGTGAATGTGCCCAATGACGACCTGAAGCTGCTGCCGGGCATGACCGCCAACATCACCATCATGACGGCGCATCAGAGCCATGTGCTCCGCGTGCCCAACGCCGCGCTGCGGTTCAACCCCGCCGCCTTCCTCCCCGAAGCGAAGAGCCAGCGGCCCGCCGGCGGCGTGCCTGGCGGCCCTGGCGCCATGCAGGCCAAGCGGGACGCGGGCCATGTCGTGAAGCGGGATGACCATGTGTGGGCTCTCGACGCGGCCGGCAAGCCCAAGCAGGTCCCCGTCACCCTCGGCATCAGCGACGGCCAGTTCACGGAGGTGAGCGGCGAGGGTGTCAGCGAGGGGCTGGCTGTCATCGTGGGCGTGGAAGACCTGAGCAAGGGCGCCAAGTCGGCGCAGAACACGCCCATCGGCGGCGGCATGCCGGGCGGCGGCCCGCGCCGCTAAGGACTCCCCATGATCGAGTTCATCAAGCTCGCTTTATTCGCCATCACGCGCAACAAGACGCGCGCCTTCCTCACCATGCTCGGCATCATCATCGGCGTGGGCTCGGTCATCGTCATGATCGGCATCGGCCAGGGCTCCAAGAAGGCCTCCGAGGACATCATCCGGAGCATGGGCACGAATCTCATCATGATCTTCCCCGGCTCCAGCTCGAAGTCCGGCGGAGGCCCGGTGGGCCTGGGCGGGGTGGACACGCTCACGCCCGCGGACGCCGACGCCATCAACGCCGAATTGAAGGATTCCGTCTCCGCCGCGACCTCCTATGTGCGCGCGGCCAAGCCCGCGGTCTACGCGGACAACAACTGGCTCGTGGGGACGGTCGCCGGCGCGGACGCGAACTATCTCGAGATCAAGGCCTGGAACCTGGACGAGGGCCGCTACTTCACGGAGCAGGAGGTCCGCAGCCAGGCCAAGGTCTGCGTCATCGGCAAGACCGTGCAGGACAACCTCTTCCCCGGCGGCGAGGATCCGGTGGGCAAGACCATCCGCATCGGCAACCTGCCCTTCGAGGTGGTGGGCGCGCTGGAGCGCAAGGGCGGCGGCCCCATGGGCGACCAGGACGACACCATCCACGCGCCTTACACGACGGTGATGCGCAAGATCAAGGGCAGCGACCACATCAACTTCATCATCGCCAGCGCCAACGGCGACAACATGGCGAACCTGGCCTCTGACGAGATCACGGCCCTCCTGCGGCAGCGCCACAAGCTGGGGCCCGGCGACGCGGACGACTTCACCATCCGCCGCCAGGACGACTGGATCCAGGCCTCGGCCCAGCAAGCGCAGGTCATCACCGTCCTTCTCACGGTGGCGGCGGGCATCTCGCTCATCGTGGGCGGAATCGGCATCGCCAACATCATGCTGGTGAGCGTCACGGAGCGCACCCGCGAGATCGGCGTGCGCCGCGCGCTGGGCGCCACCCAGAAGAGCGTCATGCTCCAGTTCCTCATCGAGGCCGTGGTGTTGGCCATCATGGGCGGCCTCATCGGCGTGGGCCTGTCGCTGGGCGTCATCGGGCTGCTCCAGATGAAGCAGGTCCCGGCCCTCGTGCAGAGTTGGGCCGTCCTCCTGGGTATCGGCTTCTCGGGCCTCGTGGGCATCGCCGCGGGCTTCCTCCCCGCCGTGAAGGCGGCGAAGCTGGATGTCATCGACGCCCTCCGGTATGAGTGACCTTCCCGGCGAACTCCGCCACGATCCCTACGCCGCCCTGAGGCATCCCGAATTCCGCTGGTTCATGGTGTCGGGGTTCCTGCTCTCGCTCGCCATGCAGATGCAGTCCACCATCCTGGGCTGGCAGGTCTACGGCATCACCGGAACGGCCTGGTCGCTGGGCATCGTGGGCTTGGCCGAGGCCGCGCCCTTCCTGGCCCTCACACTGGTGGGCGGCCATGTGGCGGACCGCTCCGACCGCCGCGCCATCTCCCTGGTCTTCGTGGCCCTGCTGGCCCTGGGCGCGGCCGTGCTGCTGGGGCTCAACCTGCACCGGCTGCCTTCGGCGGCCTGGCCTTTCTATGCCATCCAGGCTGCGGCGGGCCTGGCCCGGGCCTTCTACCGCCCCGCGTCGTCGGCTCTCGCGACGGAGCTGGTGCCTAGGGAGGCCTATGCCAACGCGGCCGCCTGGCGCACGACGCAGTTCCAGGTGGCCATGGTGGCGGGGCCCGCTCTGGGCGGCCTCGTCTACGGCTTCGCGAGCCCCCGCGCCGCCTACGGCCTGGAGCTGGCGCTCCTCGTCACCGGCGGGATCTTCCTCGCCTTCGTGAAACCGAAGCCGCGGAAGGCGGACGCGGGCGCGCCGCGCCCCGCCTTCTTCGACGGCGTGCGCTTCGTGTGGCGGGAGAAAGCCATCCTGGGCGCCATGTCGCTGGACCTCTTCGCCGTGCTCTTCGGCGGCGCGCCAGCCCTGCTGCCCATCTTCGCGGGGCCGGCCTTCCTCAATGTCGGCGCGCAGGGCCTGGGCCTGCTGCGGGCGGGCCCGGCCATAGGCTCCGTCCTCACTTCGCTGGCGCTGGCGCACCTGCCGCCGCTGAAACGGGCGGGGAAGGTGCTGCTGTGGAATGTGGGGCTCTTCGGCCTCTGCTGGATCGTCTTCGCGCTATCGAAGCATTTCTGGCTGTCCTTCCTCATGCTGGGTCTCAGCGGCGCCACGGACGATGTGAGCGTCGTCGTGCGCTCCACGCTCGTGCAGACGCTCACGCCGCCCGAGATGATGGGCCGCGTGCAGGCCGTGAACGGCTTCTTCATCGGCAGCAGCAACGAAGTGGGCGCCTTCGAGAGCGGCGCCGCCGCGGGCCTGCTGGGCGTGGTGCCCAGCGTCGTCATCGGCGGTTGCATCACCGTGGCCGTGGTAGTGCTCACGGCCTGGCGCGTCCCCGCCCTGCGGAAACTGCGCGAGATCCACCGCTGAAGCTGCGGTCCGGGTCCCACCGCCTGAGATCTTCTCCCTAAACGCTCCCGGCCTGCCAGCGTTAGACATAGATTGCTGATCTGTGGGCAATTCCGGGGAGGAAACATGCGGACCGACCGCGCAGGGCTGCTCCATCGGTGGGCAGTCATCATCGGATGGATGATCTTGTCAGGACCCGGGCTTGTGGCAGCCGCTCCTGCGGGGACTTCTGTGGCGGAGGCCGCAGCAAGACTCCTGCGGCGCGAGATCTCCTCCGACCAGGGGCCCGGCATGGCGGTCCTGATCGCGAAGGGCGACCGCGTGATCTACCAGGGCGCGCGGGGCCGCGCGGACCTCGAGCTGGGAGTCCCACTCAATCCGCGAGCTGTGTTCCGGATCGGGTCCATCACGAAGACCCTGACTGCCGCGACCGTTCTGAAGCTGGTCTCGGCCGGTCGCCTATCCCTGGACGCGCCTCTGTCGCGGTTCCTGCCGGGCTATCCTGGCGGGAACGGTATCTCGATCGCCCAGCTGCTCGACCACACCGCGGGTATCAGCGATGCCTGGGAGGCCAGCCCCTGCGAGGAGCTGGACACGGCGAAGCTGCTCAAGCGCATCGGGGCCCAGCCCCCCGACTTCGCGCCGGGCGCGGACTGGAGATACAGCAACTCCGGCTACATGCTCCTGGGCGCGGTGATCGAGTCCGTCACGGGCAAGCCGTGGGATATCGCGATACGGGACCTTGTCCTGACACCGCTCGGGATGGCGCGGACGGGCTACTTCGGTGATTCCGATGTCGTGCCGGGCCGCGCCGAGGGCTACAGCCGTGATCCCAATGGAGCCGTCATCCGGGCTCCGTATGTGAGCCTCACGGGGCCCGGCGCCGCGGGCGCGCTTTCATCCACGACAGAGGATCTTTTCCACTTCGTCCGCGCCCTCACGACGGGGCGGCTGCTCCCCTCCGGTCTCTACCAAGCCATGACGACCGCGAAGGCCACCGTCTCCGGGCAGAGCGTCCCCTACGGCTACGGGGTGATGCTCGGGCAGGTCCGTGGAGAGCCCGTCATCGAGCACAACGGCGGCATTGAGGGATTCGCCACCCACTACGTCCATTTCCTGCGACAAGACATCACCGTCATCGTGCTGGCGAACAGCGACGCGGCGCTCAATCCAAGGTCGCTCGCGCACCGGTTCGGCGCCCTGGCGATCGGCAAGCCCTATCTGGTCTTCCACGAATCGGTTCTTGATGCCGAAGCGATGCGCGGCTTGGCCGGCTCGTACCGCGTGGGTCCGTCCTCCACCCGCACCCTGTTCGTCCAGGACGGGAGGCTCTGTGTGCGGCGGGACGAGGGACCTGGCCGTCAGCTCGCCGGAACCCAGGATGGAGTCCTCTACTGGCCCGGAGATGAGACCGACTGCTTCCGGATCATCCGCGACGCGCGGGGAGCGGTTCTGGCCCTGGACTTCTATGCCGACGGCATGGCGCCGGCACAACGCGAGCTGCGGATCAACTAGGGACGAGGTGGCGGGAAGCCTGCCAGCAGATCCTTCACGGCCTTTTGGACGGCGGCGTCGGCTTCCTCTGGTGTGAGCGACGGCCCGACGGCATTTTCGGCGGTGCCGTGCCAGAGGACAGAGCGGCTGCGGGCGTCCAGGATGTCGAGGGCGATGTCCGCGACCAGATCGGGCCGCCCTCCGGTGCTGCGGCTCACCCCCGCGCCCACGCCGCCGCCGGGTCCGTAGCTGCCCACGCCGACCCCGAATGTGAAGACCGGCCCCCGCTTCACATGCATCACCGGCTGGTAGCGGACGAGGAGATCCGCGTCTGGGCCGGTGGCGCCCGTAAAGCCCTTGGCGCCCATCTCCGCCTCCACCGCCCGCTGGACGCGGCGCAGCAGCAGCTCCGGCCCCGGGTCCTGCCCGGGGACGAAGCCGAAACTGCGATAAGCGTGGAAATCGGCCTGCCGGTCATAGTCCGTGCGGACGCGGTAGCCCCCGCAGGCCGTGAGCAGGAGCAGCAGGGCGGGCGCGGCGGCGCGTGCGGCGCGCATCAGAGCTTCGCGAGCGCCGCGTCGTAATTCGGCTCGTTGGCGATCTCGGGGACCATCTCCGTGTGGAGCACGGTGCCGTTCTCATCCAGCACCACCACGGCCCGGGCGCAGAGGCCGCTCAGGGGGCCGTCGGTCATCTTCACGCCGTAAGCGTCCAGGAAACCGGGGTTGCGGAAGGTGGAAACGGGCTCCACGGTGGAGATGCCTTCGGCGGCGCAGAAGCGCTTCTGGGCGAAGGGCAGGTCCGCGCTCACGCAGAGCACGGCCGTGTTGGCCTTCTCCGCCGCGCGCTTGGAGAAGACGCGCTCGCTGGTGGCGCAGGTGGGCGTGTCCACGGAAGGGAAGATGTTGAGGATGACCCGCTGGCCCTTCAGGTCGCCCTTCTTGACCTCGGAGAGGTCCATCTTGGTGAGGGTGAAGTCGGGCGCAGCGCTGCCGACCTTGGGCAGGTCGCCGGAGGTGTGGATGGGGTTCCCTTTCAGCGTGATCTGGGCCATGGCCGCTCCTTGGAAGGCGGCCAGTCTAACGCCAGATCTTCAGCGTTGCTTCGGCGGAAACTTCGCCAGCGTGTCTTTCACGGCGCTGGCCACGGCGTCATTGGCCTTTTCGGGATCATCCAGGCCCGTCAGCACGCCCTCATCCGCGCCCTGCCACACCAGCTGGTTCGTGCGGGCATCCACGATCTCGATGATGAGGGAGCCTTCCCGGTAGGCGTGGGTCTGACTGAAGCTGGTGCCCACGCGGTAGCCCCAGGGCCGGTACCAGCCGCCCCCGCCGAAGCCCACGCGGGTCGTCGTGCGGTAGTGGCGGGTGTGGAAGACGGGATAGCAGGCCACGAGGAAATCCGGATCGGCGATCTCCTCCCGCGTGAAGCCCCTGCCCTGCAACTCCGCCGCCACCGCGGCGCGGACACGCTTGTCCATGAGCGGATCCTCCCCTCCCTGGTTCTTCCCGCGCTTCCCGGCGGCGTAGAGGTCGAAGGTCTTGTAGCGTGAGAAGTCCTGCGACACATCGTAGTCATAGCGCACGGGGCTGGCGCAGGCCGTGAGCAGCAGCAGGGCGGGGATGGCGGCCAGGGGGCGGAGTTGGCGCATGGGGCCTCCGGAAGATCCTGACTCCTTGGATGCCTGAAGCGGAAAAGAGGTTTAGCCCAGTGCTTCGATTTGACCGTTCCGCCACACCTGGAACTTGCCCTCGAAGGCCCAGGGCAGGGCGCGGGCGGCGCCTTCGCGCTGGTCCGTGTGGAAATGCCCGGTGAGGAAGACCCGGTCCTCCGCTTCCGCGGCGGCGCGGAGGAAGGCTTCGCGGGGGAAGGCCAGCTTGTACTCGCGGTTCGTGGTGCGGAGTTTCGCTTCAAGCGTCGCGGCGATGCGCGCCGCCGTTCTGCTGGGAAGCAGTCGGAAGAAGGTCCACAGCGCGCCTGAGCGGCTGACGAGGTTCCAGAGCCGGTAGCGCCAATCCGCCGTGTTGACGAGGTCGCCATGCTCGAAGGCCAGGCCTTCCTCCGGCAAGCCGCCGCCCAGTCCTTCGCCCATGAGGTCGAAATCACCCGCGTGGCGGTCCAGGAAGTATTCGCGGTTGCCCATCCAGAGCCCCACCCAGCGGCCAGCCGCGCGGCGCTCGCGCACCCAGGCGAGGAACCTTCCTTGGGCGGGCGTCTCCATGCCCGGCAGACCCACCCACACATCGAAACAGTCGCCCAGGAAGAGCCAATCCGCGTCCGGATGCGCGGAGCCGGCGGCCTCCAGGCCCACCAGCTCCGCACTCCAATGCGGATCTGCCACGAGGATGAGGTCCCGGGAAGGATCAGGCCGCCTCAGCTCTCCCCGCCGCCAGGAGTGGGCCATCCATCGCCGCCGCGCGCGCAGGCGGGAGAGGCTCACCACGGCCATGCCCAGCGCACCGCCGATCGTGTCCGCCATCCAATTGAAGACATCCCAACCTTGGCCCGAGATGAAGCGATGGCAGAACTCGTCCAGCGCTCCGGAGGCGCTGACGGCGGCGAAGGTGATCAGGTGCCGCTTGTAGAGCGGCAGGTCCGGCCGTGTCCGCGCCAACGCAAGCTCCATAGCCAGCCCCAGCAGCGCGAACACGCCCGCGCGCGCCAGCGTTCCGGGATGATGCGGGTGCTGGCCGATCCAGTAGATGGCGGCCGCGAGGGCCAGGGTGGGAAGCCAGAAAAGAAGGCGGCGCATAGAACCAGGAAACCACGGATGGGTCCTGGTCCGCATGTGCCGCGGGTCACGCCGTTCAGTTCCCCACTTCGATCAGCTTGAAGCTGCCGGGCGCCATGGAGGGCCGGGGGCGCGGATGCTCCGCCGTGGGCGCGGGCGCGGGGCCGAAATCGGCGGTCACGAGGAAGACATGGTGGGTCTTCGTGTCCACGATCATGGTGCGGGCCCCCTTGGCGGTGGGAACATTGCCGAGGGCCTTCAGGCCGTCGATCACGGTGAGGGTGCCCGCGCCGTTGGAGGCGTAGGCAAGGCCGTTGCCGGCGTCGAAGCCGCCCGCGTCGGTGCCTTCGCCGGAGGGGATGGCCGCCACCAGTTTGCCGGTCTTCGCATCCACCACAGCGACCTTGGCGTTGCCGCCCGTGCTATAGAGGCGGCTGTTGGCCGCGTCGAACGCGAGGCCGCTGGGCTCCTCGATACCGGCGAGGGGCCAGGTGGCCTGGAGCTTCATGTCCTTCGCCCCGAAGACGGCGATCTGGCCCTTGTCCTCCAGATTCACGAAAATGCGGCCCGCGCCGTTTGTGGCCGCGAACTCGGGCTTGGCGTTGAGGGCCAGCGTGCCTTCGATGGCGCCCGTGGCGGCGTCGATGGCCGTCACGCTGCGGCCGTGGCCGTTGAAGGTGAAGACGCGCTTGGAGAACGGGTCGTAGAGGATGGCGTCCGGGCCCTCGCCCGTGGGCTGGATCATGCGGACGGTCTTCAGCGTCTTGAGGTCGAAGCAGGTGACGCTGTTCGCGCGGCCGTTGCTGGTGAAGCCGAGGCCGAGATCCGGCGCGAGCGCGATGCCGTGCACGCCTTGGGTGTCGGTGATGTCGCCCACCACTTTGCCGGTGTCGGCATCCACCACCATCACGTGGGTGCCGCGCGAGATGTAGATGCGCCGGGCGGCGCTGTCGATGTTGAGGTAGTCCCAGCCTCCCTCGCCGCCAAGGGCGTAGGTGTGGAGGACACGGGGCAGGGCGGGGGCTTTCTCCTGCAGGGCGGGGACGGGCGGTAGGAAGAACATCAGGACTCCTGGGGTTGGGCCGTGGCGGCCTCCGCATCTTCAACGGGGGCGAAACGCCCGAAGCGCTGGATGAGGGTGGGCAGCAGCAGCAGGTTGAGAACGGTGGAGGAGATGAGGCCGCCGAGGATGACGATGGCCATGGGGCCTTCGATCTCGCGGCCCGGGGCGCGCGCGCCCAGCGCGAGGGGGAGCAGGGCCAGAGAGGTGACCGTGGCGGTCATGAGGATGGGCACGAGCCGCTCCTCGGCGGCCCGGCGGGCCGTGGCGTTGTTCCAGGTGAAGCCTTCCTTCAGCACGAGATGTTCCGCGTGGGAGACCAGCATGATGCTGTTCCGCGTGGTGATGCCGAAGAGCGTGACGAAGCCCACGAGCGCGCCCAGGTTGGCGGTGCCGCCCGTGAGGAAGGCCGCCAGCACGCCGCCCACGAGGGCGAAGGGCAGGTTCGCCAGCACGAGCATGAGGTTGCGCGGCGAGTGGAAGACGAGGCTCAGCAGCGCGAGGATGCCCGCGAGCGCGATGAGGAGGTGGAAGGCGAGCTCGCGATGCGCGGCCGTCTGCGCTTCCAGCACGCCGCCGAAGCGGGCTGTCACCCCGGCGGGCAGGTTGGCCTTGGCCTGCACGGCTTTCTCCGCTTCAGCCACGAAGGACGCGAGGCTGTGTCCCTGGACGCTGCAGGTGACGAGGGCGCGGCGCTGAGCTCCGTCGTGGAGGACGGCATAACGGCCCGTGCCCTTTTCCAGTTTCACCACCTGCGATAGCGGCAGACTGCGGCCATCGGGCGTCTGGATGGGCAGCGCGGTGATGCGTCCGGGATCGCGCTTGGTGCTTGGCACCACGGTGAGCGCCACATCCGTGACGATGGGCCCTTCGAAGACCTGGCCCACCACTTGCCCCTGGAACGCGGCCTGGATGGCGTCCAGCACTTCAACCGGGCGGAGGCCATGGCGCGCCGCCGCCTCCGGGTCCACGCGCAGCGTCCATTCCGGCTGCCCCGGCGGGCTGTCCACGGCCACATCCTGCGCGCCGGGAACGGTGGCGAGCACGGCCTTCACGCTGGCCGCGGCCTGGTCCAGCTGGTCGAGATCCTGCCCGTTGAGCTGCACCACCACGGGCGCCCGGGCTCCCGAGATGACATCATCCACCCGGTCCGCGAGATAGGTCTTCACCTCGAAGGTGGTGCCGGGGATGGCCTGCAGCGCTTCCCGCACCCGGTCCGCGCTGTCGGTGGGCGCGCCGGGTTTCAGCTCGATCTCGAATTCGCTGAATTGCGGGCCCACGGTGTCGTCCCCGCCCTCTGTGCGGCCGGCCCGCTGGGATATGCGCCCCACCTCCGGCAGCTTCGAAAGCGCGGCGGCCACGCGGTCTCCGGTGCGCAGGCTCTCCTGCAGCGACGCGCCTGTGGGCAGGTTCATCTGGAGGACGAGGTGGCCCTCCTGGAAATCAGGCAGGAAGCCGCCGGGCAGGAAGGGAAGGGCCACCAACGCTCCGGCGATGAGGATGCCTGCGCCCAGGAAGAGCGCCTTGGGCCGCGCCATGAGGTCTTCCAGCAGCGCGTGGTACCGCGCCTTCAGGCCGCGCACCCAGGCGGGTTCCTCGTGGGGCAGGCGTCCCTTGCCGAAGATCAGGAGTGTCAGAGCGGGCGTCACGGTGAGCGCCACCAGCAGCGAGGCCAGCACGGCGGACAGATAGGCCCAGCCAAGCGGCGCGAAGATGCGCCCCTGCACGCCCGAGAAGGTGAGCACGGGGAACATCACGAGCGCCACCACGCCCGTGGCGAAGACGACGGAGCCGCGCACTTCCATGGAGGCTTCCAGCACGATCTGGAGCGCGGACCGCGTATCGCTCTCGGCCCTGGCCTGGCGCATGCGGCGGAGGATGTTCTCCACATCGATGATGGCGTCGTCCACCACCTCGCCCAGGGCGATGGTGAGGCCGCCCAGCGTCATGGTGTTGAGCGTGAAGCCCAGGTGGGCCAGCACCACCGCTGCCGCCAGCAGCGAGAGCGGGATCGCCGTGAGCGAGATGAAGGCCGTGCGCGGGTCCCGGAGGAAGGCCAGCAGCACCAGCACCACCAGCAGCCCGCCCAGCATCAGCGCGTTCCGTGCGTTGCCCACGGCGGTCTCGATGAAGGAGGCCACGCGGAAGGCGGGGCCTCGCAGTTCGATGCCGTTCCGGGCGAGGTCGGGTTCCTGGGCCTTCAGCACCGTCTCGATGCCCTTCGTAACGGCGAGCACATCGGCATCGGGCTGGACGAACAGCTCGGCCGTGAGCCCGGGACGGCCATCCACCATGGCCGCGCTCGTGGGAGGCGCCGGAGCCCAGGCCACCCGGGCCACATCCCCGATGCGCAACACCGCACCATCCTTCGAGGCCACGGCCACCTGCGCCAGGCTCTCCGGCGTGAGGCTCTGGCCCTCGCTGCGGAGCACGATGCGCTGGGTCGGCGTGTCCAAGAACCCCGCGCCGCGGATGCCCGTGGCGGAGGCCGCGGCCTGCCGCACCTGGTCCAGCGAGAGCCCGCGGGCCTGGAGGCTTCCAGGCAGCATCTGGACTTGCAGCTGGCGCACCTCGCCGCCGTAGTCTGACACATTGGTGATGCCGGGGACGCCGAGGAGCTTGGGCCGGAGCGTCCAGTCCAGATAGGAGCGCAGTTCCATCGGCGACCGCGTGGCGCTCACGAGGCCGAAGGAATAGATGTAGCCGGTGCTTCCGATCAGCGGCGCCAGCGTGGGCGTGCCGGTGCCCTGCGGAAGACGGCTCGCGGCTTCCGCCACGCGCTCCGCCACCTGCTGCCGCGCAAGGTGGATGTCCGTGCCGTCCTTGAAAACAGTGTCTATAGCCGAAGCGCCCTGGATGCTCTGGGAGCGCATGTCCGACAGCCCTGGCACGCCGTTTAGCGCCCGCTCCAGCGGAAGCGTGACGAGCTGTTCGACCTCTTCCGGGGAAAGGCCCGGAGCCTGCGTCTGCACGGTCACCATGGGCGGCGCGAATTCGGGGAAGACGCCCAGCTGCGTGTGGCTGGCGGTGTAGATGCCGTAGGCCACCATGAGCGCGGCGCCCACCATGACGAGGCCCCGTAGGCGCAGCGCGCCGCGGACGATCGAATCAAGAGCCTGGGTCAGCATGGGAGGTCACCGCGCAAGGGGCGCCGCCCGAGCCAAGCAAGTAAGGCGAGGCGAGATGCACCTACTGTGCATAAGCCGAGGCTGACGCCGCATGGCGAGAGGCGCCGCCCCTTGCCCGCAGGGACGGGACCAGCCGCGCGCCCAGCTTTGTCAGGCCGCTGGCTCGTATTACCGATACGAGGCTGCGCGACCTTTCGCGCTGGATCGCGCGGCTGATCTCCGTCGCGGCGCGCTCCCATGCTGACCCAGGCTCTTGGCATCAGACGCCCCCCGCGCCGATCGCCGCGCCTTCGGCCAGCCGCGCGTATTCGCCCTGCATGGCCAGCGCGCCTTGGCTCACGACCTGCTCATTCTTTTTGAGGCCGCCGGCGAGAACGACATCATCGCCCGTCGCGAAAGCGACCTCCACTTCGCGGGGTTGGAAGAGGCCGTCCCCCGATTCCACGAAGACCTGCGCCTGGCCGCCGGACCACACCACCGCGGCGCGGGGCACGAGGACCCGCGTCTGCTTCGCGCCGTTCAGCACCGCGTCCACGGGGAGTCCTGGCCGCAGGCCTTTGCCGGGCGCCACCGCCAGCAGCGCGAGGCCGCCGGTGAGGGGCGATCCGCCGGGCGCGAGACCCAGCACGCGCAGGGTGATGGTCCCTTCGATGCCCTGTGAGGTGGCGGCCAGCGTGCGGGGCATGGGCGAGGGCGCCGACGTGCCCATGGGCAGGTCCAGGCGCACGATCACGCGGCGGAAATCGCCGAGACCTTCCACCGAGTCGAGGCCCGTCTGTGTCCACGCGGCTTGCGCCTTGCGCGCCTCACCCTCGGTCGTGGCGCGCTGGGCGCGGGCATCGGCGGCGGCGCGCTGGGCTTCCTGCATGGCCTTGTCGGAGGCGCCGTGATCGGCGCCGTGCAGCGCCGTCACGCGGGAGAGTTCGGCCTGCGCTGCCGCATCCGCGGCCTGCGCGGCCTGGGCCGCGGCGGAAGCGGCGCGGCGCTTGGTGTCGAGATCGAGGAAGACGAAGGGGTCCAGCACCACGCCGTGGATGGCCAGGGTGTCGGCAGCGGTGGTTTCCGTGGCAGCGGCGGTCTTAAGGTCCAACGCCTCCGCCTGGTCCTTGGCGAGCCTGATGGCGGGCTTGCCATCCGCGCCCTTGTCCAGCGTGGCCTCGGGCGGCTTGGCGGGGGCATCGTCCGCGTCTGGCGCGCCGCCGAAGGCCAGCCGCGCGCCGATGCCCGCGGCGAGCAGCAGCCCCAGCGTGATGAGCGCGACCTTCGTCCGCTTGGAAAGGCCGGATTGCTCGCTCATCGTTTCACCTCATCGAAGGGATAGGGCTGCTCGGCGCCGTCCAGCGGTTTCTGGAAGGCGTCTTCCATGGCCAGCCGCGCGCGCTGCGTCTCCGCCCAGGCGTCCACGGCGAAGACGCGGCCTTGCAGGGCCTCCAGTTCCGCGGCGAGGAGATCGCCGCGATCCGTGCCGCCCAGATCGAAGGCGCGCTTGGCCGTATCGAGCCGAGCCTGCTGCTGCTTCATGGCTTCCATTTGCGCCTGCAGCCGGTCACGGGCCGAGGCGTAGCGCGTTCCGGCCAACGCGGCCTCCGAGAGAGCGTGTGTTTCCACTTGCCGGAGCTGCGCTTCGATCACGCCGCGCCGCGCCACGGCTTCGGCGATGGGGCCCTGGCGGCGGTCGAAGATGGGCAGATCCACGCTGAGGCCCAGCGACCACTTCTTCACGCCCTGGTCGAAGCTGTAGCCGGGTCCGATCGAGAGGTTCGGCACGCGCTGGGCCAGCTCCTGGTCCAGCGCCGTCTCGTTCTGGTCCCAGGCCAGCAGCGCGCGCCGCACATCGAGCCGGTGGATGAGCGCGTCCATCTCCTGGGGCGGGGCGGGGGCGGGGAGCGCGAGATCCGGTGCGGGCTCCGCGTCGAGCCTCGTCTGCAACGAAGGCAGCGGGATGCCCGCGGCCAGCGCCACGGCGGACGCGGCGTGGCGCAGCTGCTCTTGAGCTACAAGCCGCACAGCCTCGGCCCGCTGGGCCTCCAGCGCGGCGGTGGCATGTTCCGGCGCGCCTGTCTGGCCCAAGGCGTAGCGCCGGTCCTGGAGCTTCAGCAGGTCCGCGCGCAGGGCGGCCTCGCGTTCCGCGGCCATCGAAACCTCGCGCGCCTGTTGCCAATCCGTGAGCGCGGCGCGCACGCCCGATCGCAGCTTCCACGCAGTGTCCGCCACCGCCAGCTGCGCAGCCTCCACCTGGAGCCGCGCCTGCTTCACGCGCAGCCTGCGCTTGCCGCCCAACTCGATGGGGAAGGTGAGGCCGTAGGTGAGCGTCCAGGGTTGCGGAACACCTTCAGCCTTGGTGGCGCTGAAACCGAAAGACGGATTGGGGATGGCTTTCGCCGTGCGGATGCCCGCCTTGGCGGCCTCCAGTTGCGCCCTGGCTTCATCGAGATCGGGATGGTCCTTCCAAGCGAGCGTCGTGAGCGCCGTCGCGAGGTCGCCGCTGGGGAGTTCCGGTTTCGCTTGGCGCAGCGCGTCGAGCGTGCGCTTCGCGTCCAACTCCGCTTTCGGAGGACGCGCGCAGGCTCCTGCCAGGAGCAGGAACGCAGGCAAGGCGGCGAAGCGGAGGCGCATGCCTCCATTCTGGCGATGCGCGCCTGAAGATGCGGTGTCACCTGCCTGAAATGTTGGTCAGGTTCGGGGGAAGCGCATCTTGGCCGTGGCGCCCTTCCCCGGCTCGCTTTCCAGAACGAGGCTCCCGCCGTGCAGGCGCAGGATGCTTTCCACGATGGCGAGCCCGAGCCCCGTTCCGCCCGTGGCGCGGCTGCGGGAAGCGTCCGCCCGCGCGAAGCGCCGCCCCAGGCGCGGCAGCTGGTCCGGCGCGATGCCCTCGCCCGTGTCCCGCACCTCGATCTCCGTGAAGCCGTCGCTCGCGCTTCCGCGAAGCGTGACGCCGCCCGCCGCCGTGTGGCGCACAGCATTGGCGATGAGGTTGTGGATGGCGCGGCGCAGCAGCGTGGCGTCCGCGTGGATGCGTGTGCCCCGATCGGCCTCCACGCGGAGCGCGAGGCCCTTCTCGTCGGCCAGGATCTCGAAGGGCCGGGCGGCGTCGCGCAGCGCCTGGCCGAGATCCAGATCCTGCCGGTCCAGCACCGTGGCGGGATCTTCGGCCCGCGCCAGGAAGAGCATCTGTTCGATGAGCGCGCCCATGTGGTCCACGGACTCCGTGGCGGCGCCCATGCGGTCGCGGAGAGCGGGCGAGGCCTCTGACGCGGTCAGCGATTCCAGCTCCAGCCGCAGCGCGTGCAGGGGCGTGCGCAGCTCGTGGGCCATGTCCGCGCTGAGGGCGGCAAGGCGCGAGAAGGCCTCCTCCAGCCGCGCCAAGGCGCCGTTGAGCGCGATGACGAGCCGCTCCAGTTCTGCGGGCGCCGCTTCGGGATCCAGGCGCGTGTCCAGCGTGCCGGGGTGGATGCCCGCCGTGGCCTCCGCCAGCCGTCCCAGCGGCGCCAGGCCCCGCCGCGCGATGAGCCATCCCGCCAGGGCCGCCAGCAGCGCCACGAGGAGCGCGTTGGCCACTAGCGTGTCCTTATAGCTGTCCAGCAGCCGCGCGTGATGGCCCAGATCCTTCGCGGCCTCCACGGTGCCGCCCTTCCAGGCGGTGGCGGTGGCGATCCATCGCGAACCGTCCGGCGCTTTCAGTTTCGCGAGCTTTCCGGACGGCCCGGGAAAGAGCGGCGCGGGCAGCGCGGCCATGCCCGGACTCTCCACAACGGTGCGGCCGGAGGCGTCGCGCACGCGCACGAGCACGCCCTCCTCCACATCCAGCGCGTCGGAATCGGCCTCGCCCTCCGCGTCCAGGCGCTGCGCCACCGTGCGGGAGGCGTGATGCACATCCTCCGCGTCGTCCCGCCAGGCGGCGTGGGCCAAGGACCGGTAGAGGAACATCGAGCTCGCGCCCATGAGCAGCAGGGCCACGAGCCCGTACGCCAGGGCGAGCCGCGCCACGAGCGAAGGCCGCTTGCTCCTATGCATCTTCAATCCCCAGCGCGTAGCCCACGCCCCGCAGCGTGCGGATGAGCTTCACGGGATGGGCGTCATCCACCTTGCGCCGCAGCCGCCGCACGGCCACATCCACGAGGTTGGGGTCGCCCGCGTAGGCCATGTCCCACAGCTCCTCCGCGATGCGCGCGCGCGTGACGGGATGGCCCGCGCGCCGCGCCAGCAGCTCCAGCAGGGCGAACTCCTGCGGCGTCAGATCGAGCTTCGCGCCGCCCCGCGTGACACGGCGCCGCGCGCTGTCCAGGGTGAGATCGGCGATGGTCCACACTTGGGCGGCCGTCACGGGCCCGCGCCGCAGCAGGTTCTGGACGCGCGCCAGCAGCTCCGAGAACGCGAAGGGTTTGACGAGGTAGTCGCCGCCCCCCGCTTCCAGGCCGCGCAGGCGGTCTGAAAGGGCGTCCCGCGCCGTGAGGAAGATGACCGGCGCCACGAGCCCCGCCGCGCGGGCCTCCTGCAGGAGTGTGAAACCGTCCAGACCCGGCAGCATCACATCCAGCACCAGCAGGTCGAAGCCGCCCTCCAGCGCCCGCGCCAGGCCCGCCTCGCCATCCGCCTCCGCCACGACGGCGTAGCCTGATTCGCCCAGGCTGCGCGCGAGGGATTCCCGCGCCCGCGCCTCGTCCTCCACCACCAGGATCTTCATGATGAGCGATGCTACAGCGGAAGGCGCGCGCCCGCGCATGACCAACTTGTCAGGCGCCCGTCAGCGGCGGGACAGGCCCGGCGCGCAGGATGCCCTTCTCAACCCCCCACAGGAGCTCCCATGAGCCGCGCCTTAGTCCTCATCCTTGCCGCCGCCTGCCTCGCGCCTTCCGCCCGCGCGGGCGAGAAGAAACTCAGCGAGAATCAGATGCCCGCGCCCGTTCTCGCCGCCTTCCACAAGGCCTATCCCGCCGCCACCATCCGCGGCCTCGCCATGGAGACGGAACACGGCCGGACTACCTATGAGATCGAGAGTCTCGATGGCAGGACCCGCCGC
>DASRXV010000107.1:0-66272 GCA_035687325.1 Holophagaceae bacterium
CAGGGCGCGGAGCTTCGCCAGCTTCTCTTCCCGCGCCTGCCGGTACTGGTTCGTCTCCATGGAGCCTCCGGGCCGCGTCCCGTGGGTCCGGGGCCGATCCTCCAGTCTACCGGGACCGCTTCATTCCGCTCCAAACCGGTAGGACACGAAGGCCGTGATGTCCGGCGCGAAGTAGGTGCCGGACTCTTCCGAAAAGCCGAAACGCCAGCGCGGCAGGGTGCGGTGCTGGATGCCCGCATGCACCTGCCAGCCGGGGTCGTCCATGCGCGGGAGGCCGGTGCGGAAGGGGCTCTCCGTGTAGGCGAAGTCCAGGCTCAACCCCAGTCCTCGCCAGAAGCCGGGGCCCCAGCCCTGCCACGCGGCGCCTGCCCATGCGCGGCCGAAATGGTTGTGCGCGAGAACGGCGCTCCAGGGGTTGGCTTCCGTCACGCCCAGGTGGACGAACTCGGCCTGGGTGCGGAAGGTGATGGACCCGACCCGCTTCCAGGCCGCGGCGCCCGCCGCCTCATCCCAGCTGCCGCTGCCGGAGCCGTCCGAGCGGATGCCCGTGGGCGCCTGCACGGACAGGCCCAGGCGCCCGCCCGCGTCCAGCGTCCCGTAGGGCCGCACCCAGGCGATGTCCAGGTCCATGAGTTGGGCCTTGGACCCTTCAGCATCAATCACGAGGTGACCATCGCGTTCCAGCCGCATCACGGACTGCCACTTGGGCGACAGCTCACGGCCGCCGCCGGCCGTGCCCATGGCCGAATGGTAGCTTTCGAAGAACTGGTCGAAGAGTCCGCCCCAGCGCTCCTGGACGCGCAGGCGTACATTGAAACGGCCCGAGCCGAGCGCCCAGGCCTTGTCCACGGTGACGAGCCAATCCTCCGCTTCCAGCGCAGCCTGGGTGCGACCATCAGCGCTCACAGCTCGATCGGGGCGCAGGAACTGGCTCGTCAACTCGAAGGCGATGCGGTCCTGCCCGTCCGGCAGCGGCTCCGGGAAGATCTCCAGCCACGCGACCCGGTTCGGTCGCGGCGTCTCCTGCGCGACCAACGGCAGCGCGAGGCAGGCAGCCAGAATCCGTTTCATTCGGGTTCGATGAGCAGAAGCCCCAGCGACTCCTCCGCCAAGGGCGTGGCCGTGAAGGCGCGGCCGCCCAAGGAGAGCGAGAAGGCGGGACTCACGCTGCCGTCCGCGCCAGGGGCCGGGATGGCGGACCAGGCAGCCAGCGCATCTGCTTCACCGCGATGGATCGTCTGACCCTTGGCGGGGAAACCGGCGGCCTCCCAGCCTGGCGTGGCCTCCGTCACAAGGCCCGTGACACGTTCAGCGAGGGCGGCGGGCTTTCGAAGCGTGCGCCAGGCGCGGCGGTAGCGGCCGTAATGGAAGGTCAGATCCTTTTTCGCCGTCTCCAGCTCGTCCTCAAGCCGGATGGTCCTGCGCCAGTAGCGGTGGGCGAGGATGGCCGTGAAGACCAAGGCCGCGAGTAGCACGAGCAGGCCGCGGTCGAAGGGGCGGGATTCGGCGTCCAGAAGCAGCAGGGGCAGACCGGTCATGCCCATAGAGTAGCTGGCCTTGCTGATAGAGTTGGGGATGGAACGGACCGCGCGTGGCGCGGGGTTCCAGCCGGGGGACCGCCATGACGAAGCTGAAGCAGAGGCTGCAGGAGAGGATCGAGGCCGAGCGCCCCCGCGCCGCGCGCCTGAACAAGGAGTCCGGCAATGTCGTCATTGACGAGGTGACCATCGGCCAGGCCCTGGGCGGCGCGCGCGATGTGAAGTGCCTCGTGACGGACATCTCCTACCTGGACCCGCAGGAGGGCATCCGCATCCGCGGGAAGAACATCCCCGAGACCTTCGCCTGCCTGCCCAAGTCGGCGGGCGCGGAATACCCCACGGTGGAGGCCTTCTGGCACTTCATCCTCACGGGCGAGGCGCCGGACGCGGACGCGGTGGAGGAGATCGAGGCCGACTTCAAGTACCGCGCCAAGGTCCCGCCCTATGTCTTCGATGTGATCCGCGCCCTGCCCAAGGACACGCACCCCATGGTGATGCTGTCCGCCGCCGTGCTCTCCATGCAGAGGGAAAGCAAGTTCACGCACTTCTACCACCATGGCTTCAAGAAGGACCGTGCCTGGGAGACGATGTTCGAGGACGCCTCCGACCTCCTCGCGCGCCTGCCGGAGATCGCGGCCTTCATCTACCGCTGGAAATACCGGAACGGCAACATCATCGCGCCCGACACCAAGCTCGACTTCGGCGCCAACTTCGCCCACATGATGGGCTTCGCCAAGCCCTACGACGATGTGGCGCGCATGTACTTCATCCTTCACAGCGATCACGAGGTGGGGAACGCCTCGGCGCACACGACGCACCTCGTGGGTTCCACCCTGAGCGACGCCTACTACTCGCTGGGCGCCGGCCTCTGCGCCCTGGCGGGCCCGCTGCACGGCCTCGCTAACCAGGAAGTCCTGGACTGGATCCAGAAGTTCAAAGAGAAGCTGGGCGGCGCCGAGCCCGACGAGACCAATGTGAAGGCCGCCCTCTGGGACACGCTGAACGCGGGCCAGGTCATCCCCGGCTATGGCCACGCGGTGCTTCGTCGCACGGATCCGCGCTTCGAGGCCCAGTTCCAGTTCGCCGAGAAGCACCTGCCGGATGATCCGCTCTTCAAACTCGTGAAGACCATCTACAAGGTCGCGCCCGGCGTCCTCACGGAGCAGGGCAAGACCAAGAACCCCTGGCCCAATGTGGATGCCGCCAGCGGCATGATCCAGTGGCACTACGGCCTCCGCGAATACGACTTCTACACCGTGCTCTTCGGCGTGGGCCGCGCTATCGGCGTCCTGGCCAATCTCGTCTGGGACCGCGCCCTGGGCTATCCCCTGGAACGCCCGAAGTCCGTGACGACCGACATGCTGGAGAAGTGGGCCGTGGCAGGCGGCGCGAAGGAATAGAGACTCCATCAACTGCGAAAAAGGCTCCCGGGCGGGAGCCTTTTTCGTGTCCGCTCCACCCATAATTGGAGCCGCCATGTTCCTGCCGCCTGCCCTCCAACAGCCCGCCCCGTCGCAGCCCTCCGCGCAAAAGGCGGAACCCGGCCCATTCGCGTCCCTGCTTCAGAAACGCGGCGCCGTCCTGAGCCTGAAACGCCATCCGGTCGGCGCCCTTTACGGCCGCGGCACGGTGGAGATCGAGACCCTGGAAGCTTCGGACGGCACGGACACGCGCCAAGGCCTCGGCTTCCATGTGGCGGGCCCCGCACCCAATGACGGCGAAGGCCGCGTCCTTCTGGAAACGGCCGAGATCCCCACCCTCCTCGCAGCCCTGGACCGCTTCCAATCCGAAGCGCCCAAGCTCGGTTCAAGCGATGCGGAGACCAGCTTCACCTACACCAGCACGAGCGGCCTCACCCTGGAACTGGCCCGCAGCCGTCAAGGCGTGGCCTTCACCCTGCGCGCCGGACGCGGCGAAGCCATCCTCGCAGTGAACCAGATCGCCGCGCTGAAGCAGCTCGTCGAGAAGGCCAAGTAGCCACGCGGAGCTGTGCCTGACCGCATTTACGAAAACAGCGCCCTCGCCTTCGCGACGACATTCGGCACAGTGAAGCCGAACTGCTCGAAGAGCGTTTCGGCGGGGGCGCTGGCGCCGAAATGATCCAGGCCCACGGCGGCATCGGCGTGGCGCTGCCAGCCGAAGGTGCTGCCGGCCTCAATGGAAAGCTTCTTCGCGGTCACAGGCAGGACGGAAGCGCGGTAGGCGGCATCCTGGGCCTCGAAGCGGTCCCAGGCGGGCATGGAGACGACGCGGGTGGGGATGCCCTCGGCTTCCAGCGCCTCACGGGCCCTCAGGGCCAGCGACACTTCGGAGCCGGTGGCGATGAGGACGAGCTTGGCTTCCGCGCTCGCTTCCGCCAGCACATAGGCGCCCTTCATGAGGCCCGCGGCCCTGCCCTCCGTGACCGTGGGCAGCTTCTGCCGCGTGAGGATAAGGGCCGTGGGCCCGTCCGTGCGTGTGAGCGCCGCGCGCCAGGCCTCGGCCGTCTCGGCGGCGTCCGCGGGGCGGATGACGGAGAGACCCGGGATGAGGCGCAGGGCCATCAGGTGCTCCACGGGCTGGTGCGTGGGGCCGTCCTCGCCCAAGCCGATGCTGTCGTGGGTGAAGACATAGACGACAGGCTGCTTCATTAGCGAGGCCAGGCGGATGCTGGCGCGCATGTAGTCGGCGAATTGGAGGAAGGTGGCGCCGTAGGGATGCAGGCCGCCGTGGAGGCTCATGCCGTTCAGCACCGCGCCCATGCCGTGCTCGCGCACGCCGAAGTGGAAGTTGCGGCCGTTCTCCGTCGCGCTGAAATCGCCTTCGGCTTTCAGGTTCGTGTTGTTGCTGCCGGCGAGATCGGCGCTGCCGCCCAGCAGGTTGCCGAGCTTGGGCGCGAGGGCGTTGAGCGTCTTCCCGCTGGCTTCGCGGGTGGCCATCTTGTCCGCGGCGGTGAAGGTTGGCAGCGCCGCCTCCCAGCCCGCGGGCAATTCGCCCCGCATCCAGCTCTCGAACTGCGCGGCGAGATAGGGGTGCGCCTCGCGGTAGGCCTCGAAACGCCCGCGCCAATCGGCCTGCGCGGCTTCGCCGCGGCTGATGGATTTACGCCACTCCTCCAGCGCTTCCGCCGGGATGTGGAACTGCGAATCCGGATCCCAACCGAGGATCCCCTTCACGACCTTGATCTCGTCCGCGCCCAGGGGCTCGCCGTGGGCCTTGGCCGTGCCCTGCTTCGTGGGGCTGGGGAAGCCGATGACGGTGCGGCAGTCGATGAGCGTGGGCTTGCCGCAGGGTTTCAGCGCCTCTTCATAGGCCTTCCCCAGCGCCCAGAGATCCTCGCCGTTCTCCACCTTCAGCACGCGCCATCCGTGGGCCTGGAACCGGCGGTCCACCTCCTCCGTGAACGCGAGGTCCGTGGAGCCCTCGATGGTGATCTTGTTGTCGTCCCAGAGGACGATGAGCTTCTCCAGTCCCAGGTGGCCCGCCAGGGCCACGGACTCCATGCCCACGCCCTCCATAAGGTCGCCGTCGGAGGCGAAGGCGAAGGTGCGGTGGTTGACGATATCGAAGCCGTCCTTGTTGAAGCGCGAGGCCAGGAAGCGCTCGGCGATGGCCATGCCCAGTGCGTTGCCCAGGCCCTGGCCCAGCGGACCCGTGGTGGTCTCCACACCCGCCGTGTGGCCCACTTCCGGATGGCCCGGCGTCTTGGAACCCCACTGGCGGAAGGCCTTGAGCTCTTCCAGCGGGAGGTCGTAGCCGCTCAGGTGAAGCAGCGCGTAAAGCAGCATGGACGCGTGCCCGCAGCTGAGCACGAAGCGGTCGCGGTCCGGCCAGGCCGGATCGGCCGGGTTGTGTTTCATGACCTTCGTCCACAGTGTGTACGCCGCGGGCGCCAGCGCCATGGGCGTGCCCGGGTGGCCGCTGTTGGCTTTCTGGACCGCGTCCATGGCGAGAACGCGGATCGTGTCGATGCAGAACTTGTCAATCTCGGGAGTCATGGGATGCCTTTCTCCTGGAACCGCTAATGTCGCGAATGGACGCTAATGAAAAGCAGCTTTAGTTTTTATTCGTGAAAATTCGCGTCATTCGCGGTTCCAAATTCACTTGGCGTTCGCGGCACTGGCCTTCACGAAGGATGTGAAGAGCGGATGGGGCGCGAGGGGCTTGGACTTGAACTCGGGGTGGAACTGGCAGGCCAGGAAGTAGGGGTGCTTGGGGATCTCCACGATCTCCACGAAGACGCCGTCCGGGCTCATGCCAGTGAAGGACAATCCATTCGCCTCGAGCTGCTTCTTGAACTCGTGGTTGAACTCGTAGCGGTGGCGGTGGCGCTCGCTGATCTCGGCCGCGCCGTAGGCCTGCTCGGCCTTCGACCCCGGCGCCAGCTTGCAGGGGTAGGCGCCGAGCCGCATGGTCCCGCCCAGCTCCTCCACATCCACCAGCTCCCGGAGCTTGAAGATGACCTTGTGCTTGGGGTTCTCGTCGAACTCCGTGGAATCCGCGCCATCCAGCCCCGCCACATCGCGGGCGAACTCCACGCTCGCCATCTGCATGCCGAGGCAGATGCCGAAGAAGGGCGACTGCTTCTCGCGGGCCCAGCGGATGGCCTCGATCATGCCGCGGGTGCCGCGCACGCCGAAGCCGCCTGGCACCAGCACGCCCTGGCAGTCCTTGAGGTGGGCATCAGCATCGCCGCCCTCCAGCTGCTCGGCCTCGATCCACTTGAGGTCCACCTGCTTCTCCAGGCCGTAGCCCGCGTGGTGCAAGGCCTCGATGAGGCTCTTGTAGCTCTCCTTGAACTCCACATACTTGCCCACCACGGCGATGCGCACGCTGCCCTTGGGATTGCGGATGCGGTGGATGAGATCGGTCCAGGGCGTGAGGTCGGGCGCCTTCTCCGGCAGGCCCAGCAGGGCGGCGACCTTGTTGTCCAAGCCCTCGGCGTGGAGGTTCAGCGGCACTTCGTAGATGGAGCTGGCGTCCTTGGCGCTGAAGACGGCGTCGTTCGTCACGGAGCAGAACAGCGCGATCTTCTCCTTCAGATCCTGGGGGATCTCCACATCCGCGCGGCAGAGCAGCACATCCGGGTGCAAGCCCAGAGCCCGCAGTTCTTTCACGCTGTGCTGCGTGGGCTTGGACTTCAGCTCGCCCGCGGCCTTGATGTAGGGCACATAGGTGAGGTGCATGTTGATGGCGTTGCCCTGGCCCACTTCCAGCTTGAACTGCCGGATGGCCTCCAGGAACGGCTGGCTTTCGATGTCGCCCACGGTGCCGCCGATCTCGACGAGGACCACATCCATGTCCTTGGCGACTTTCCTGATGTGCGACTTGATCTCGTCCGTGATGTGGGGGATCACCTGCACGGTCTTGCCCAGGTAGTCGCCGCGGCGCTCTTTCTGGATAACCGTGTTGTAGATCTTGCCGGTGGTGATGGTGTGGTTCTGCGTGGTGGGCACGCTCGTGAACCGCTCGTAGTGGCCGAGATCCAGATCCGTCTCGGCGCCGTCCTCCGTCACATACACTTCGCCATGCTGGAAGGGCGACATGGTGCCGGGATCCACATTCAAGTAGGGATCCATCTTCATGAGCGTCACTTTCAGTCCGCGTGCCTCCAGCAGCGCGCCCAGGCTGGCTGCCGCGATGCCCTTCCCAAGGCTCGAAAGCACGCCGCCGGTGACGAATATGAATTTGGTCATGGTCATCCCCTACATTTCTTCCGGAGCTTCGATGCCCAGCAGATAGAGTCCCTGGCCCAAGGCGCGGGCGGTGGCGAGGCAGAGCGTGAGACGCGACTCGCGCACATCCGCCGCCACATCGTCCTTGAGCACGGGGCAATTCGTGTAGAAGCCGCTGAAGGCGCGCGCCACGGCCAGCAGCTGGCGGGCCAGCGGCGTGGCCATGCAGGTGTCCACCACGCCCTGCACGGCGTCCGGCAGGCCTGCGAGTTCGAAGAGAAGGGCCTGGGCCGAGGGCTCATCCAAGCCTGGCAGCGCGGAGGGAATGTCTGCCTCCAGGAAGGACAGCAAGGCCGTCGCGTCCAGCTCCACGGCGCCCGGCTTCGCCTTCGCGGCCCAATCGCCGCCAGCTTTGCGCAGCACGGAGCAAATGCGGGCGTGGGCGTACTGCACATAGGGGCCCGTGTCGCCGTCCAGGGCGATGGCGCGCTCCCAGGTGAAGGTGATGGGTTTGATGCGGTCGTTCATGGCGTCGTAGAAGACGACGGCCCCCATGCCCAGCATCTCCGCGATCTCCGCCTTGTTCGTCAGATCCGGGTTCTTCTCGTCGATGACGGCCAGGACGCGCTCTCTAGCCTCGTCGAGCACATCCTCCAGGAAGATGACATTGCCCTTGCGGGTGCTCATCTTGCCTTCGGGCAGCTTGATCATGCCGAAGGGCGTGTGCTGCATGCGGCCCTGGAACCAGGGGTCGAGCTTGCCCATGACAGCGATGATCTGCTGCATGTGCAGGATCTGCTCGCCGCCGATGACATAGATGTTCTTGTCGTAGTGGTAGGTGTCGCGGCGATAGAGGGCTGCGGCGATGTCGCGGGTGGCGTAGGTGCTGGAGCCGTCGCCCTTCAGGACCATGCAGGGCGTCTTGATGCCTGCGTCCTCGAGATCCACGATCTGCGCGCCCTTCTCGCCCTCCACGAGTAGGCCCTTGTTCTTCAGGGCCTGGACGGCGGCATCCAGCTTGTCCTCGTAGAAGGCCTCGCCCATGTCGAGGGAATCGAAGCCCACGCCAAGCCGGTCGTAGATGCGCTGAAACTCCTTCAGCGAGAGGTCGCGGAACCACTGCCAGAGGCGGCGGGCTTCGGTATCGCCCTGCTCCAGTTTGCGGAACCAGCCGCGCGCCTCGTCGCGGAGGGCTGGCTCCTTCTCTTCCTCGGCATGAAAGCGCACATAGAGCTGGAAGAGGCGGAAGAGAGGCGTGCGGCGCTTTTCCGGAGCCTCATCAGCCCAATCGAAATCCTGGGTGAGTTCCGGGTTCGGCCCCTCCGCCCACTTCTTGTAGGCCGCCAGCAGCGTGCCGAACTGCGTGCCCCAGTCGCCCAGGTGGTTGAGGCGCAGCACTTCGTAGCCCCGGAAGCGGTGGGCCTGCACCAAAGCGTGGCCGATCATCGTGGAACGCAGGTGGCCGATGGTGAAGAGCTTGGCGATGTTGGGCGAGCTGTACTCGACGATGACTTTCTTGCCATTGGGTGGCAGGGCGCCGAAGGGCCGTTTGCCCGTCAGGATGGCCGCCATCACTTCCCGGGCCCGGACCTCGGGGCTGAGTTTGAGGTTCAGGTAGGGGCCCGCCGCCACGAAGGCCGCGCCGTCCACCTTCAGTTGGCCCGCCAGCTCCTGGGCCAGCTGGGCGGGGTTCCTACCGAGGGCCTTGGCCGCGCGGAAACACGGGAAGGCCAGGTCCCCGTGCTCCCAGGCCCGGGGCCGCTCCAATTGGATCCCTTGGCCCGGCAACACTTCCGCCAAGGCCTGCTCAAATGCGTCGCGCACGCGCTCCATGATTTCGCCATCCTGGAGGCAGTCGCCTCCGACTAGGATGCCTCAAGGCGGCTCCCGGCGGAAGGCCCCGAAGTCCTCTTCTTCCGAGCTTTTCCCCTTGACCCTGGGGGGCTTTTCGATAGGATGGTCTTTCGCCCTGCCGGTCTCTTTGGTCCGGCGCAGGAGAGACGAATGGCCAATCACAAGTCCGCCGCCAAGAAGGCCCGCCGCGACGCCGAAGTGCGTCTGCGGAACCGTGGCAACCGCTCCACGATGAAGAGCGCCGTGAAGCGCTTCCTCACCGTGATCGCCGAAGGCAACAAGGCTGAGGCCGCCAAGCTCCTTCCCCTCACCCAGGGCGTGGTGGACCAGGCCGAGCGCAAGGGCGTGATGCACAAGAACGCCGCCAACCGCATGAAGAGCCGTATGGCGCTCAAGGTGAACGGCCTCGCCTAAGAGATCTCCGGTCCTTTGAAAGCCCCGCGCTGCGGGGCTTTTTCATGCCCAGACTCCGGGAACCCGCACTTCATCGCGTGGGACGCGGCCCCAGGCGAAACGGGTGATGAGGCTTTCGGCGCGGCAAGGTTCTGGGCCTTCCAGGCAACCTAAGCTCCATCCCAGCCAGCCGGTCACTTCCTCCGCTGGAATCCCGTGGGCGCGGAGGGCCTCGAGACCTTGCGCGCCACCGCGTTTCCCCAGGCGTGATCCATCCGGCGCGGTGACGAGGCCCAGGTGGGCGTAGGCGGGGCGAGGCAGATCCAGCGCCTCCTGCAGGCGGATCTGGGTGGCGGTCACGCTCCGCAGATCCGCACCGCGCACGATTTCCGTGACACCCTGCGCGCCATCATCCACCACCACGGCGAGGTGGTAGGCGAAGACGCCATCGCGCCGGAAAAGGAGCGGATCGCCCGTGAGAGCCGCCGGGTCCTCGCGTTGCGGACCCAGCAGAAGATCGTCCCAGTCCACAGGCCCATCGGGCAGGTGGAAACGCAGCGCGGCCTCGAAGCCTTCCCAGGCGCGGCCCCGGCAGATGCCGTCGTAAGGACGCAGGCCATCCTCCGCGTGGGGGGCGCTGGCCAGGCGCTGGAGATCCCGCCGCGTGCAGGCGCAGGGATAGAGGTCGCTGCCTTCAAGGAGCAGGGCCAGCGCGGCGCGATAAGCGCTGCTCCGCCGCGATTGCCAGATGACTTCTTCATCGGATTCCAGGCCCAGCGCCGCGAGGTCGCGCAGCTGCGCTTCCGCCGTGGCCGCATCGCAACGGGGGCCGTCCACATCCTCCACGCGGATGATCCAGCGCCCGCCCTGGGCTCGAGCCGATAGCCAGGAGGCCAGCGCCGTGCGCAGGTTGCCCAGGTGGAGTGTGCCCGTGGGCGACGGCGCGAAACGGCCGATCAAGGCAGCTCCTGCCACCTCAGTTCTAGTTCCGCCAGGAGTTCCTGTTTCGCCTGGATGACATCAGGCTCCAGGCCTTCGTCCACCAGATCGCCCACGGAGTAGCGCAGCTCGCTGAGGATCTCCCGCTGATTGCAGGCCTGGGTGAGCGCCGCCAGCAGCGCGTCCGCGTCCTCAGCCCGCCCCGCCGCCCGCAGGCGCCGGAGCAGATCAAGGACGCGGTCGTAGAGGGCTTCCATTATTTTTTCGGCGTGCCGCAGGGATAGGTGTCAGCGCCGCGTTCGGGCATGCCCACCGTGGTGCCGCGTTTGGCCACATCGCGGCTGGTGGTGGGCGCGCCGCTGAGACGCCCGCGGGTGGCGTATTCGTCCTTCAGCTGCTGCATGAGCGCCTCGCGCTTTTCCGCTAGGCGCTTGAGCGGGCGCTTCTCCGCGCGGGTGAGGATGTAGGCCGTGAGCAGCGGCAGCGCGATGGTGCTGTCCGTGTAGCAGACGACGGCATCCGGCAGCTGGTCGGGGTCGATCTTGCCCCAGCTCACGGCCTCGCCCGGCGTGGCGCCGCTGAGGCCGCCCGTGTCGGGCCGCGCATCCGTGATCTGGAGGAAGTAGTCGTGGCCGCGTTCATCAATGCCCAGCACTTCCTGGATCTGGGGCTCGGTCTGGAGGATGAAGTTCTTGGGGGAACCCCCGCCCAGGATCCACACGGCGCTCTTGCCGCCCTTGAGCTTGGCGTCGAGCACGAGGGAGGCCGTCTCGTTCACATCGGCGTTCACATCGAAGGTGAGCTGGTTGCCTTCCAACGCCACCGCAGCCACATTCATGCCGATGCTGCTGTCGCCGGGACTGCTCGTGTAGATGGGCACGCCGCACTGGTAGGCCGCGGAGAGCACGGACACGGTTCCGATGCCCAGCGCCCGCTCGCGCTCATGGAGGGCCTTGCCCACATGCCAGTGGAACTCCGCCGTGCTCATGGTCTTCTGGAAGACCGGCGCCTTGATCAGCTCGCGGTAGAAGGCGTCCGTGTCCAGCAGCACGGTGTAATCGAAGAGGATGTCGTAGATGCGCACCACGCCCGCGTCCCGGAGCACGGTGTCGCTGAGGGCCGCCGAGCCCCGGTGGAGCTTGAGATCCAGCGCGAAGTGGGTGTCGTGGTAGAGGTTCGCGCCCGTGCTGATCATCCAGTCGATGACGCCCGCTTCGATGAGCGGAATGATGCAGGACCGCCCCAGCCCCGCGGGCGTGAGCGCACCCGTGAGCGTCACGCCCAGCGTCACATCGGGTTTGAGGATCTTCCGCGCCAGCAACCGCGCCGCCTCCCCCAGCCGCCCCCCGTTGTAAGCCAGGAAGGTCTCATCAATGAGATCCGCCGCCGAGATCCCTGCCTTGATCCCGCCCGGCGCGATGCGCTGGCCGGAGAGGAAGGCTTCGGATTCTTCGCTGGGCTCATGGACGGACATGGTGGCTCCTGAAATCGATGAACTACTTATTCTGCCAGAGGGGCCGCCGATGGGGTCAGTAGCTCTACCCGGCCTCAGCCCGCCGTCATGTCGAAATTAAGAGCGTCTAAAGCTATGAGGTATGGGCCCAATCCACGCTGCGACTAGATCTGAATAGCTTAATCGCGGACACTCCAAGGAGACCCCATGACCATTGAAGACAAGACTGAAGAAGTGGATCAGCTTGAAGAGACAGATGATTTCGAGCCTTCAACAGCAGAGCTGATTACTGATTCCCCACAGTCCGAAAAGGGGCACGAAATTGCCTCTCGAGTGCTGCACATTTTTGAAGACTTAAAGAAGAACGCGATCGACAAGTCGATCGAACGCATCAAGCTTGAGAGACACCTTCAAGTTGGAACAATCATTGTGGTCATAATCGCGGCAAGCGTACTTTCCTGGCATGGGAAGTTTGATTCCTCCATGGGCATCCTGTTCGGAACTATGGTGGGGTTCCTCTTCGGGCGGCTTGGCGCCTAGTCGTTCTCCATCAGCTCGGATCTGCGGAGCGCAACCCTGGTCATCGCGATGGAGCTCTATCTCTGTGTGCCCCACACCCTAGCTCCGTCAGTGGCAAAGCTAGGCTCTCCGCCGTCTGTAGAAAAAGGAAACGCCCCGAGAGAGGTTCCACCTCCACGATCACGCAGTGAGCGTGGGAGCACGGTCCGGGGGACCGTGCGTTAGGTGGAGGGGCGTAGCCCCTGCCACGACAGGCGCTTGAATAAAAAAGGAAACGCCCCGAGGCAGGGGCGTTTCGTGAGGGATCTTTGGAGGGAAAGTGCTGGTGGGATCCGTAAGCGGGGCCCTTCGCTCGGAAGGGAGTTTCTGTAAGGCGGGGTTAAAGTGGCGGGAGGCCCTTTCGGGCACCTCAACCCCAGTATAGGCCCCTTTCCGCCCGCTTCACTTGGGGATCTCGAAGAGGGCCGCGCCGGGCTCGCCGGGTTTCCACTGGCTGAGCTTCATGGCCATCTGACCGGGATGGGCAGCGTCGCCCATCTTCATCCCCGCGATGAGAGCGCGGCCCAGGACCTGGGTGGGCGCATCAAAGCGGATGGACTGGGCCAGCTTGCCGCTGGCGAAGAAGAAGTCCACGGAACGCGGCACCTCGCCCGCCTTCAGCATCCACAGCTCCGCGCGCTTGTAGGGCACGGAGGAGCGCTTGGCCTCCAGTCCCACGCGCCAGCAAGACACGCCATCCTTCGAAACCTCTTCGATATCTTCCGCCTGGAAATCGGTCCCCAGCTTGAGCCGCGCCAGGTCACCGCCCGCGGCGGAGCCGATGAGCCGCTGCTGGGGCGTGACGGGAATCGCGCGCTTGCTGCCAGGCGTGAGCAGCCACATCCCCTCGCCCTTCATGAGCACGGCACGACCCTGCACCTGCTTGGGGGAGATACCGTCCAGCCGTGAATCGCCGTTGGAGGCCACAGACAACCGCCACACCATCTCGCGGCCCTTCTCCTGGAAGGCGAGGTCGGCGGAGAAGGCGGGCCAGGGCTGGCGCAGGCGATCCACCTTGGCGACAAGGGATGCCGCGTCTGGCGTCTGCGCCGCGAGGAGTGCCGGTAGCGCGAACAGCGCGAAGCTACGCGCGGCCATAGTCGTCCTGGAGCCGCTCGATATCCGCCTCGTCGAAGACACCGAAGGAGACTTCCAGCACGCGGACGGGATGGGGCGTCGCGGCCTCGCAGCTGAGCCGGTGCGTGGCGCCCGCGGGCAGCCACACCTGTTCGCCCGCGGCGGGCGTGAGGCGCTCGCCATCCCGCTCCACCACCACGCCCGAATCCAACGCGATCCAGAGCTCGCCGCGGCTCTGGTGGCGCTGGAGGCTCAGCTTCGCGCCCGGGTTGCAGGTGAGGATCTTCACCGTGCAGGGCGTGTTGAGGGCGAACTGGTCAAAGCTGCCCCATGGCTTGTCGATGTGGAGGGTCTCGGGGCGCTTCACAGCAAGTCCTCCCGCCCCTCAGCTTTGAGGCGTTCCACGATCTTCTTCACCGATTGGGCCTTGTCCCGGTGGCAGATGAGGAGGGCGTCCTCGTCGTCCACCACGATGAGATCTGACACACCGCTGGCGGCAATGAGGCGACGGCCGCCGAAGAAGGCGCTGTTGAAGGTCTCAAGCAGGATGGCCTCGCCCTTCACGACATTGCCTTCGGCGTCCGCCTCGTGAAACTCCAGGGCCGCGGGCCAGGAGCCCACATCGGACCAACGGAAGCGGGTGGGGACCACCGCCACATGATCGGCCTTCTCCATGAGCGCCACATCGATGGCCACTTCAGGGAGCTGGCTGTAGGCAGCCGGGAGTTTTGCCGGATCGGCGCCCGCCTTCACCCAGGCGTCGAGGGGCTTCAACACCCCGGGCGCATGGCGCTCCAGCTCGGCGCGGAAATCCTCCAGCGTCCACACGAACATGCCCGCATTCCAGAAGTGGCGGCCGCTTCCGAGATATTGCAGCGCCACTTCCATGGGCGGCTTTTCCCGGAAAGCCTTCACTTTCAGCACAGGGCCTTGGCCCTCGGCTTCGATGTAGCCGTAGCCCGTCTCCGGATAAGTGGGGCGGATGCCGAAGACCACCAGCTCCCGCTCCCAGGCCGCGTGCTTCACGGCGGTCTCCACATCCTCGATAAAGAGGTCCGGATCGCCGATCCAGTGGTCCGCGGAGAGCACCACCATCACGCCCTTGGGGATGCGCCGCTCGATCTCCACCAGCGCCAGGGCCAGACAGGGCGCGGTGTTGCGGCCCTCCGGCTCCACGAGCACATTCTCCGCGGGGAGTTCCGGAAGCATGCGCCGCGTCTCCTCCGCCAGATCCGCCGTGGTGACGACGAAGATGTGCTCCGGCAGGAAGTGCCCGTCCAGCCGCGCCACGGTCTGATGCAGCAGCGTCTCCTCGCCCACGATGGAGAGGAACTGCTTGGGGCGGCTGGTGCGCGAACGCGGCCAGAACCGCGTGCCACGGCCTCCGGCCATAACGACGGCAACTTTGGATGGATGCCCCTTCGTGTCCGGCATCTAGGCACCCCACAGCGAAGAAGAGCGAGAGGTCTCGCGTATCACCACAGGTGATACCGAGAAGACGACGGCGACTTTGGATGGATGCCCCTTCGTGTCAGGCATCTAGGCACTCCACAGCGAAGAAGCGCGAGAGGTCTCGCGTATCGCCGCAGGCGATACCGAGAAGACCACGGCTATTTTAGAGGAATGGGTTTTCGTATCGGGCATATCGTCTGGTCCAGAGCGCAAGTCTACCGGGCCAGCACGGCCAGGAGCGACGCGAGATCCTTCGGGGGAGGCGAGGGGCGCTCGCGGACAGTGGCGAGGGGGAGCGCCACCATCTCGCCCGCCTGGACGCCCAGGTAGAAAGCCTGTTCGCCCTTCGCCAGCCGTTTCACGGCCTCGGCGCCCCAGCGGCTGCCCCAGATCCGGTCCAGAGCCGTGGGCGAGCCACCGCGTTGGATGTGTCCTAGCACCGCCACGCGCAGGTCCAGCGCGTAGTCGCGGCGGAGCCGCTCGCCCAAGCCCACGGCGCTGCCCAACTGGTCGCCTTCGGCCACCACCACGATGGAGCTGCCTTTGCCCCGTTCCGCGCTGAGGCGCAGCTGACGCACCAGTTCCTCGAAGGTGTCGTCCTCGGCTTCTGGATACAGCACAAACTCCGCGCCGCAGGCGATGGCCGTATGCACAGCCAGCATGCCCGAGCTGCGGCCCATCACTTCCACAAGGAAGATCCGGTCGTGGCTGGAGGCCGTGTCGCGGATGCGGTCAATGGCCTCCACCGCCGTGTTCAGCGCCGTGTCGAAGCCCAGCGTGCGATCCGTGCCCGGCAGGTCGTTGTCGATGGTGCCGGGGATGCCGCCGCAGCGGATGCCTTGTTCCAGCCACAGCGCCTCGGCCCCCCGGAAACTGCCATCGCCCCCGATGACGGCCAGAGCCTCTATGCCGGCCTCGCGCAGGCCATCAGCCGCCCGGGCCCGCACGGCGGCGTCGAGGAATTCTCCGCACCGCGCCGTGCGGAGGACTGTCCCGCCCCGCTGGAGGATGTTGGCGCAGTCCCGCGTGCCCATCGGCGCCCAGTCGCCCTCCACCACGCCCCGGAACCCGTGACGGATGCCCACCACTTCGATTCCCAGCGCGTCAGCCTGGCGCACGGCCGCGCGGATGGCGGCGTTCATGCCCGGCGCGTCGCCGCCGGAGGTGAGGACGCCCAGGCGCATGGAGTGGCGGCCCGGCTACTTGTGGCGGGCGGCGCGGTGGGGGCGGGCCTTGGCCTTGCCGTGACGGTGGCCACGGCGGTGCTTGGCGCGGTAGCCCGGCATGTCCTTGGGATGGGTCTCCGGCGGTGGCAGCGGGGGCGGCTCCACGAGGGAGCGCGGCACGGGCGGCAGGTCCCGCTCGTCGATCCCCTGGGCCAAGGCCCTGCTGGTCCGGGCCTTCACGACGGGGTCGTCCTGGGGCGTGTCGCCCGGGGCCGCATGGACGCGCGGGGCGGCCAAGGCCGGAACGGCCAGAGCGGTAAGGAGCAGTCGGCGCTTCTTCATCAGACCCCCATTCTAAGCCTTGAGTGCAACCGCGCGACCAGAAGCTCCCCAGGGGCCAGACCGGGGGCGCGGTAGACTTGTTCCCCGCGCCCTCGCGCGCTCTTTTCAAGGGAGGGGCCTTGCCTCAGTCCACCCCAGCCCCCGCCCCGGTCGCCGAGAAGGCCCTGGAAGGCTGCCTGCTGCCCTTCCCGGCCTCCGAGAAGATCTTCATCAAGGGCCAGCTCCCCGGCGTGCGCGTGCCCCTGCGCCGCATCAGCCTCCAGGACACCCGCGACTTCAACGGTAAGCTCCTCCCCAACGAGCCCGTGGTGGTCTACGACACCAGCGGCCCCTACACCGATCCCAAGGCCGAGGTGGATGTGACCCGCGGCCTCGCGCCCTTGCGCCGGGACTGGATCCTCTCCCGCGGCGATGTGGAGGAGCTGGACAAGCCCAGCAGCTACTACCGCCAGCTCCGGGACCGCGACATCGAGTTGGAGGCCATCCGCTTCCAGGGCGCCCGCAAGCCGTTGCGGGCGAAGGCCGGGAAGAATGTCTCGCAGATGCACTACGCCAAACAGGGCCTCATCACGCCCGAGATGGAGTTCATCGCCATCCGCGAGAACCTCGGCCGCGAAGCCGCCGCAATGAAGTCGCGCATCACACCGGAGTTCGTGCGGGACGAAGTCGCTCGCGGCCGCGCCATCATCCCCAACAACATCAACCATCCCGAGACCGAGCCAATGATCATAGGCCGGAACTTCCTCGTGAAGATCAACGCCAACATCGGCAACTCCGCCGTGGCGTCCTCCATCGAAGAGGAAGTGGCCAAGATGGCCTGGGCCACCCGCTGGGGCGCGGACACGGTGATGGATCTCAGCACCGGCAAGAACATCCACGAGACGCGCGAGTGGATCCTCCGCAACAGCCCCGTGCCCATCGGCACCGTGCCCATCTACCAGGCCTTGGAGAAGGTGGATGGCAAGGCCGAGGAGCTGACCTGGGAGCTCTACCGCGACACGCTCATCGAGCAGGCGGAGCAGGGCGTGGACTACTTCACCATCCACGCCGGCGTGCTGCTGCGCTTCGTGCCCATGACGGCCCGGCGCGTGACAGGCATCGTCTCCCGCGGCGGCTCCATCATGGCGAAGTGGTGCCTGGCCCACCACAAGGAGAACTTCCTCTACACGCACTTCGAGGAGATCTGCGACATCATGAAGGCCTACGACGTGGCCTTCTCGCTGGGAGACGGCTTGCGTCCCGGTTCGACGGCGGACGCCAACGACGAGGCCCAGTTCGGCGAGCTGGACACGCTGGGCGAGCTCACAAAGATCGCCTGGAAACATGATGTGCAAACGATGATCGAGGGCCCGGGTCATGTGCCCATGCACCTCATCCAGGAAAACATGACGCGGCAGCTGGCCGTCTGCCACGAGGCGCCCTTCTACACGCTGGGGCCGCTCACCACGGACATCGCGCCGGGCTACGACCACATCACGAGCGCCATCGGCGCGGCCATGATCGGCTGGTATGGCACGGCGATGCTTTGCTATGTGACGCCCAAAGAGCACCTGGGCCTGCCCAACCGCAAGGATGTGAAGGACGGCGTCATCACCTACAAGCTGGCCGCCCACGCCGCCGATCTCGCCAAAGGCCATCCCGGCGCGAACCTGCGCGACAACGCCCTCTCCAAGGCCCGCTTCGAGTTCCGTTGGGAGGACCAGTTCAACCTGAGCCTGGATCCCGACACGGCCCGCGAATTCCATGACGAGACGCTGCCCGCCGAAGGCGCCAAGCAGGCCCACTTCTGCTCCATGTGCGGCCCCCATTTCTGTTCCATGAAGATCACGGAGGATGTTCGGAAGTACGCCGAGGAGCATGGCTACTCGGCAGAGGACGCGCTGGCCCAGGGAATGGTCGACAAATCCGAGGAATTCGCCAAGCAGGGCTCAGAGCTCTATCACCAGGCCTGAACGATGCCGCTCGATCCCATCGAAGAACGCACAGATCCGCAGGAGGCCCTCGAGGAGTTCTGGGGCGTGGCTTTCCCCATCCTCCCGAAGCAGGAACGGGAGCGGGCCTCCCGCATCCTCGAAGCCTGGATGGCGGCCTGGAAGGGCAAGCACCGGGTCGTGAACCTCACGCGCTCGAACCACGGCGCCTTCCTCCACTTCGCGCAGTTCATCGAGAACGCCTGGTGCCAGACCTTCACCTTCGTAGCCAGCCGCAAAGAAGGCGTCTCCCTGCGCGGCCCCGACCCGGACCGCCTGCGCCGCGCCCACAAGCTGCGCCGCCACAAGGTGGACAGCGCGCCCCTGGACAAGCTCTACGAGGCCTGGTCCGCCCATCCCGAGGCCCAGCCCGCGGGCCACGCCGTGGAGTTCTTCTTCCACGAGACGCCTGACGAGACCTGGGACGCCTGCCTGCGCGAGATGCTCGCATGCCTGGGGAGCTAGGGGCTTTCCGCGCCGCCTTCGAGGTCGCCACGGCGCACACGGCCGCCGTCATCGCGGCCACGCCGGACGGGCTATGGGACGCGCCTCAACCCAACGGCAAGCTCCTCCGCAGCGAGCTGATCCACCTCTCCCTCGTCCGTGAAAGCATCTGTCGGCAGCTGGCCCAGGAGCCGACCGCGGGAGCGGGCTCCGTCTTCGAGACGGAGATCTGGCAGCGGGGGACCGCGGATCTCGGGGTGGCCTTCCACGCCCACGCGGACCGCTGCCGCGCGCTGCTGGCGCGGATGGATGAGACCCGGCTCCAGTCCCCGTTCACGACCCCCTTCGGCAACCGCTCGACCCCCTTCAACTACCTGCTGGTGATGCTTCTGGAGGAGCAGCATCACCGCGCCCAGATGACGATGGCGCTCCGCCTGGCCGGTCTCGAACCACCGCCCTATCCCGGCCAGGCCTGGGTGGAGCTGGGCGTGGACCAAGGTTGAGCTTGCGCGGGAGCCCGATCTTCCTTCAGGCTGGTGCCATGGCCGTTTGCCGCGTCAGCTACCTCTATTTTAGCTTCCGATCTCCGGGGGCTGGAGCGGCGTTGACCTAGACCAACACACGCGACCCACCATCACCCCCGAGACCCCAAAGGCTCGGGGGTTTTTCTTTGCGGAGAACCCCATGCCCATCGCCCCCCAACTTGTCATGAAGGATCTCGTCCTTCCGTCCCTTCCCGATCTCCGCGGGCGCATCGACGCCCTGGACGAGGACCTGCTGCGCCTCCTCAACGACCGCGCCCGCCTGGTGCAGGCCGTGGGCGAGGCCAAGCGCGACGCGGGACGCACGGGCGCCTTCTATGTGGCCGAACGGGAACACGCCATTCACGCTCGGCTCGCGGGGTTGAACGAAGGCCCCTTCCCCACGCCCGCGCTGCGGCCCGTTTTCCAAGAGATCCTCAGCGCCTGTCTTTCCCTGGAGAAGAGCCTGCGCGTGGCCTACCTGGGCCCCGAGGCCACCTTCACACACGCCGCCGCGCGGCAGCAGTTCGGGCTCTCGGCCGATCTCCTGCCGGAGCGCACCGTGGCCTCCGTCTTCCAGCAGGTGGAGCGGGGCCGGGCCGACATGGGCGTGATCCCCTTGGAGAACTCCACCGAAGGCATGGTGGGCTCCACGCTGGACACCCTGTTGGACAGCGAGCTCCATATCTCTGCCGAGATCGTGCTCGCTGTGGAGCAGTGCCTCCTCCTGCGTCCCGGGCTGGATCCGGCTTGCGTGCGGCGCGTCTACTCGCACCCGCACGCGCTCGGCCAATGCCGCGCCTGGCTCTCCACTCACCTGCCCAGCGCCGAGACGGTGGACTGCGCGTCCACGGCGGACGCGGCCCGGATGGCGAAGGGCGATGGCGCGGGCGCGGCCCTGGCTTCGGAGCTGGCGGCGCCGCTCTATGGCCTCGAAGTCGCCCGGCACGGCATCCAGGACCAACGCGCCAACTACACGCGCTTCCTCGTCGTGGGGAGGAGCCAGTCCGGCCCCACGGGCCGCGACCGCACGACGCTCCTGCTGCGGGCGCTCGACGGCCCCGGCGCCCTGCTGGGCCTGCTGGAACCGCTGGCGGCGCGGGGCCTCAACCTCAGCCGCATCGAAAGCCACCCCACGCGGAAGAAAGCCTGGGACTACGCCTTTTTTCTCGATGTGGACGGGCATCAGGGCGATGCGCCGCTCGCGGAGGCGATCGAGGAACTCTCCAGCCGCTGCGATCTGCGCGTGCTGGGCAGCTATCCGCGGGTTCAACCCCCGAGGTAGCTCATCTCCGGCTTCTTCAGGCCCGCGGTGCTCGCGCTGCGGAGCTCGGAGTAGCGGTCGTCCCGGCGTTTCCAACGGGCGGCAACGAGGGCGGCAAGGTCGCCATCGGACATGCCGGAGCGCAGGGCGCCGCGCAGGTCCAGCCCCTCGGCACCAAAGAGGCAGGTGTGGAGGCGGCCCTCCGCCGAGAGCCGCGCGCGGTCGCAGCCGCTGCAGAAGGGGGCTGTCACGCTGTTGATGAAGCCCACTTCGCCCGCGCCGTCTTCGTAGCGCCAAGTCCGGGCCACCGCGTCCGCTTCAGACTGGACGGGCGTAAGCGACCAACGGGCGGCGATGCGCTGACGCAGCTCCTGGCCCGGCACCACGGCATCCAGCTTCCAGCCATTGGTGGTGCCCACATCCATGAACTCGATGAAGCGCAGCGTGAGCCCCCGCTCCCGCGCGAAGGCCGCCAACGCCTCGACCTCACCATCGTTCACGCCGCGCTGCACCACGCAGTTGAGCTTGATGCACTTGAAGCCCGCATCCCGCGCGACCTCGAGCCCGTTCAGGATCTTGGCCAGCGGCACTTCCGTATCGCAGAGGGCGCGGAAGCGATCCGCGTCCAGCGTGTCCAGGCTCACCGTGAGGCGGTGCAGCCTGGCCTTCCGCAACGGCTCCGCCAGCTCCGCCAACAACGCGCCGTTGGTAGTGAGTGCCAGGTCCTGGAGGCCTGGCGTTTTCGCCAGTTCCGCCACGAGCAGGGGCAGGTCCTTGCGCAGCAGGGGCTCGCCGCCCGTGAGGCGCAGCTTCGTCACGCCCAAGGACGCGAAGACTTGTGCCAGGCGCGTGATCTCCTCGAAGGTCAGCACCTGGTCCTTGGGGAGGAACGCGTGGTCCGGACCGAAGACCTCGGCAGGCATGCAGTAGCGGCAACGGAAGTTGCAGCGGTCCGTCACGGAGATCCTCAGGGCCCGCAGGGGCCGGCCCAGGGTGTCGCGGATGCCGTCCATGAACCCAGCATGCCGCACCTGGCCGTCCCTTGCGTCACAATGGAGCTTTGCTGGACGGCCCATGGGTTTCCTCGACAAGTTCATCAAGCGCGGTCCTGCCGCGTCCCTGCCCAGCCTCGACGCGCTGCTGGAGGGAAAGGCCCTACCCTTCGGCCCCGAGGACCTGGCGCCCCACATGGAAGCTTTCGAACACCTCCAGGACGCCGCCCACCGCGAGGCCTGGGCCGCAGCCCTCGGCGCCCTCGCCGCCAAGGGTCTGCCGCTGCCCTCCGTGTGGGATGAGGCTCAGGAGGAGATCCTGCCGGAACTGGTGCCCGCCTGGGTGCCGGAACGGGATGGCGGATTCAACCGCCTCTGCATCGAGGGCCTGCGCCTGCGCCTGCGGGTGAGCGACCGCATCCTCCAACCCGCCGACCTCACGCTCTGGGACATCAGCGATGACACCGCTGTGGAGCAGGCGCTGGAGCACCTGAAGCGCCGCTCCGCCAACAAGATCTTCGAACGCCTGCCCAGCGGCGTCTACCGCGGGCCCTGGCGCGACGGCCTGGACGCGGCGCGGTTGCTGCTGCCGGACCTGTGGAAGGACATCTTCAAGGACCAGCGCCCCTTCATGGCGGTGCCGAATCCTGGCTGCCTCCTCTTCGCGCCTCAAGTGCTGCTGCCCAAGCTGGTGGAAGCCGTCTCCCAGGAGCTGGGCAAGGGGCCTCTTCTCCAGGCCGCCCTTTTCGAGCGGGTGGGCGACCAGTGGCTGCCCGCCCGCGTGCAAGAGCCCCATCCCATCGCCTTCCCTCAGCGGGAGCTGAAGTCCTTGGATCTGACCCGCGTCCTCCAGGTCCAGAACCAGGATCTCGATCCGGCCTTGGGGCAACCGGCCCCCATGGGCACGGTCCGCGGCCAGGATGGACGCCCGCTCACCGTGGCCACTTGGACCGCGGGTGACCCCTGCCTGCTGCCCTCCGACTGCGACCTCATCGGGTTCATGACCGCGGATGGCGCCCCCCTCGGCATCTACTGGCGCCAGTCCCTGCCCCGCCTGGCGGAACTGAAAGGCGAGGCTGTCGCCATATGGGGCCCGCGGCGCCTGCGTTTCGAGCGCTTCCCTACGGGGGAGGAACGCGAAGTGCTGGAGCGCTTCGCCGACGCCAAGCAGATGCTGGACATCCTCAAAGGCCAGGGCCAGACCGGGCGGCCCGCGCCGAAACCCGGGCCGGATCCCAACGCCCTCCCCGCCCACCTCCGGGATCAGCTAGGCGTGCAGAGCGAGGACTGACTGTTCAGTCCTCGTCCCTGCCTCCAGACCCCGCCTTCGGTTCGCGCTTGAGGTTGAGTTCATCCATGTGAGCCTCGCGCAGCTGCCGGTTCAACGCGGGGAGTGTGGAGGTTTTGATTTGATCCCACTTCCCCAATGAAACCGCCAGGGCGCCGCTCAAGCCCGCCGCCGCCGATTCCTGGGCCTTGGTGGGGCGGGCATCCGCTTGGCCGACCTGGGTGTAGAGCGCATTGAGCGAACCGGCGAGGGTATCGAGGCCCGGCTTCACCGGATCGCCGGCTTCCTTCCGCAGCGCGGACAGTTCCTGATCCAACCCGGCGAGCGGGGCGAGCAGGGACCCCGGAGCCCTCTTGGAGAGATCCTGGAGCTGTTCATGGAGGCCCGCCGCCTGGAGGGAAGCTGTGGCGCTGGAAGACACCAGGGACGCCAGGCGGCTCTCCAGGGTGAATAGCGCAGTCAGGCCGCCGCTGGAGGCGGGGACTCGCGGATCCATCCTGACCACGAGCGGGGCCGTGTATGCGTGACCATCCACCGTGAGCCGCACGGAGTAGACGCCAGGCAGCGCGAGCGGGCCTTGGGGGAGGGAGGGCGTGTCGTGCGGGACGGCCGAGATCGGGTATTCGCCACTCTCGGCGGCAGGCGCGGCATGGCGCAGATCCCATACCCAGCGATGCATTCCCGCTGTCCCTGGAAGCGCCCGCGGCATCCGGATCCAGTAGAGCGGGATGAGCTGCCGGTCCAGCGCTCCAGCCGTGGCGGCAGGCGCATCGTCGCTGGAATAGCGCCGCACCAGACGGCCGCCCGCATCGAGAATCTCAAGCGTGACCGGGCCTGAGGCGGACTTGGCCAGGTAGTAGTCGAGGACGGCGCCGTCAGGCGGGTTCTGACCCGCCGGTTCATCGGCGGGAATGGGCGTGTCGGTGTTGGTGCTGCGGCGGACGCGGATGGCCTCGCCGGGCTTGAACAGGAAAGCTCCGGTCGCGGGACTCACCGCGTCGAGCTGGCGCAAAGGTGAGATGTCATCCAGGACCCAGATGGACCGGCCGTGGGTGGCGAGGACCAGATCGTTCCCCTGGATGCAGAAGTCCCTCATGGAGGTGTGGGGCAGGTTCAGCTGGAGAGATTGCCAGTGGTCGCCTTCATCCAGCGACATCCAGACGGCGGTCTCGGTCCCGGCGAAGACCAGGCCTTTCCGCACCGGGTCCACGCGCACAGTGTTGACGGGCGCGCCATCCGGGAGGCCTTTCGAGATGGGTTGCCAGGTCGCCCCGCCATCGCGGGTCCGGTAGAGGTAGGGATGGAGATCATCCAGGCGGAACCGGCTGACGGAGGCATAGGCCGTGTTGTCGTCGAAGGGGGACGCGCTGATCTGCGTCACCTTGCTCCAGGGCGTCAGGACCGGTGGCGTCACATCCTTCCAGGTCTTGCCCAGATCCCGCGTGATCCAGATAAGGCCGTCATCGGTCCCGGCCCAGAGGGTCTGGGCGTTCCGGAACGAGGGCGCCACTGCGTAGATGGCGCCGCGGCGCTTGGCTGCGTCCTTCGGGGGCAGCGGCGGGAGGGACGCGGGCTGGCCGGAATGCTCACGGGTGAGATCCGGACTGATGGCCTGCCAAGTCGCGCCCCCGTCCTCCGTTTTGAAGAGCTCATTGGTCGCGTAGAAGAGCAGATGCGGATCGACAGGCGAGAACAGGAGAGGCTCGGTGCGGTCCGCCCGGTGCTGTCCATCCGCCACCGGCAATGGCGTCACATTCTGCACCTGCCCTGTGACGGTGTTGTACTTCGACACCTCGGTGCGGCCTCCACCGTAGATGATCTCGGGATGGAGCGGGTCCGGCGCCAAGTAGCCGTACTCGATAGCGCCCGCGGGATGCCAGTCGCGGAAGGTGATGGAGCCGTCGTTGCCGCGGCTGGAGATGTCCACGGAGCCGCTCTCCTGCTGGGCCGCGCAGATCCGGTAAGGGAAGGTGGAGGTGGCGGCCACATGGTAGAGCTGCGCCGTCGGCTGGTTGAACCAGGAACTCCAGGTGCGCCCCCCGTTCACCGTGACCACGGCGCCCTGGTCGCTGGCCAGGAGGATGATCCGGGGGTCCTCCGGGTTGATCCAGAAGTTCTGGTAGTCGTCGCCGCCAGGCGCTCCGCGCAGACCGGTCCAGGTCCGGCCGCCGTCGCTGGACTTCATGGCCACGATGCTGGCGCTGTAGACCACATCCGGGTTTTTCGGGTCCACCTTCGGGACAGGGAGATCGCCGCCGCCGATCTTCATGGCGGGCCGCGGGTCGTCCGTGGCCTGGCGCCAGTGCTCGCCCGCGTCATCCGAGCGGTACACGCCCAAACCCTCGCCTGAGGCGTAGCCGCCCTGGCGCGTGGTGGCGACTGTCGCGTAGAGGCGATCGGGATCGCTGGGAGCGATGGCGACCTGGATCTGGACCAGGTCGGCGGGAAGGCCCCGGGTCAGGGAATGCCAGGTGTCGCCGCCATCGGTGGATTTGAAGAGGCCTCCGTGAGCGCCGCCGTACTGGTTGCCGTCCTCCCAGGGGCCCAACCGGGACTCCCACAACGAGGCATAGACGGTATCGGGATGCGCCGGGTCCACCTCCACATCGGAACCGCCCGTGCTGGGATCCACATAGAGGACCCGCTTCCAGGTCTGGCCACCATCCGAGGATCGGAAGATGCCCCGCTCTTCGTTCGGACCATAAGGGTGGCCCAGCACCGCGGCGAAAAGGCGGTTCGGGTCGCGCGGGTCCACAGCGAGGGCGGGGATTTGCTGGCCATCCCTCAGGCCGAGATGCTGCCAGGTCTTCCCGGCATCCAAGGATTTGTAGATGCCATCGCCCACGGAGAGGTCGGGCCGGTGCAGGCCTTCTCCACTCGCGACATAGATGATCCGGCTGTCCGAGGGCGCCACGGCGATGGCGCCGATCGACTGAGAGGGCTGTCCGTCGAAGATCGGCACCCAGCTCCGCCCGTAGTCATCGCTCCTCCAGACCCCGCCATCCACCTGCCCGATGTAGAACAAGTCCGGTTGGCCGGGTACACCGCACACCGCCCGGGTGCGCCCTCCGCGGAAGGGGCCGACCATGCGCCATTGCATGTCTGGCAACAGGCGGGCCGGTTCCTGGGCTGGCGCGAGCGGCGGGGAAAAGAAGGCGCCGCAAGCGAGCAGGCCGAGAGCGAAGCAGCGGAGCGGAGCCACGGAAACCTCCTGGAGGAAGAGCTGAAGAAGGGGCTTCCGGGAATTGTAGGCCCGGCCCGCTATTTGATCAGCCCGATCTCCCGCAGCCGCTGCATGAGGAAGTCGTGGGCGGTGATGGGCTCGAAGCGCCTGCGCTCGCCGGGGGCAAGGATCTCCGCAGGGCAGTCCAGGAGCACTTCCGGCCGCGGGTGGCAGAAGAAGGGCATGGAGTAGCGCACCGTGTCGGGGCTCTTGGGGTTCACGACGCGGTGGGTGGTGCTGGGGATCTTCGCGTTCACATGGCGGCTCAGCATGTCGCCGGCGTCCGCCACGATCTCGCCCTCCAAGCCGTCCACCGCATGCCAATTCCCGTCGCGGTCCAGCAGCTCCAGACCGCTCTCCGTGGCGGCTGGCAGGAGCGTGATGAGATTAATGTCCTCGTGGGCCGAGGCCCGCACGCCGCCTTCGATGTAGCGTTCTTTCAAGGCCGGGTAGTGGATGAGGCGCAGGATGGAGTTGCCGCCCACGACCATGTCGGTGAGGTGGCGCTGGGGCAGGCCCAGATAGAGGGCGATGGCCTCCAGCAGCGTGCAGGCGCAGGCCTCCAGGTCCGTGAACAGGCCCAGCAGGTTCGTCTTGAAGCTGGGCACTTCAGCGGGCCAGAGGTTGGGCATGAAGTCGCCCTCGAGCTTCCCGCCGGGCGGGTTGTCCTGGCCGATGTGCCAGAACTCCTTGAGGTCGCCCACGGGGTTGTCCTTGGCGTGCTCACTGCCGAAGGCCGTGAAGCCCCGCGCGCCACCGGTGCCGGGCATGAGATAGGCCCGCTTCGTGGCCTCCGGCAGCGCGAAAAAGGCCTCGATGTCCCGATAGGCCGCGTCCACGCGCGTCTTCGTCACCCTGTGCCCGTCCACCTTCACGAAACCCGTGTCCACGAGGCTCCCGCCCAGGACGCGCACGAACTCCGCGCGATCCCGGGGCGAACCCTCGCTGAACTGGCCCAAATGGACGGTCTCGACATGGAAAGAGGTCATCGGATGCTCCGGATCAACAAGCCTACAGCGAGGCAAGAAAAAGGGCTGGCGGCTTTCGCCGCCAGCCCCCATTGCCCACCCCTTCCAAGAGCCGGCAATGAACTTGTCAGGCCTCCTTGGCCTTGAGGCCCAGCTTCGCGCGGATCTGGGTCTCGATCTCGTCCGCCAGCTCGGGGTTGTCGAGCAGCAGCTTGCGCACATTCTCCGCGCCCTGGCCCAGGCGGCTATCCTTGTAGCTGAACCAGGAACCGCTCTTCTGGACGATCTCGAGAGCCGTGCCCAGCTCCACCAACTCCGAGGAGCGGCTGATGCCCTCTCCGTAGAGAATGTCGAAGGTGGCGATCTTGAGGGGCGGGGCCACTTTGTTCTTGACCACCTTCACCTTGGTCTTCTTGCCCACCACCGAGGAATCCTCGTCCCGGCTGCTGGCCAGGGGATCCGTGCTGGCGCCCTTGATGCTCTGGATGGAGCGGACATCCAGCCGGACGGAGGCGTAGAACTTGAGGGCGTTGCCGCCGGTGGTCGTCTCGGGGCTGCCGAACATGACGCCGATCTTCATGCGGATCTGGTTGATGAAGATGACGCAGGTGTTGGTCTTGCTGATGGTGGCCGTCATTTTGCGGAGGGCCTGGCTCATGAGCCGGGCCTGGAGGCCCACATGGGTGTCGCCCATCTCGCCGTCGATCTCGGCCTTGGGCACCAGGGCCGCCACAGAGTCGATGACGATGATGTCCAGGGCACCGCTGCGCACCAGCTGGTCGGCGATCTCCAAGGCCTGCTCGCCGCTGTCCGGCTGGCTGATGAAGAGGTTGTCGATGTCCACGCCCAGCTTCTTGGCGTATTCGGGGTCCAGCGCGTGCTCGGCGTCGATGTAGGCGGCCAGACCGCCCTTCTTCTGAGCCTGGGCCACGGCGTGGAGCGCGAGGGTGGTCTTGCCGCTGGATTCAGGTCCGTAGATTTCGACCACGCGGCCCTTGGGTAGGCCGCCAATTCCCAGGGCGGCGTCCAGGGAGATGGAGCCGGTGGAGATGGATTCGACGCCATCGGCTACGCTCTGGCGGTCGCCGAGCTTCATCACGGAGCCCTTGCCGAAGGCGCGCTCGATTTCGCCGAGCGTCCGGGTCAGGACTTTGAGTCGTTCGTCGTTGGCCATGTCGTGGGCGTTCACTGCGGCTGCTGCTGCCATCGTCATCTCCTTGGAAAGGGTCAGTACCAAGGATCGTCAAAAAAGCGAAAAAAACAAGAACAGAATCCGAGCCGTGGATGACTAGGATACCCAAGCCCCCCCCGCCCGGAAGGCCATCTCCCTAATCAATTCACAAATTAATCAAACAGGGATGTTAGATATAGGAATTTCCCGATCCCGCCACCGGTTGACCCCCCTCAGACGGTCCCAGAAGGCCGGAATCGCCCCCCATAAAAGGGCAGGACCGGCCAGGGGCCAGAGGGCCCAGGCCAGGTCGGCGGGGCGGTCCGAGAGGCGCTGATGGGCTTCGGAAACCACAGCTGGCACGGCGAGCCAGAGGACGGCCGCGAGGATGGGCCAGCCCGCGAAGGGCAACCAGAGCGGAGCGAGCCAGAGCAGAAGCGACACGGGCCCCAGGAGGGGGAAGGCCACCCACACGAAGGGCAGCGCGAGCACGTTCTTCCGCATGGCTTGCACGGCTTCGGCGCCGGAGCCGTACATGCGGAGGCGCAGGTCCGGCCCGCCCTGGCCCAGGCGGTTTGAGAAGCCCGCCAGCTTCGCGCGGCGGGCCAGCATCATGTCGTCGATGGCTTCCAGGGGCGCCGCCGCGTGACCACCCAGCGTGTCGTAGACGGAGCGGCGGATGAGGGTGAAGGCGCCGATGCCCGCGCAGGCCATAGCTCCTGGTTTCGCCACGCGGTCCGCGGGAACCACCATGAGGAAGCCCGATCCCAGCACGGGCAGCAGCAGGCGCTCGCCGAAGGAGCCCGTGTCCTGGCCCGGCACCAGGGCCAGGACATCGGCGCCCGTGGATTCAGCGTGGGCGAGGGCGCGGCGCAGCAACGACGGCGCCGCCTTCACATCCGCGTCCGCGAAGAGGAGCCAATCCGCGGCCTTGGCCTCCACCGTCTCCGTTGCCAAGTGCATCGCGTGGTTCTTGCCCAACCATCCGGACGGAAGGGTCTTATTGCGGATCACACGCAAGCGGTCACAAGCCAGGCTCGCCAGGATCTCCGGTGTCGCGTCAGTGGAGCCGTCATCCACGACGACGATGCGGAGCCTCTCGTGGTCCTGGGCGATCCAGGTCTCGAGCGCCGCGCCGATCTCCCGGGCCTCGTTCCTCGCGGGGATGCAGAGACATACAGATGATGAGGACGGTCCCGGCTCCTCCGGCAGCTGCTCCAGCTTGTTGAGGTTCCGGATCACGAGGATCAGGCTTCCGAAAATGACCGTCGCCGTGGCGAGGACCGCGCCGTCCAGGAGTGTCATTCTCAATCCTGCGCCGCGAGAGCGGGCACCACCAGGGTCATCGCGTCGAGCCATGCTTCCATCGGGCCAGCTTAGCGGCTCAGAGGTGCTCCCGCTTCACGAGCAGCGCCACCGTGGCAGCCAGAAGGCCCGGTACCACCAGCGCCGGATCACCCGTCGTCTCCGCCAGGAACACCACGGGCACCAGCAGCACCTCGTGCACCGCGCCCGCGAAAGCCACGCCCGCCATCATGGGGACGAGACCCGGCGTCCGCGGCATCATCCAGCCTTGCAGGAAGGCGCCCAGAGCCGCGCCAATGGACACAGCGCAGATCCACATGCCGCCCACGCCGCCCGCCGCCAGCGTCATGGCCGTGGCCAGGATCTTGAGGCCGCTGAAGAGGAGGGCCGCCCTGTGCGTCTCGGCGCCGCCCAGCACATGGAGGATGAGTTCCAGGCCGCCCCGCTGGGTGATGGGGAGGTCGTGGAAGAGGAAGTGGCCCGGCATGGCCAGCAGGGCCAGCCCCGTCCCGCCCAGGAGCCCGCGCCACACCAGCGGATAGCGGGAGAGGAAGCGCGTGAGGCCGAAGCGGATGGTGAGGAAGAGGCTCGCGCCCAAGCCGCAGATGAGGCCCACGGGCAGCGCCCAGAGCAGCTCCTTCGCTTCCAGGTGGTAGGTCTTCACCAGCGGGATGAGCGGCGCGGGGCCCTCTATGGCCACCCACACCATGTAGGCGCTGGCCGCCGCCACCACCGAAGGGATGAGTTCCTCGTGGGCCACATGGCCGTCATGCTCCACAGCGAAGAGTGAGCCCGACAGCGGCGCGCGGAAGACGATAGCCACCGCCGCAGCGGCACCCGCCACCACCATGGTGAGCGGCTGCACCTTGAGGCGGCGGAAGGGCCGCCAATGCAGGGCCAGCCAATGGATGAAGCGGTGGAACTGCACGCCCACGGCCGCGCCCAGCCACTTCGCCGGCCCTTCGAGGCCGGTGGAGCCGCCCAAGCCGATGGTGAAGGTGCAACCCACGACTTTCGCCATGGACTTCCAGAAGGGGAAGGCCTCGTAAGGACTCTTCTTGGCGAGATCCAGATCCTCGAAGAGGCTCACCTGGCCCGTTTTCGTCCAGGTCAGCCAGAGCGTGGCCGCCATCAGCGCCAGGCCCGGCAGGACCCAGATGAGGCCCAGGCGTCCGAAGAGCCCGTCCAGGAAAGGCGCGAGATGCTCCTCCAGGCCCACGAGGAGCCCCGTCATCACGAGGCCTAGCAGCACGCCCAGGGGAAGGATGGCCAGCACGATGCGCCGCGAGTGGGCCAGCAGGCGCAGACGCAGGCGGCGGGGCGGGAGCAGGCCCCGGACGGCGCGGATGCCGCGTCGGCCATAGCGTTCCATGCGCTCTGCGGGCGACATGCGGCCCCCTCCAAATCTTCCATTTCAACACAAAATATTGACTTACACGATAGGATGGTCGAATGGACAAAGACCAGAAGATCGAGGCCGTTTTCCACGACATCCGCCGCATCGTGCGGGCCTTGGAACTCTTCTCCAAGGAGGTGGATGTGCGCTTCCACCTCACGGCGCCCCAACTCTGGGCGCTCTGGGAGCTGGGCAAGGACGGCCCGCTCTCGCTCAAGGACCTCTCGGCTCGCATCCAGCTCCACCCCAGCACCGTGGTGGGCGTGGTGGACCGGCTGGAGGCCAAGGGCCTCGTCACCCGCAAGACCGACGCTGTGGACCGCCGCCGCGTGAAGTTGAGCCTCACGGCCGCGGGCCGCGCCCTGCGCAAGAAGGCCCCGCACCCCGCCCAGGGCCGCCTCCTCATCAAGCTCCAGGAGATGGGCGACAAGCAGGTCTCGGACATCCACAAAGCCCTCGGCACCCTTGTCAAGGCCATGGAAGCCGAGGATGTGGAGGCCCGCTTCTTCTTTTCGGAAGGCTAGGCGTGGCCGACTTCCGGGTCCGTTCCCGGATCCTGGATGACATCCCCGTCATTCCCGCGCTCATGCGCCGGGTCTACCCGCCCCCGCTCCACGGGCCCGAGGCCATCTGGGGCGAGCAGAACCTGCTCCGCCACCTTGCGCAGTTCGGCGCGGGCCAGTTCGTGGCCGAAGCGGACGACGGCACCGTCATCGGCACGGCCACCAGCATGCGGCTGGATCTGGAACACGCGCTCGCGCCCCACACCTGGGCGGAGATCACCGGCCGTGGCAGCCTCTCCACCCATGTGCCCGGCGGCACGGCCATGTACGGCGTGAACATCGCCGTGGACCCCGCCTGGCAGAACCGCGGCGTGGGCAAAGCCATGTATGCGGCGCGGCTGGACCTCGCGCGGAAACTCGGTTGCAAGGCTTTCGTGGCGGGCGCCCGCATCCCCGGCTACGGGAAGGTGGCGGACCGCCTGACGCCCGAGGATTACATCACCGAGGTCGCGGCAGGCAGGCGCATGGATCCCACCCTCACCAAGCAGATGGCGGTAGGCTTCGAGGTGAAGGGTCTGCTCCGCAACTACGCGCCGGACCCCGAGACACTGGGCCACGCGGCGTTGATCGTCCTTTGGCTCTGAGGTGGCGACATGCGATTCAAAGCGCCCAAACCCGTCCTCTCCCGCCCCGTCCGGGTGACCAGCATCCAATACGCCTTGCGGCGCGTGGCCAGTTTCGAGGCGTTCGCGGACCAGGTGGAATCCTTCGTGGATGTGGGCGACGATTACGATTCCGACCTCATCGTCTTCCCTGAGCTGTTCACGGCCCAGCTCATCAGCTGCCTTCCCGGCGGCACTGATCCCGCCGAAAGCATGCGCGAGATCGCCAAGCGCTACACCGAGAGCTACGACGCGCTCTTCATGCGCTTCGCCAAAGACTATCACCGCATCATCGTGGCGGGCAGCCACCCGCGCTTCGTGGATGGAAAGCTCATGAATGTCGCGGGCATCTTCGTGCCGGGCCACAAACCCGTCCTGCAGCCCAAGCTCCACCTCACCCCCACGGAGCGTAAGACCTGGAGGTACGAACCAGGCCACGAACTGCATGTGGTGGACACGGACTTCGGACGCTTCGCCGCCACCATCTGCTACGACACCCAGTTCCCTGAAATCGGCCGGGTGCTGGCGGAGAACGGGGTGCAGATCCTCTGTGTGCCCTACCTCACGGATGACCGGCGCGGCTGGAGCCGCGTGACCATCTGCGCCCGGGCCCGCGCCGTGGAGAACCAGTTCTATGTTGTGACGAGCGGCGTCGTGGGCAGCCTTCCTCTCATCACGGACCTCACCTCCCAGTACGCCCAGAGCGGCATCTACACGCCCAGCGACTATTTCTTCCCCCAAGACGGCATCGCCACCGAGGCCAGCGTGAACACGGAGATGGTGACTGTGGCCGATCTCGACCTGGCCCTCCTCGATCAGGCCCGCGAGGTCGGCTCTGTATTGAACCATGTGGACGCGGCGCGAGACGGCCTCCATGTGACCTTCGACGGCCGCGTGCGTGTCCACCGCCTGCCCTGGCTCACAAGCGGGGAAAGCGTGACGCCGGGCGACGCCACAGGCTGAGATCCGGGCAGGGCCTGATTTAATGAGGGCATGATCCCCGCTCTCCTGGTCGCTGATCCCCTCGCGGGCACGCTCGCGCTTCTCGCGCTCATGTGGATCGCCGCGAAGGTAGGCGGCGAGGTGGCCGTGCGCCTCAAGATGCCCGCCGTGGCGGGCGAGCTGCTGGCGGGCCTGGCCTGGGCGGCGGCTGTGAAGGCCTGGCCGCAGCTCGTGCCGGACATCGCGTCGAACCCGTCCATGGATCTGCTGGGCAACCTCGGCGTCATCGTCCTCATGTTCGCGGTGGGCCTCGAAAGCACCGTGCCGCAGATGCTCAAAGTCGGCCTCGCCAGCCTCCGCGTGGCCCTTATCGGCGTCGTGTTGCCCATGGGCTTGGGCCTTCTGGGCGCGACGCTGTTTCTGCCCAAGGGCACGCCCTTGGCCGTGGATCTCTTCATCGGCGCCTGCCTCTGCGCCACTTCCATCGGCATCTCCAGCCAGGTGCTGAAGGAGGCCGGTGCCCTCGATAGCCAGGAAGGCCGCATCATCGTGGGCGCGGCCGTCATGGACGATGTGCTGGGCCTGCTGGTGCTCGTGGCCGTGAGCGGCATCGCCGCGGCGGCGACCTCCGGCGGCTCCATGCCCTGGGGACCGCTCACGAAGACGCTGACGCTGGCGCTGGCCTTTCTCGGCCTGGCCCTCACCCTGGGCCGCTTCGCCACGCCCCATCTCTTCAAACTCGCCGACCGCTTCCGCAGCGAGCAGCTGCTTCTCCCCCTCGCGTTGGGCTTCGCCTTCCTCCTCGCCTGGCTGGGCAACCGCGCGGGGCTCGCCACCATCGTGGGCGCCTACGCGGCGGGCCTCATCCTGGAGCCCGCCCACATCGTGAACCTGGAAAAGCGCGAGCACCACAGCCTCGAAGAACTCGTGCACCCTCTCGTCATGGTGCTGGCGCCTCTCTTTTTCGTGCTGGTGGGCGCGAAGGTGGACTCTTCCGCGCTGCTGGAACCGTCCACGCTCGCCTTTGGCCTCGTGCTGGCACTGCTGGGGACGATCGGCAAATGGCTCGCTGGTCTCGGCGCGGGCCGCGGCACCCGTTGGACCACCGTGGGCTGGGGCATGGTGCCCCGCGGGGAAGTCGGCTTCATCTTCGTGGGCGTGGGCGACATGCTCACCATCCATGGCCAGCCGCTCTTGAACCCCGACACCAGCGCCGCCATTGTCGCAGCATTGCTACTGACCACCCTCATCGGCCCCGTGGGACTGGGGTGGGATCTGAGACGGAGTTCTCAGCCGGGCTAGCGCGCCAGCCGCTCCCACCTCTCCGCGAGGCCGGTGGCACCGCAGGCTTTGGCAATGTCAGCGGCCTGCCGGGCGAAGGACGGTTTGGGCGCACGCGCGAAGACCCGCTGGAAGATGCGGTCGGCCTCCTCGAGTTTGCCCAGGCGCAGCTTGGCTTCCACGAGCGAAGCGGTATCGCCGTTCCAGGTGCCGAAACCGAAGGCGCCTCCCAGATCCACCTTCGCGTTGGAGCCGCGCCGTGACGCGTCTTCTCTCGCCGCCGCCTCCAGATCCCTCAGCAACACCTCATTCTGGTCGAAGGAGGCCTGCAGCACTGGCTCGGCCTCACGCCAGTCGCCACTCTGGTGCGCATCCTCCACGAACGCATCCACCGCCGCGGCGGGAGGCCACCGCCGCGCGCCCGGCAGAGGGTCCACCCCAGCCAGCACCGTGGCCGCATGGCCGCGCGCGCCCGCGGCGCGCAGGGAGAGCCACACCGCCCAACGGTGCGGATCCGTGGGCCTGCTTCGCAACGCATCTTCCACGACTGGCATGAGCCGCGCGGCCACGCCCCCTAGCAGGGGACTATGCTCCGCCGCGCCGCTCAACTGCGCCGCGAGGGGAATGGGGCTGGAGGCGTCAGGGTCTGCGTCGCGCCACGAGTTGTTCTGAAGGAGGCGTTCATAGAGGGCGGCATAGTCTCCCCAGATGCGGCCATCGTCCTCATTCTTCAGAGGGGCGGGAGGCGCCCCGGCATTAGGCTCCTTGGTTTGGGGAGGCAGCGTTTGCTCCGTGCGCCGCTCCGCCAGCGTGCGCGTCTCCAGGATGAGTTGCGCGAGCGCCTCGCCCTGACCGGGATTCAGCCTCAAGAACTCCCGGAGCATCTCCGCGCGGGTGCGGAGCGGGCTATGGCGGTACGCCTCCACCAGCGCGGCAGGCGCGGGTGTTTCAGCTCCATCGGCGTAGATACGGAGGTCGGCTCCGACGAGCGCCCAGTGAGGGCGCGCGGGATCCCAGCCGCCTAGGGCGAGGAGTTCGCGGCCGCATCGCAGCCCAGGGTCCAGCTCCTGAGTCTGGAGTTGGAGGCCCAGAGCCGGCTCCTGATCCAAGGCCGCTTGGAGTGTTGGCCCCAGACTGACTCCCTGGGTGCTAGGCACGCTCAGGAGCATGCCTTCGGGATGGGGATGGAGGATCTGGACCAGGCTGATCCGGTTGTCTCCCGCGGTCAGATAGACCTGGGCTGCGAGGGGCGGACCGGGCAGGAGCAGAAGCGCGACCGCACAGGGTTTCAGGACGCCTCTCATCGCGACCCTCCGGGTCTCAATGCCCTCCAGCGCGTGGCAAGCTCCGGCTGGCCGCAGCGGTTGGCGAGAAGGGCCGCCTTCGCCGCGAGACCCGGCCAGCGAGAGGCATCCACCGCCTCCCGCAGATAAGCGTCGGCCTGAGCCGTGTCATGTGAGCGAAGGCAGCATTCCAGCAGGGGTCCCAGGCCCTCCTCCCAATCCTGTTCCAACGGGAGCTCTGACTTCTCGGGGGCGCCGCGCAACGCATGGGGTTCACCCTCCCATAGCGCCTGGTAATGCTCCTTCAGGCTGAGCCAATCGGCCGGACTGCTGGCCGTGGCGAGCAGTCGCCGCGCCGCGCGAGCCGGCGGCCAATCGCCCTTTGGCGTCAGCGGCGAAGGGCGGAGGGATTCCAGCAACGGGCGGATGGGGCGGTCCCCCAGAGCCCGGCTCATCCATGCCCAGAGGTTCCACAGGGACACGGAGTCCGGCTCCTCCCGCATGGCGGCCTCGACGGCGGGCAGCCAGCGCAGGTAAAGGCCTTGGAGGGTCGGACTGCCTCGATCCAGGGCGCGCCCCTCCTTGGTCCAGGTGAACGCCATCTCCCGCCATCCGCCGCCGCGGAACGCTTCATCGAAGGCTTGGGCGAAGGCGCTCCAGGCTTCCAGGTCCTGCACAGGATCCAGCTTCTTCGCCGAGCTGAGATCCGCCGGATCCGGATCCTGGACGGCCGCGAGCGCGCCCGCGAGATCCCCCCGTTCCAAGCGGTCGCGGGGAGAGGGAGCTTCGATGCCCAGGAACTGCTGCGCGGCGGCCTCGCCCCTTTGGCGAAGGAGATCCAGCAACTGCTCTCGGGCCTCGATGACCTGCGGGTTCCGCTTGATGTAGGCGCGCAGCTCCTTCGCACGGTCGCGGAAACCGGCCTGCTCCAGAGTCTGGGCGAAGGGTCCCGCGGCGGGAAGATGAGCACCATGGGATAGCAAGGCTTCCGTGCGGGCGTCTACCAAGGCCCATTGCGGCGCTGGAGGCAGGCGGTACCGGGTCCGGAACGCTTTTTCTTCCGGGCTGCCGGCCGTGATCCGGCGAACGGGGACCCGGTAGACCCTCAGATCAGGAGTCTGGAGGAGTGCCCCGAAGCTCGCCGCGAAACCATGGCCGTTCCCAGTCTCCAGGATGCAGAGCGCAGCGGGAGGCGGAGCCGTGGCCGTGTCCTGGTCCATCAGCACACGGATGACGGAGGTCTGTGCGCTGAGGGCGCACGGCACCAGCAGCCCGAAGACGAGCATTCGATGACTCATGGACGCGTTCCAAAAACGCGGGATTCCAGACATGCGATAGACAGGCCAGTCCCCCCGGGAATGGTCGATCCATCCCGGGGGAACAGCTTGAGCGAAACCTGACCGGGCCTTTGGGTTCAGGGCAGGTAGCCGCCGGGCAGCACCTGGAAAGGCGCGGAGATGAGTCCGGTCTGGTCGAAGGGGCTCGTGCCGCTGGCCTTGAACCAGCTCGGGAAGACGAAGTCGCTCATGAGGACCGTGTTGATGCGGTACCCCTGGTCGTTGGTCTCGCAGGCATCGCAGACCTCCACATACCCCGTGGTGCCGTTGGGCCTCGTGTAGGTCTGATTCACGAAGGGATCCGTGCGCATCTCGAGGACCTCATGGGACACAGTGTTTGTCCAGTAGTCCTGGGTCACGCCGGACACATGGCAGTAGGCGACGGGCACACCGCCATTGGCCACGGTGTGGTAATCGCCTTTGCGATCGTCCACATAGACATTCCAGGCGCCCTGCGGCGGGGTCGTTCCCCGGGCCACGAAGACGAAGGTGGCGTCATTGCCCCACCTCGCCTTGTATTCGTTGTGCACCTGGACCGCCACGGCGTTGGCCGTGGCTTGGACCGTGGCGTTGGAGATCGACTTGGTGCTGTTGATGATGGCGATGGTCTGCGCGGGGAGCGCGCTGGCGGCCATGAGGGCCAGGATGGTGGCAAGCTTCATGATGCTTCTCCTCCAGGAAGGAAATGCGGTTGGACTGCGGAGCTTCGGAAGGCTGGGGAGGACTGTACGCCCGGCCTGGCCTCCCAGGGGGCATTAAGAAATGTGAATTTCGAGTCCCAGGCACAACCCGTTCAGTATCCGTATTTCCCGATGAGAGGCCTCAGTTTGGTCCTCGTACCTTCGGGCACTGCTTCGGGGCGGGTGAGAAGGGCGTGGGCGAGGGCGCTTCCGCAAACGCAGGTTCGCGGCGCGACGGAGAGGGTCTGCACGGAGGCTTTCAATAAAGCTTCGGCCTTGGCCACATTGGCGGCCATGACGGCGAGCACATCGCGGGTCTCCACGGCCTCGTCGTCCTTCCATGCGTCGTAGTCTGTCACGAGCGCGATGCAGGCGAAACAGAGCTCGGCTTCGCGGGCGAGCTTGGCTTCGGTGGCCTGGGTCATGCCCACGAAGTCCGCGCCCCAGGCCTGATGGAGGCGGCTCTCGGCGCGGGTGCTGAACTGCGGGCCCTCCATGTTCAGGTAGGTGCCGCCCTCCTCGATGGGCAGGGCCAGCGCCACGCCCACGTCCATGAGCAGGCGCCGCACCCGCGCGCAGGTGGGCTCGGAGAACCCCGCGTGGGCCACGAGGCCTTCGCCGAAGAAGCTGCTCTGCCTCCCGTGGGTGCGGTCGATGAACTGGTCCGGCATCCGCAGCGTGCCCGGCGCATGGCGCTTCTGGAGGCTGCCCACGGCGCTCACGGAGAGCAGCACTTCAGCGCCCGCGTCCTTCAAGGCCCAGATGTTGGCGCGGTAGTTGATCTCAGCGGGCAGCAGGCGGTGGCCCTCGCCGTGACGGGGCAGGAAGACGACCTCGACGCCATCGAGCGTGCCCAGCGCGAGGGGCGCGGAGGATTCGCCGAAGGGCGTTCGCGCCACGCGCCGCTCGCGCACAGCGACGCCCTCCATCGCGTAGAGCCCGCTGCCGCCGAGGATGCCGATGAGAGCCATGGAAGAAGTGTATTCACCGTAGAGGCGCGGAGAGCGCTGAGAAAAGAGTTCTTCCCTCTGCATCCTCCGCGGCTCGGCGGTGAACCCTTCTTCTTAAGGCAGGTCCAGGATCATCGTCTCGCCCAGCCGGGCGCGGACGCCGAACACCTCATGGATGCGTTCGGGGGTGAGCACTTCTTCCGGCGTCCCGGCGGCGGCCAGGCGGCCCTGGTCCAGCATCAGCACCTGGTCCATGCAGTGGGCCACGCGCAAATCATGGACGCTCATGAGCACCGTGCCGCCCGCCACGGCGAGGGCCTTCGCCAGCTCCAGCCATTCGAGCTGATGGCGCACATCCAGCTGGGAGAGCGGCTCGTCCCACAATTGAAGCGGCGCTTCGGTGGCGAGGGCGCGGGCCAGGAAGACGCGCTGGCGCTCGCCTCCTGAGAGGCGTGTGAGGGGGCGGTGCTGGAGCGGGCGCAGGTCCATGCGGTCCAGCACGGCCTCCACGCCGTGGTCGTCGTCGCCGTGGGCGAAGCGGCCCATGGCGATGACATCGCGCACGAGGAATCCGAACTCCGCGCGCAATTCCTGGGGCACCCAGGCCAGGCGGCGGCCCCGGTCCAGCGCGGGGATCTTCGCCAGCGCCTCGCCCTGCCAGCGCACCCCGCCCGCCGTGGGCAGCAGCCCGGCGAGCGCCTGCAACAACGAAGATTTGCCCGCGCCGTTGGGTCCCACCACCGCCGCGAGACAACCTTTCGGCAGCGCGAAGGACACATCCTCCAACCGTCCGGGGACACTGAGGCCCGATGCCTGAAGCCCGAAGCCCGTCACGGCTTCCTCCGCAGCAGCCAGAGGAAGAAGGGGCCGCCCACCATCGCGCTCACCACGCCCACGCGCAATTGCCCCGGCGCGAGGCGCGTGGCGAGATCGCAGATCAGGAGGAAGCTCGCGCCGCCCAGCATGGAGAGCGGCAGCAGGCGCTTGTGCCCCGGCCCCACCAGCAGCCGCAGCAGGTGCGGCACCACGAGGCCCACGAAACCGATGAGGCCAGCCACCGCCGTGACGAGGGCCGTGAGGACGGTGGAGAGGGCGATGAGCTTCCACCGCAGGCGCTTCACATCCACGCCGAGGCTTTGCGCGCCGCCCTCGCCCAAGGCCAGCAGGTCCATGGGGCGGCCCAGCGGCAGCAGCAGCAGGCAGCCCACGAGCACGCCCGGCGCGGCCATCACCACATGTTCCCAGGTGCGGTCCTCAAGGCCGCCCAGCAGCCAGAACACCATGGAGCTGGCGCGGTCGAACTGCTCCGCGCTGAGGCTGAGGACGAAGCTCGTGCCCGCGCCCAGCAGGGCCGTGAGCGCCACGCCGCAGAGCAGCAACCGCTCCACCCCCGCGCCCTGCTTGGCCAGCATCAGCACTAGCGCCACCGCGAGGAAGGCGCCGAGAAGCGCGCAGAAGGGCACCGCGAAAAGACTCTTCGCACCCCATCCGGCCGCCAGGGCGAGGACGGCGCCGAGCGCGCCGCCGCTGCTGACGCCCAAGAGGTCAGGGCTCGCCAGCGGATTGCGGAAGAGCGCCTGCATGACCGTGCCTGAGGCCGCCAGCGCCGCGCCCACGGAAATGGCCACGATGGCCCGGGGCAGCCGCAGGTTCCAAAGGACGGTGTGGGCCAGTTCATCACGGCCCTGCAGGCCTTCCCAGATCTGCGCGGGCGAAAGGCGCAATTCGCCGAAGGCGAGGCTCGCCAGAAGCAGCCCCAGAAGCAGGGCCGTCAACAGGAGCCAGGCGCCCCGTCTCACGGGAAGCGGTCCGGATGGAGGGCCTTCGCCAGTGCCTCGTAAGCATCCACGCGATGCTGGCTCACCGTGGAGAGCAGCGCCTCCGGCAGCAGCACGCAGCGGCCCTGGATGGCGGCGTCGGTGTATTTGAACGGCGCGATCTGGCGCACGCGGGCCAGCGCGGCGGCCCGATCCGCGCCCTCCAGCACGAGCCGGTCCACCTTCCAGACCAGCACCTTCTCGGCGGGGATGGGCGCGTGCCCCTTCAGGCCCGCCTCGGCGGCCACATTCACGGCGCCCGCGTGGCCGCAGAGATCATCAAAAGTGGTGTCGCGCCCCGCGATGTAGCCGTAAGCGGAGGGCGCCATCACCCGCAGCGGCGTCGCGCCCGCCAGGCGTTTCATGAGCGCGTCCACCCGCGCGCGGAGACTCGCGATGAGCGACTCGGCCCGATCCCCGTGACCGACGGCTTTGCCGATGAGGCGGAGGTCCCCGAGCGTGTCCTCCAGCGTGTCGAAGTGGTCGATGACGAGGACGGGAACGCCCGCGCGGCGGAGCTGGGCCACGGTCTCGGGCCGCGAGAAGGAGGCCATGAGCACGAGATCGGGATGGAAGCGGAGGATGGCTTCGGCGTCCGATGCCGCCAGCTGCGGGAAGGCCGCGGCCTTCGCCGCGTCCGTGCAGTAGTCGGGATTGCGCGAGACCACGCTGAGCGCGGCGATCTGGCCGGGATCGGCGAGCGCCATGAGCATCTCGTCCGTGCCCGCGGTCTGGGAGACGACCCGCTTCGGGGCCCCCGCGAACGCGAGGGCCCCGGTGAGCAGGAAGGCGAGAAGGGCGCGCATCAGTAGCGGATCCTGAACTCCAGACTGACCGTGGGCGGCTGCGCTGGGAAGTTGTAGACCTGGTAGGCGTCGTTCCGGAAGTCCGTCTTGCGGGCCTTCCATTCCGCCGCCGTGATCTTGGGTTGCAGCAGGTTGTCACCGCGGAGCGTGAGGCTCATGTTCCCGCCGAAACTCCAAGCCAGGCTCGCGTGGAGGTCGTTGTAGTGCGTGCGGCCTGGACCATTTGGGGCGGAGCCGAAATACTCGTAGCGCGGCCCCTGCCAGGCCCAACCCAGATCGCCCCGGAAGTCGCCCCAGGTGGCATCACCCTGCAAACCGAAAGCGAAGAAGGGCCGGCGCAGGACGGCATCGGCGCTGAGCTGCTGATCCGGCGCTTGCGTAAGATCGCGAGCTTCCTGGCTGCGGGCCCAGGCGCCGAGGCCCCAGTGGTCCACCTTGTAGTCCACGGCACCCTCTAGACCTTGGAACCGCAGATTGCCGCCGTTGTAATAGACATAATTGTTGAGGTCGAAGAGCACGGCCTGGTCCAGCTTCGTGCGCCAAGCCTCCAGCCGCGTGTGCCAGGGACCCTGGTCCCAGCCCAGGCCCGCCTGGAGGAAGTGGCTCTTCTCGTTGTGGAGGACCGGCCCGTTCACGAAGGGGCCCGCGTTGTAGAGCACCTGGAAGAGCAGCGGGTTGCTGAAGGCGCTGCCGCCGCTGGCGTAGGCGCGGAAGCCGCCGCCGATCTGCCAGTTCACCCCCAGTTTGCCCGTAGTCTGGCTGTTCTCAGTGTCAGGAACGGCAGGCGTGGTGACGAAGGTCTGCTTGTCCTTCTGCTCGCGGAGGCTGCCCACGAGACGGAGGCTTTCGACGGGCTCCCAGGCCAGCTCCATGGCCGCCGCGATGTGGCTGCCCTCGGCCCTGTTGAGGCCGCCCGCGTAGTCGGGCTGCACCGCGCGCTCATGGACGCCCTGGAGAAGGAAACTGCCCGCGAAGGCGGCGGAGGGGTTCCAGTGCAGGGTGAGGTTCGCCTGGTGGTTGTAGCTGCTGTAGGAGTAGGTGGGCGGGCCCCCGAACGAGGCCGCGAAGTCGTTAGGCTCCACGCGCGACTGCTCCGCGTAGCCGAGAGTGGCCTCTGTGCCCCAATCCGCGCCCCAGCCGCTGCGCAGCGTGCCGATCACCTGCTGGCCCCGCACCGTGGCCTGGCGGTCCGGTGTGTAGACGAAGGGGGCGCTGATATCCGTGCTCTGGTAGGGGATCGGCGTGCCCTGGAAGGCTGCGCGGTAGATGACGCTGAGGCTGTGGTTCTCCGCGATGGACTGCGTGATGCCGAGGAAGGCGCTGCCTTGGCGGAAGCGGTTGTCTGCTTCCGTGGGCGCGTCCTGCCGCGCGCCGCTCAGGGCCAGGCGCGCGTTGCCGCTGCCCCATCCGAAACTGTCCATGCCGTTGAGGCGGGCCAGGCCATGAGTCCCGAGACTTAGACCCCAATCGCCGTGAGTGCCGTCGGCCACAGCCGCATCGGTGTAGAGCGCGATGACACCGCCTTGCGCATCAGACCCGTAGAGCGTGGAGACGGGCCCGCGCTGGATCTCCACCCGCGCCACGCCCGCCAGGCTGATCTCGCTGAGGTTCGTGCCGAGGCCCGAAGCGTCCACGAGCCGCATGCCGTCCAGCAGCACGAGCGTGTCCTGGGGCCGCGAGGCGCCGATCTGCGGATCGGCGACGGAACCCGCGCCGCCGCTCTGGGACACCTGCCCCGGCAGCTCGCGCTGCAAGAGCTCGCCAAGATTCCGCGCGCCGCTGCGGGCGATTTCCTCAGCGGTGATGACCTTCACGGGGTTGGGCGTCTTCGCCACATCCACGGGCGTGGATTCGGCCGTGACCGTGACGGCGGCGGACGCCGTGGCCTTGGGCTTGGGCTGATCCGCGGCGTCCGCCGCAAGGAGAGAAGCGCCCGTGGCGCCGATGACAAGGAGATGGAAAAGCCGGCTCGCGCCCATTCATGCCTCCGCATGAAAACCTCGGGGCGGACGGAGCCCTGGACGGGCGCCCGTCCCGCTCCCTCGGCGGGTGGTGGTTGATGCTGGACCGGTCTCCGGGCTCGCACGTGACGACCGCTTACGCGGCCTTCCAGGCCTTCCCGGGGCGGCGCCCCAGTGACCCTGGAACCCGCGCTCTCCGATGGATCCGGGGAGCGAGGGTCTCCCGCTTTCGCGAGGTGCATACCGTTGCGGGGCAGCGCCGGACTCTCACCGGCTTCCCGAACATCCAGCACGGATGTCCCGGCCAGCTTCCCACGCGCCACGAGGCGCCACAAGCCCCTGGCGGCTTGGCGCGGAGCGGATAGACTTTTTCCAATCAACCTACTGTCTCCCAAGGAGGCGCCCGTGCCCCACGGAACGGCGTCCATGCACCGGCTCCTGCCCGCCCTGCCCCTGACAGCGCTTCTGCTGTCCTGCGGAGGCACACCCAAGGCGCCGGACCCCGGCACCGACTACACCCTCGTCGTGCAGCCGAACCTGATCACCACACCCGCCGTCACCGGCGGCGGCGGTCGGGGCTTGGCCACGGTCGCTTGGATCAACTGCGCCCCCCAGACCGTGGACCTCACGCTCGCAGGCGCGCCCGCGGGCCTGAACGCGTCTTTCGCGCCCGCCTCGACCTCCGCAACGAGCACCTACAATCTCGCGCTCGCGAATGTGCCGCCGCCCGCAGGCCTTTACCACATGTGGGTCCAGGGCGTGGCGGCGGATGTGCACCACCGGACGGAACTGGATCTGGCTGTGCAGGACTTCGCGCTCGCGCAACCCGCGGATGTGACCGTCCCGGCAGCGGCCCCGAGCTTCTCCATCCCCATCACCTTCACCCGGCAGCCCGCTGAGCTGCCCTTCGCGGGCAGCGTGGATTTCACGGTCACCACCCCGGCCACTTTCTATGTCGGCAGCTTCAACCCGACGCCCGTGGTGAACCCCGGCACCACCACCACCCTCACGATGAACTCGGGCGGTGTGCCGCCGGGCAGCGCCACGGTGACAGTGACGGGAAGGGATGCCGCCAGCGGCCTCACCCACTCGGTCACCTTCACTGTGACCCTTCAGTAGCGGAAGACCACTTCCAGCGAGGCGCTTGGGCCCGGCGCGGGGATGCCGTAGGCGCGGTAGGCGTCGTTCTTGAGATCGCCCTGCATGGCGAGCCACTGGTCCACGGAAGTCTTCGGCTGGAGCAGGTGCTCGCCGCGGGCGATGAGGGTCCAGTGCTTGCCGAGCGTGAGGGTCGCCGTGGTGGCCAGCTCGCGGTAGACGACGCCGGTGCTCACCACATTGGGCATCAGGTTGTCGCAGTTGTAGCTCCCGATCCACTGGTAGTTCGCGCCCACGGTGCGGTAGCGGAGATCCAGCCGCACATGGCTCCAGCCGCCGAACACCTTGAGGCCGTGGCTGAGGAAGGCGCGGTTGGCGGCGGCCGGCGTGCCATGGGGGTCATCCGGCGCGTTGAGGTCGCGCGCGTCCTGGGCCCGGACGAAACCCTCCGCGCCGAACCCGTCTCGCGAATAAACCAGCGCGCCTTCCGTGCCCTGGATGCGCACATGGTCCTGGTTGCGGTAGACGGCGCCATCGAACCCGATGGCATCGCGATAGCTGGCGCGGTTGGATTCGAGGCGGCCGGACCAGTTGCCCTTGCCCCACCCGAAGCCCGCGAAACCGAAGCCGTTTCGCTCCACATCCAGATCCGGGCCGCCGCCACGCGCGTTGAGGAGCAGCTGCGGCAAGCTGGGCGCCGTGTAGCCCTGGCCGCCGCCCGCGTAGAGGCGGAAGCCCAAAGGGAGCGAGAGGTTCATCGTCCCCCGGAAGGCCGGAGCGTGGTCCGTGCGCTCGCTGGAAGCCATGCCCGCGGGATCCAGGCGGCGGCGGTCGGACTGGAACCCCGCTTCGGCGGTGAAGCGGAGGATGGGCGCCGGCTCGAACTGCATCTCCACGCCGACCCCGCCGTGGCGGATCCGCCCCTCATCGGTGCCGGTGTAGAGCACGGGCTGCTCGCCGCGCTCTTCGAAGCCCCCGGCATGGATCCTGAGGCTGAAGCCCGGCACGCCCAGCACGAAGGCCAGATCGGCCTGGGTGGCGCGTCCCGTCGTGTGCTGCACATCAGTGGAACCAGGCAGCGGATCCCGGCGGTCGACATTCTGGGAGCCCGCCGAGAACACCAGCGCCGCGCCCGGCGCGAGATCGAAGCGCAGACCGAGCGCCCCTGACTGGCTGCGGTAGCCCGCTTCGCGCGTGGGGTCATAGGTGCGATCGAGAATCGTGGCCGTCGCGTAGGGATCCGGCACGCCCTGGTAGTGGTTGCGGTAGGACAGCGTGAGGAGGACCGGGCCCATGCGCTGGCCGAAGGCCATGAAGTTGGTGGCGCTGCGGTAACCCTGCGGCGTGTCCGTGGCCCGCTCTTCCTTCCTCGCCTGGCTTCCCGCGTTGATCCAGCCGCCGCCCCAGCCGTAGGAAGGCAGTGCCCTTCCCTGGGATTGCCCGCCGCTGCCGCCCTGCCCCGCCAATTCGCCGGACGCGGCCTTGTCCCCGGCGCCGCCGGTGAAGATGGCCACCACGCCCCCCTGGGCTCCCGGCCCCTGTCGCGCCGAATCCGTGCCCGTGAGGATCTCTACCCGCACGATGCCCGTGAGCGGGATGGCGCTCAGATCCGGAGCGGACTGGTTGGGATCGGACATCCGCACGCCGTCCAGCAGCACGAGCGTGTCCTGGGGCCGTGCGCCGCCCTGGTAAGCCCGCGTGGGCAGGCCGGGGCCGCCGGTCTGCTGGAACTGCGCGGGCAGCTCCTGGGCCAGGAATTCGCCCAGCGTGCGCGCCCCGCTGCGCTCCAGATCCTCCAGGATGAACACCTGGATGTGCCCCGCCACACGGTCGACGGGAACGGGCTGGTCTTCCGCCGCGAAAGTGAAGTCGCGGCTGGTTGAAAGCGTCGGGGCGGGCGCGGCGACAGGCGCGACAGGCGCGACAGGCGCTTGCGCCGTCATCGGCATCCCGGCCACCAGGCATCCAAGCGCGGACCTCGCGGAGGCGCTGCGACTCTGGAAGGGCCTCAGACGGGCGTTCAGCATGGGTTGTCCGCGAAGATGTTGATACAGGCAACCACAGCTCCGCCCGCCTTGCAACATGAGGGGTGTCTGGGAAAGAAGCGAGGCGGGGCGGCTTCTGCCATCCTGGCTCATGGCGAAACGCGAGCCGCTCCAGCCGAGTCCCAAGCTCCAATCCCTGCTTCGGGAGTTCCAGCAGATCGCCACCATGGCGGGCTTCCTCAACCATGGTTTCGACCCCCCGCAGCTGCGATTGCAGTTCACGCTCTACGGCCGCGTGCGGGTCCCCACGGAGGCCGAAGGCATCGCCCTCATGCCCCGCCTCCAGGCCTGGAGCGAAAAGCTCGGGGAGAAGATGCGGGAGGAAAGCTCCGCCGCCATCCTCCCCCCGCAAATCATGGCCTCACCACCCCAGTTGCTGCCGGACGGGGGCTTCATCGTCATCAGCACCCTCACCTTCACCACCAAGGTGACGGACCAGGGCTATTTCAAAGTGAAGACGGCCCTGCTCGCGGCCTACCAGGAAGCGGTGCGGCTGCGCGAAGAAGGTTTCAAGGCATGAGCGGAGAGGCGGCGCACAAGGCGGAGATGGAGACACTCCAGGCCGAGATGCGGGCCAGGATGGCCGCGGCCAGGGAGCGCAAGGGGCTGCTCATCGTCCACACGGGCGATGGCAAGGGCAAGACCAGCGCGGCCCTGGGCATGCTGCTGCGCTCGCTGGGCCACGGGTTCAAATGCGCCGTCGTGCAGTTCATCAAGGGCGACCGCGGCAGCGCTGAGACGCTCCTGAAATCGCCGCTGCTCAGCTGGGAGCGCGTGGGCGAGGGCTTCACTTGGGACACGCAAAGCTTGGAGCGCGACACACAGAAAGCCCGCGACGGCTGGGCGCGCGTGCTCGATCACCTCGCGGATCCTGACCTGAAATTCCTCCTGCTGGACGAGCTGAACATCGTCCTCGCCTACCACTACCTGCCCGTGGCCGGAGTGGTCGAGGCGTTGAAGGCCAAGCGCCCCGACATGCATGTGGTCGTGACAGGACGGGGCGCGCCGCCGGAACTCATCGAGCTCGCCGATCTCGTCACGGAGATGAAGGAGATCAAGCATCCCTTCACGCAGGGCATCCAGGCCCAGGCGGGGATCGAGTTCTGATGGGGCGGATGGTCTATGTGACTGGCCCCGTCCGCAGCGGCAAAAGCCGCTGGGCCGTGGAGCGGGCCAGGGCCTGGGGCGAGGGCGCCGTCTTCGTGGCCACCTATAGGCCCAACGATGACGCCGACATGGACGCGCGCATCCAGCGCCACCGCGATGAGCGGCCCGGATGGCGGACATTGGAGGCGCCTCGCGATATCGCAGCTGCGCTCAGCGCCCTGGATCCCGCCCCTTCCGGCGCGCTTCTGGACTGCCAGACGCTCTGGCTCAGCGACCGCCTCGATCTCGGCGATGAGGCCCTCCTCTCGGCCTGGGGCGCGCAGCTCGCCGCCTTCAAGTCTGCGCCTTGGCCAGTCGTGATCGTGGGGAACGAAGTGGGTTGGAGCCCCGTGCCGGAATCCGCGCTCGCGCGCCGCTTCCGCGATCTGGCGGGCTGGCTGGGGCAGCGCAGCGCGGCCGCGGCGGACGAGGCCTGGCTGCTGGTGGCGGGCTGCCCCTTGAGGTTGAAATGACCGGTTATGTGATGCCCCAACGCCTGCCGGAGAACGGCGCGCCCTTCCTCTCCTCCTGGAGCGGCGGCAAGGACTCCTGCCTCGCCTTCCACCTCGCGGCGCAGGCAGGCCGGCCTGCGGCGCTGCTCACCATGTTCGGCGGCGACGGCGCCCGCTCCCGTTCCCACGGCCTCCGCCCCGAGCTGCTCCAGGCCCAGGCCAATGCATTGGGGCTCCCGCTCCACACGGGCCGGGCTGGATGGGAGGACTACGAAGCCGTCTTCCTGGAGGAACTCTCGAAGCTGCGCGGCGCGGGCGTGGCCACGGCCGTCTTCGGCGACATCGACCTGGAGCCGCACCGCGAGTGGGAGGAGAAGGTCTGCGGCGCCAGCGGCATCGCCTGCTGCCTCCCGTTGTGGAAGGAGCCGCGGCGCGCGCTGCTGGAGCAATTCCTCGGCCTCGGCTATCGCGCGATCATCGTGGCCGCTAAGGAAGGACGGCTCGACCCCTCGGTGCTGGGCCGTGACCTGGACGCCGCCGCCATCGCGGAGATCGAGGCCCAGGGCTGCGACGCCTGCGGCGAGGAGGGTGAATACCACACGCTGGTGGTGGACGGCCCGCTGTTCCGCGCGCCCATCCGTGTGAAGCCCGGGGAGCGGAGCCTCCACTCGGGCTACTGGTTCCTCGATCTCGCGCTGGGTTGATGCGGGGCCGACTGCCTGAAGCGGCCTCGGGCTGATGGCCGGGAATACCCGTCTGCGCTCGACCGCTTGCTCTATCAGGACGCGGCCATCGCGGATGGCCTCAATCCCTTGGCCAGAAGCCAAAAGGCCAATGTCATTTCGAAGATGACCACAGGCAAATCGAACCAGGACGCGTTGACCATCGCATTGAAGCGGGGCGAGACAAGGAAAGCGAAAGCGCAGAACACACACCATCCAGAGGCGATCAAGCCGAAGACAGCCATCGCTCTCGGGATATACCGCGACTTGAACCAGAGATAGCTGCAAACCGTGGAGGCCAACCCCCAGAACGGCAAGCCGACATAGTACGCATCGTAGCTTGTGGCGATGTGAAGCCTTGCCAGGGCCTGCAATTGATCTGTCTGGAAGACGGGCAGATAAGCCGCGTCACCCAGCAGCCGCAGAGCCCCGAGGGTGTTGAGGGCGGAGACACACCACATCAAGGCGAATACCAGTCGGCATAAGGCCGCGACCAAAGCCAGGTTCTGGTCCACTGGCCTGAAGATCATGTAGAGCGCCGTAAGCAGCGCCAAGTTGGTCGCGGCATAAATCAGGTTGCAGGCGATGTTGGTACGGAAAAGCGTTTCATGCGCCACGATGTTCCGGGCTGTTTCCGCAGCATTGCCCGGGACGATGAGGCGGAAATTGATGCCATAGTTCGCGAGGACCACGATCACGATCGCGAACAGGAAAGCGAATCCCGCGACCCGTGCAGCCTTGCGTTGCGGTTCGTCGATGGTGTGGATCGTCACTCCATTCCCTCCCCATGCGGGTTCTCAGGATTCGCTGATGTACCGGGCGTTCTTCAGGAACTCTAAAGTGTTCTTGAGTGAAGAGGAACCATAGCTTCCCTTTGCGACCGTTTATGCTTCAGCCCAGCGCCTGGTTGTGGAAGCGCAGCACGGCCTTGTTGGGGCCGTGGACTTCCAGGCGGCTGAGGCCGAAGGGCTGCCAGGCGAGATCAAGCGCGCGGTCCAAGGACATCCCCATGAAGTGCGCCAGGATGGCCCGCAGCGTGCCGCCATGGGCCAGCACGAGGATGGGTTCCTCTCCGCCCAGCGCGCCCTGCACCGCCTGCACGGCGCGGCTGGCGCAACGGGCGAAGGGCTCGCCGCCCGGCGGGCAGCCCAGCACAGGGTTCGCGAAGAAGCTCTCCGCGCCCTTGATCTCGCTCCAGGGGATGCCATCCCAGTCGCCGAAGGCCTGCTCCGCGAGACCCTCCAGCACCAGCATGGGCAGACCCAAATCCTCCGCGTGGAGGTGCGAGCGAATGAGCGGCGAGCAGAGCACGCGCGCGATGCCGCGGTCCAGCAGCTGCGCCTTCACCAGGGGCCAGCGCCGCTCGCCTTCCACCGTGACGGGCAGATCCAAGCGGCCCAGGGGGGCGCCCGCCTGCGAGGCGGCCGTGGGCCCGTGGCGCAGGAGGAAGAGCGGCGTCATCGCGCGATCCAGACCAGCAGAGTCGCGGCTTCGGCGAGCATGGCCCCCGCGCCCAGCACATCGCCGCTCTGCCCGCCCAGGCGGTGACGGAGGTAGAGCGCCCACAGCAGCGTCATGCCGACGGCCACGCCCGCCGCCGGCAGGAGCCGCGGAAAATGGAAATGCCAGGCGATGCACTGGGCGATGAGGAGCAGTGCGGAGGAGCCCAACAACGGACCCCATCCGCCGTGGCGATGGACCTCCTTCGCGAGCCCTTCCGCGACGGGCGGAAGGAGCTTGAGCAGCAGCGCGATGGACCAGCGCCCCCACACCATGGCCAGCGGGAGGATGAGCAGCGCCCGGTGGTCCAACGCCATCAGCGCGCTCCAACGCAGCATGAGCAGAACCCAAAGCCCCATGGCCCCGTAGGCGCCGATGCGGCTGTCCTTCATGATCTCGAGCACGCGGGCCTTGGTCCAACCGCCGCCCAGGCCGTCCACCGCGTCCGTGAAACCGTCCTCGTGGAAGCCGCCCGTGAGCAGCAGGCCGCAGCCCACCGCCAGCGTCGCCCCCACGGGCGCGGGCCATAGCGCTTCCGCACCCACGAAGATCGCCGCGGTGGCGAAGCCGACGACCGCCCCCACCAAAGGGAACCAGGCGACCGCGGGCGCGAGATCCGCCACCTCCGTCGCGGGTCCCGGCAGCGGGATCCGCGTGAGGAAACGGAAGGCGGCCAGGAGCCCTCTCATGATTTCGCGCTCACGCCCGCGCTGGAGAAGGTGGCCATCTCGCGCATGACCGCGCAGGCCGAGCGCAGGATGGGGACGGCCAGGGCCGCGCCCGTGCCTTCGCCCAGGCGCAGGCCCAGATCCAGCACAGGCTCGATGCCGAGCTTCGCCAGCATGCGGGCCGCCCCCGGCTCCGCGCTGCGGTGGGACCAGATGAGGAAGTCTCCCAGTGCGGGGTCCATGGCCAGCGCCATCAGCGCCGCCGCGCCCGCGATGTAGCCGTCCACCACCACGGCCCAGCCCCGCGCCGCGCCCGCGAGCATGGCGCCCGCCATGGCCCCGAACTCCGCGCCGCCCACGGCCGCGAGGACGCCGACTGGATCCGCCGCGTCGGGCCGGTGCTTGTCGAGCACGCGCCGCACGATCTCGATTTTATGGCGCAGCGCTTCTCCTTCCACGCCCGTGCCGGGCCCCACCGCCTCTTCCGGCGTGAGGCCGCCGAAGACGCAGGCCAGCAGCGCCGCCACCGCGGAGTTGGCGATGCCCATCTCGCCGAGGCAGAGGATGGCGAAGGGATGCTCTGGCAGATCGGCGACTTCATCCATGCCAGCCTGGATGCAGGCCTCGGCCTCCACGCGGCTCATGGCCGGGCCCGCCAGCGGGTCCGCCGTGCCCGCCACCACCTTGCGCTGGCTCACGCCGGGGAAGGGGCAAGGCACCGCCACGCCCACATCGATCACGCGGTGCTGGATGCGGTGAGCGCGGCAGAGCACGGAGCTGGCTGCGCCACCCGCGGCGATGTTGGCCACCATCTGCGGCGTCACCTCGGCTGGATAGGCGGAGACGCCGTGCCGCGCGATGCCATGGTCCCCCGCGAAGGTGAGCAGGAAGGCCTCCGGATCCGCGGGGCGGAGGCTGCCCGCGATGCGGCCCAGGCGGAGCCCGAGTGATTCCAGGCGGCCCAGGCTTCCATGGGGTTTGGTCAGATCGTCCAGGTGCGCTTGAAGGTGCGCGGGAGAATCGGGGTCAAGGCGGGGCAGGAGCGGCGGTCGCATTCCTCAGCCTCGCAAGAGCGGGCGGACCCGTCAAACGCGCAGCTTCGCCTTCAGCGCCGCGCAGGCCCGAGCCCGGTGGCTGAGGCCGTGCTTCGCCTCCGCGGGCAGCTCACCGAATGTCCGGTCGAACCCTTGCGGGACGAAGATGGGGTCGTAGCCGAAGCCGCCGACGCCGCGCGGTTCCGCGGCCAGCGAGCCTTCGACCGCGCCGCTCACGGTGAAGACATCACCGTCCATGGACGCGAAGGCCAGCACGCAGACGAAGCGGGCGGCGCGCGACGCGCCGTCCGGCATCAGCGAAAGCAGCTTCCGGTTCTTCCCATCCTGATCCAGCTCTGGGGCGAAGCGCGCGCTGAGCACGCCGGGCCCGCCCCACAGCGCGTCCACGCAGAGCCCGGAGTCGTCGGCCAGCACGCCATCCACGGAAGCTGTTCCATGATCACGCCACCAGGCGCGGGCCCCCTCCGCCTTCTGGAGCGCGTTGTCGGCGAAAAAGGCGCCCGTCTCGGGAAGCTCCGGCGCATCTTCAGGCCAGGTGATCAGTTCGACGCCGGGCAGCAGCGCTGAGAATTCACGGAGCTTCCCCGCGTTGCGTGTGGCGAGGAGGAGCCTCATGACCCGATGACTTCCGTGTACCAGCTCCGCGCCCGCTCGGGCGTCATGGGGCCGTGGACGAGGGCGCGGCCATCGCGGAAAAGGGTGACGCGGTTCTCCCCGTCATGACCTTGGAGGGCGAGCTCCGTGAGTTTCCAGAGGCCGCCCGTGCGCTGTTCCAGGCGCGGCTTCAGCGCCGCGAGATCCAGTTTGCCGGACGGATTCACGCGGATCTGCACGCCCTCCAGGCCGCAGAGGGCGGAAGCCCGCAAGGACCAGCGCTCATCCAGGAACTCGGTGACCTTCTCCGTGCAATAGCGGCAGCGGGTCTTCGGCGGATGGAGGAACTGCCGCTCGCCGTTCCAGAGGTCGAAGCGCGCCAGTTCCGCCTGAGGCGTTTCTCCTGTGAGGATCTTGATGGCTTCCAGCGCCGCCCAGCTCCCGGCCACGCCCACGGCGGGCCCGAGTACGCCCGCGCTATCGCAGGTGTCCACATCGCCACTGGCGGGCGGCTCCTCGATGAGGCAGCGCAGGCAGGCCGTGCGGGGCGGGTGGATGGGCCACACCACGGCCTCGGCCCCGATGGCGCCCGCGTAGATCCATGGCGTGCCTGCCTCGATGGCGAGGTCGTTGAGAAGGAAGCGGGCCTCGAAGTTGTCTGTGCCGTCACAGATGAGGTCGAATCCCGCCAGCAGCGCCCGCGCGTTGCCGGAGGTGAGATCCGCCACCAGAGGCGTGAGCGCGACATCAGGATTGGCCTCATGCAACCGGTCCGCGGCGGCCTCGGCCTTGAGGCGCCCCAGATCCGGTTCACCGTAGAGGATCTGGCGCTGGAGGTTGGACCGTTCCACGAAGTCACGGTCCAGCAACGAGAGCCGCCCTACCCCCGCCCGCGCCAGCCAGGACGCGATGACGGAACCCGTCGCGCCTAGTCCCACGACGGCCACGCGCTTGACGCGCAGGGCGGCATCACGCGGCGCGCCGAGGTAGATGCGCTGCTTGGCGTAGCGGTCGGACACCCTCCAGCCTCCCGTCTCCAGCCTAAAAGAAACGCGGGCCCGAAGGCCCGCGTTTCGTCGGAAAGCTGGAACTCAGTTCGCGCCCTGGCCCTGGGTGGCCATGGCCTTCTCGTATTCAGCCTGGAGGCGGCGGGCGTCGGAGATGGCGAACTTGTAGATGTACTCGAAGCGGTCGGCGCCCTTGGTGAGGCCGATGATCACTTCGTAGACGCCCTCAGCGGCCACATCGAAGGGGGCGGCGATGACATTGAAGGTGCCTTCCTTGGCGCCTTCAGGAATGCCGACCTCGGAGTCCTTGATGACATCCTTGCGGTCGCCGTTGGGGGACGCGATGGAGAAGCTGAACTTGAAGGCGCCATCCATGCGGGAGAAGCGGGTGTAGAAGCACACCTTGGGCAGGCTGAAGGGCACCTGGGGCACCACGATGTGGTGGTCATAGAGGCCCATGAGGGAGGTCTTGCCACCCATCTCCTGACGGATGTCGTCGCAGAGGAGGGTGAACTCGTGCTTGGGGGCCTTGATCTGGACTTCTTGCATGGGTGCTCCAAGGAAAGAGGATGCAATCGGGTCGAAGGGATAAGTGTATCGTCGAAGGGGTGCGGCTCCAAGCCGCGGTTTAGGTCAAAGAAACAGGAGGTTTGGATGCGGAAGGCGGGACTCCTGGCGCGCGGTTTCATCCTCAGCCTCGTCTATGGCACCGGGCTGGGCTTGGCAGCCCAGGCGCCCCCGGCGCCTGGGCCGACCCCCGCGTCGGCGAACGACACCACGGTGCGGATTCTCACCACCACGGATGTCCACGGCCATGTGATGCCCCAGGACACCTTCACCCTGCGCCCCGAGAACCAGGGCTGGGCCAAGCTGGCCACCCTCATCCGCCAAGCACGGGAGGGCCGGGCCAACACCGTGCTCGTGGACTGCGGTGATGAGCTCCAGGGCGAGCCCCTGGACTATGTGCGCACCGTGCTCCACCCGGACCAGCCCGAGCCCGCCATCGCCATCATGAACACGCTGGGCTACGCGGCCATGGCCGTGGGCAACCACGAGTACAACTTCGGTCTGCCCAACCTCAGGGCGGCGGAGAAACAGGCCGCCTTCCCCTTCCTTTCAGCCAACACGCTGGACACCCGCACGGGGCGCCCGGCCTTAAAGCCCTATGTGATCTACAAGGCGGGCCCCCTCACCATCGCCATCGTGGGCTTCACGACACCCGGGATCCCCAATTGGGAGGAGCCCGCCAACTACGCGGGCCTGAGGTTCGAGGACATCGTGGCCACGGCGAAGACCGTCATCCCGAAACTGCGGGCGAAAGAGAAAGCGGACCTCGTCATCGTGGCCATGCATTCGGGCCTCGGCAAGGTGGATGGCCGCGTGGGGGACGAGAACGCCGCGCTGCGCCTGGCGGAACAGGTGCCCGGCATCGACGCCATCCTCACCGGCCACACGCACCAGCCCATCTCCATCGAGCACAAGGGGGTGCCCATCCTCCAGGCCTCCTGCTGGGGCAAGGCGCTGGGCGTGCTGGATCTCACGCTCCACAAAGACGCGAAGGGGCATTGGGCCGTCACAGCCCAGCAAGCCCAGCTGCAGAAGCCCGATGACGCCACGGCGCCGGACGCCGAGGTGCTGTCGCTCACGGCCGGCATCCGCGGCCTCACGGACCGCTACCTGGACACGCTGGCCACCAACCTGGGCACGGACCTCGACGGCCGCTGGGGCCGCATCGAGGACTCGCCCCTCGTGCAACTGGTGCAGACGGTCATGCGCCAGGCCACAGGCGCGCAGCTGGCCTCCGCCGCCTGCAACAGCACCCGCATCTTCATCCCCAAAGGGCCCACCAGCGTGCGGCAATTCTACGCGTTGGAGCCTTATGAGGACCATGTGGCCGTCATCCGTGTGACGGGCGCGCAGCTGAAGGCCTACCTGGAGCACGCGGCACGCTACTTCACCTACAGTTGGCGGCCGGAGCTCTTCAGCCCGGACATCCCCGGCTACGACTTCGACATGGTGGAAGGCGCCTCCTACGCGCTGGACCTGGGCAAGCCTGTCGGCGAGCGCGTGGAGGGCCTGAGCGTCGGAGGCCAGCCCGTGAAGCCGGACCAGACCTTCACCCTGGCCCTCACCACTTACCGGCTCCGCGGCGGCGGCGGCTACATGGACGCCATGGGCTTCTCCGGCGGGCCGCTCTCCATCACAGACCGGAGCTTGCGTAACCTGCTGCTCAGCTATGTGCTGACCCACCCGTATCTCGCCATCACGCCCGACAACAACTGGCGGACCATCCCCTACCTGGACCGGGAGCGGGTGATGAACCTGGAGAAGTGAAGCGCTGGTTTATCTGACCGTCACATAGGCCAAGCCGCCGCCGGGCTTGATGAAGACGGCCTGCCCGTCCACCACGCCGATGAAGCGGTGGTCCGGCGTGAGACCTGTGGGTTCGAAGGTGATGGCGCTGCTCGTGAGATCCAGCTTGGCCACCAGCAGGCCGCTGAGCCCAGGAGCCGCGCCCGCCGGCAGGGTCGTGGAATCCACGGCGGCGTAGATGACCTCCTTGCCGATGAGCGGGCAGAACGGGCCCGGATCGCTCTTGGTGTAATCCATGGCCGGGGACGGCCGGCCGTTGAGCTTGAAGGCCGTGCGAGCCACGGGGTCGCCGTTCTTGCCGGAGAGGACCGTCATGTCCAGGCTGGCGCCGTCCGTGAAGAGCACCTGGCTGTCCCCGCCGGGCAGCGTCTTCATGCACACCCGGTAGAGCGGGTTGCTCACGCCCTCGCCCTTCTTGGGCTTCTGGCCGTGGGACCAGGACACGCCGCCGTCCTTCATGTCCCGCATCTCCAGGTAAGGCATGGCCGTCTTGTAGCAGAGGACGAAGCCCGACTGGCTGTCCCAGGCCACATCCGACACTTCGGCGGGGAGCTTCTCCTTGCGGTCCACCTTGCCGTCCTTAGTGACGAAGTAGAGCGTGTCGCCGCTGACTATCCAGGCGTTGTTGTAGCGGTCCATGAACCACATGGCGGGGACCGCGCCCAGCTTCGCGAGGTTGAGGGTGTTCATGACGCCGAAGCCCTTGTCCCAGGTGATGAGGGAACGGGTGGCCGGATCGAAGAAAGTGAAGGAGAAATCCCGGTCCTGATGAGCCCAGCCCTTCGCCTGCGAAGCGGCGTCGAAAGACTGGGCGGCCGCGGGCACCGCGGCCGGGAAGACCACGAGGGGAAGGAGGGCCCGGAAGGGGGAAAGGCGCACGGCGGACCTCTGGGGCGGAGTGGGGCGTTTGTAAAACCCTAGGGCCGCGCGCGGACGCGTGCAAGCCTTCCCGGCCTGTCCCAAGGTCAAAGTCGAATCAGAGACGGCTCAGATCCGCCGGGCGAAGACTTCCAGGCTGGCCTCGATGCGGGCCTGGGAGAGGCCCTCCTCATCCAGCAGCTTCTTCTGGTCCCCATGATGGACGATATGGTCCGCCACCGCCAGGCGCAGCAAGGGCTTCAGCATGCCCTCATCCGCCAGCAGCTCCGCCACGGCGCCGCTAAATCCGCCCTTCTCGAGGCCTTCCTCGATGGCCACCACGCCCCGCGTCTTCCCGGCCCAGGCGAGGATCAGGTCGCGGTCCAGCGGCTTGATGAAGCGCGCGTTGATCACGGCGCAGGAGACACCCTTGGCTTCGAGGGTCTCCGCCGCTTTCATAGCGGGGCTCACAAGCGTGCCGCAGGCCACGATGGCAAGGTCCGAACCCTCGCGCAGCAGCTCGCCCTTGCCGATGGGGAGGGCCGTGATGGTCTCGTCCAGGGGCACGCCAAGACCGTTGCCGCGCGGGTAGCGCAGGGCCGCGGGCCGGCCGCTGTAGATGGCTGTCATGAGCATGCGCCGCAACTCGTTCTCATCCTTCGGCGCCATGAGGATGATGTTCGGCAGGCTCCGCAGGAAGCTCATGTCGTAGAGGCCGTGATGGGTGGGGCCGTCCGCGCCCACGATGCCCGCGCGGTCCATGGCGAAGGTGACGGGCAGGTTCTGGATGCAGACATCGTGGGCGACCTGGTCGAAGCCCCGCTGCAGGAAAGTGCTGTAGATGGCGCAGACGGGCCGCATGCCCTGGGTCGCGAGCCCGGCGGAGAAAGTGACCGCGTGCTGCTCGGCGATGCCCACATCGAAGGTGCGCTCGGGGAACACTTTCTGGAAATGGTTGAGGCCCGTGCCGTCCAGCATGGCGGCGGTGATGGCGGTGATCTTGGGGTCCTTCTTCGCCAGCTCGATGAGGGCGTCCGCGAACACCTTGGTGTAGGCCGGCGCGCTGGCGGGCGCGCCCTTCTTGATCTCGCCGGCCTCGGCGTCGAAGGCCGTCACGCCGTGCCACTTGAGGGGGTCCTGGACGGCGGGCGCGTAGCCGTAACCCTTCTTCGTCTGCACATGGAGGAGGACAGGGCCGTCCTTCATCTTCTCCTTCGCCTCCTGCAAGGCATGCGCGGTGGCCACGGCGTCGTTGCCGTTCACGGGGCCCATGTAGCGGAAGCCCAGATCCTCGAAAAGGAGGCCCGGCACCACGAGCCGCTTGAAGGATTCCTCGCTCCACTTGGCCACCTTGGCCACGCGCTTGGAGACGCCCTCCAGGGGGATGGCCTTGATGGCGTGCTCGATGCGGTCCCGCCAGCGGGTGTAGTACTGGCCCGACATGAGCTGGTTCAGGTAGCCCTGCAGCGAACCCACATTGGGGTTGATGCTCATGTCGTTGTCGTTGAGGATCACGAGGAACTTCTTCGTCTCGAGATACCCGGCCTGGTTCAGGGCCTCGAAGGCCATGCCCGCGGTCATGGAGCCGTCGCCGATGACGGCCACGGCGTAGTGGTCGTGGCCCTGGAGGTCGCGGGCCTTCGCCATGCCCAGCGCGGCGGAGATGGAGGTGCTGGCGTGGCCCGCGCCGAAGTGGTCGTAGACGGGGCTCTCCTCGATCTTGAGGAAGCCGCTGAGGCCGTTGTGCTGGCGCAGCGTCTTGAAGCGGTCCTTGCGGCCCGTGAGGATCTTGTGCGGATAGGCCTGGTGGCCCACATCCCAGCAGACGCGGTCCGTGCGGAAATCGAACTCGTGGAAGAGCGCCACGGTGAGTTCCACCGTGCCCAGGTTCGACGCGAAATGGCCGCCGGTCTCGCTGATGGAGTCGATGAGGAACTGGCGCACCTCGCCGCTCAACTGCTCAAGCTGGCCTTCCGTGAACTGGCGGATCTGCTCGGGCGCGCCGAGGCTGTCCAGCAGCGGGTACTTGGAGGCGGGCTCCGCGCCGGCCGTCACGAGGCCCGCTGAGCCAAATGCAGGGCCCAGGCCTCCAGGGACGAAGGGTTCGGAAGGGATCGAAGTGGACATAGGGCGGACTCGGTGGCTTCCCGGAGGGCGGAACGGGCGCCATCCAATCCCAACAAGGCTGGGTAAGTGATTTTACCCCGTCCTTGATCTTTTCCCGCGCGCTTACCCAGGGTCGCATCCGAGGCCGTGGCGTCCAGGATGTCGTCCTGGATCTGGAAGGCCAGGCCGATGGCTTCGCCGTAGGCCCGAAGGGCCGCGCGCTGGGCCGCGTCCGCGCCCGCCAGGATCGCGCCCAGCTCCGTGGCCGCCCGTAGCAGGGCGCCGGTCTTGAGGCGGTGGATGGTCTTGAGATGGTCAAGGCCGTACTGGTCCAGTTGTTCGCCTTCGAGGTCCAGGGCCTGTCCGCCCACCATGCCGCGCCATCCGCTGGCCTCCGCCAGCACGGCGATGGCCTCCACGCGGCGGAAAGGTTCGAGGGCGCCTTCCTGAGCGAGGATGCGGAAGGCCTCCGTGAGCAGGCCGTCCCCCGCGAGGATGGCGTGGGCCTCGCCGAAGGCGATATGGCAGGTGGGCTTGCCCCGGCGCAGATCGTCGTCATCCATGGCGGGCAGGTCGTCATGCACCAGCGAGTAGGTGTGGATGCATTCCAGGGCCAGCGCGCCAGACAATGCGTCCTGCGCCGTTCCGCCCACCGCCTCCGCCGCCAACAGGCAGAGGATGGGCCGCACCCGCTTGCCGCCGGCCTCCAGGCTGTAGCGCATGGCCTCGCCCACGCGCGCGGCCTCGCCGATCCGGAAAGGTTCCAGGAGGCGGGATTCGAGGAGCGGAAGCAGGCGGTCCAGATCCGCCTTCACCTGATCCTTCGCCGTCACGGGGCGTCTTCCAGGGGTTCCGCGCGGTAGCCGCCATCCAGGTTCGCCTTGAGGACTTCCACGCGGCGCTGGGCTTCGGCCAGCTGGCCCTGCAACTGCTGGCTGAGCTTCACGCCCTCCTCGAAGACGCTGAGCGCCTCCTCCAGCCCCAAGCTGCCGCTCTCAAGCCGCTGCACCAGTGCCTCCAGCTGGTCGAGGCCGTTGTCGAAAGAGGGAGTCTCGCGGGGTTCGGGCATGGCGTTCCGCAAAAGGGAGGGGGCCTTTCGGCCCCCCACCAGTCTATCCGGCCAGCCCTAGTGGTGCTGCTTGGCCATCTGGGCCTTCAGCTTCGCGCCCATGTCCTCCATCTGGTAGCCCGAGGGCAGCGCGAACACTGACGGGTCGATGGCGCCCTCCTTCACGGCCGTGGCCTCGGACTGGATGTCCATGCCCATCATGCCGGTCATGTGGCTCTTGAGCGTGAGGCCCTTGATCTTGCTCATCTCCTCGTAGAGGCGGACGAAGGCCTTCCCCGAGGGCATCGCGGCCATCATGGCCCCGCGCATCTTGACCATCTTCTGGTAGCTCACCTCGGGCATCGGCATCTTGAGCGTGGGGTCGTTGCTCAGCTCCATCACCAGCTTGCCCACCAGGATCTTGTACTTGTTGCAGCTCCGGCCCGCGACGCTGTCCTTGCCTTCCTCCGTCACTTTGAAATTGTCCGGGTCGCCGAACATCGCGTTCATCATCGCGGACATGCCTTCCTGGTTCTGGCTGGAGGCCTCGTTCATGGCGTCCACGGCGTCCTGGAAGGACATCTTCTGGATGAGCTTCTTCTTGTGGTTGATGGTGTAGCTGGTCATGGTCCCGTAGTCCATGAGCGTGTCCACCTGGTTGGCGGGGTCGTTCATGCGCATGAACTTCGAGCTGTAATAGTGGGTCTGGACGCTGTTCGAGCCGGAGCCCATGGGGCCCTTGCCGTGGGCGTTCATGGTGATGGTGAGGTCGCCCGCGATGGCCGCGCTAGAAACTAGCAGGACGGAAAATACCGCTTTGAGAAGCCGGATCATGAGTTTTCTCCTGGAGGATCGACCCCGAGCTTAGCGCCACGGGGAAGCCTCCGCCAGTTTTCCGCTACCTTCAAGGGCTGGAGGCGATCGATGGCCCGTGTGCTGGTGGTGGATGACAGCCGGGAGACCTGCGAGTTCCTGGAGGAGCTCCTGGGGACCATGGGCCTGGAGGTGCGGCAGGCCACGGACCCGGACCGGGCCGCCGCCCTGCTGGAATCCGAGCCCTTCGACCTGATGCTCTCGGACATCAACCTGGAGGCGCGGAAGGACGGCTTGGACCTGCTCCGCATCGCCAAGCCCCAGGGCGTGGATGTGATCCTTCTCTCCGGCTTCGGCACGCTGGAGACCGCCATCGAAGCCGTGCGGGAAGGCGCCTTCGACTTCCTCTCCAAGCCCTGGAACAACGAGGAATTGAAGGCCCTCGTGAAGCGCGCCCTGGAAAGCCGCGTCGGCAAGCGGACCACGCCCGCGCCTGCGGCGCCCCGCAAGCGCAGCCTCATGATCGGCTCCAGCCCCAAGATGATGACGGTTTACAAGACCATCGCCAGCCTCCAGGACAGCCACACGACCGTGCTCATCACAGGTGAGAGCGGCACGGGCAAGGAGCTGGTGGCCCGCAGCATCCACCTCTCCAGCCCACGCAAGGACAAGCCCTTCGTGGCCGTGAACTGCGGCGCCCTCACAGAGACGCTGCTGGAAAGCGAGCTCTTCGGCCACACCAAGGGCTCCTTCACGGGCGCCACCGGAGACAAGAAGGGCCTCTTCGAGGAGGCGGACGGCGGCACCATCTTCCTGGACGAGATCGGCGAGACCACGCCCAACTTCCAGGTCAAGATGCTGCGGGTGCTCCAGGAGCACGAGGTCCGGCGCGTGGGCGCCAACCGCACGCTGAAGGTGGACGCCCGCGTCATCGCCGCCACCAACAAGGAACTGCAGCAGCTCGTAAAGGCCGGGGCCTTCCGGGAGGATCTCTTCTACCGGCTCTCCGTGGTTGAGCTTCAGGTCCCCCCGTTGCGGGAGCGGCGCGAGGACATCCCGAAGCTGCTGGAGCATTTCCTGGCGGAATTCAGCGGCGGCCGTTCGCCCGCCCTGCCGCCAGAGGTGCTGCGGGTCCTGGAGGCCTACTCCTGGCCTGGCAATGTCCGGGAGCTGGCGAATGTGGTGGAGAACCTCACCCAGCTTTCCCGGGGCCGGGAGATCACGGTGGACGAGCTCCCCGCCAAGGTGCAAGCGGATGTCCTGAAGAAGGCCCTTCGGACCCCTGAGGGGGCCGTCATGCCGGACCTGCTGGCGGATTGGCCCTCCCTGGACGAGTTGGAGCGGCGCTACATCAAGCTTCTTCTGGGCCAGCACAAGGAGAAGCAGCGCATCGCTGAGATCCTGGGCGTGGACCGGACCACCCTCTACCGGAAGCTGAAGCGCTACGGTTTCCAGGAGGGCGGAGAAGACCTCCCCGGGGAGTGATCCCGTTGCAACCTGCATCTCTGGGCAACTTGCAACGCAAACCCGGTCGCCACGGAAGCGTCAATCGTTACAAACGCCCAACTTTAAAAGTGGCTTAAGTCGTGCTTAGCTCCATGCAGTGCCGGCCGTGCCGGTTCACCCCATGGAGAAACCATGAACTTCCGCAAGATCGCCCTGCTGCTCACCGCCGCCGCCCTCGTCTCCCCCGTCTTCGCCGGCACCAAGAAGGCTGACAAGAAGAAAGCCGACGCGCCCAAGGTCGAAGTGAAGAAGGCCGAGAAGAAGGCCGTCACCGCCCAGGACGCCCCCAAGGCCGAGGCTGCTCCCAAGGCCGAGAAGAAGGCCAAGAAGCACCACCACAAGGCCGAGAAGAAGGCTGAGACCGCCGCTCCCGCCGAGAAGAAGGCCGTGACCGTCGGCGACGAGAAGAAGGCTGACAAGAAGGCCGAGAAGACCGAGAAGAAGGCCGACAAGAAGTCTGACAAGGCCGAGAAGAAGGCCGTCACCGCCCAGGACGCTCCCAAGGCCGAGAAGAAGGCCAAGAAGCACCACCACAAGGCCGACAAGAAGGCCGACAAGAAGGCTGAGGCCGCTCCCGCCACCGAGAAGAAGGCTCTGACCCTCGGCGACGAGAAGAAGGCTGACAAGAAGGCTGTCAAGGCCGAGAAGAAGGCTGACAAGAAGTCTGACAAGGCCGAGAAGAAGGCCGTGACTCTGCAGGACGCCCCCAAGGCTGAGGCCGCTCCCGCCGCCCCCAAGGCCGAGAAGAAGCACAAGCGCCACCACCACAAGAAGGCTGCCGCCGCTCCTGCGCCTGCCGCCAAGTAAGAACGATCCCGGGAAACCGGACAAGTTGAAGCGGGCCCTCGCGGGCCCGCTTCTCTTTTGCCATGCTGGCCCCATGAGCATGCTTGAAGACTTGGCCCGCGAAGCACTGGCCCGCCTTGAGGCGAGACCCTTTCCATCCGCAGGCGCCTCGCCCCAGCTGCTCGCCTGCGCAGGCGGCCGCGGCCTGATTCGCGACGCGCAGGGCGTGAGGGAGATCGAACTGACTCCTGGCGAGGCTGCGCCCCGCTTCGATCTGGCGCCTCTCCTCGACCACACCCTTCTGAAGGCCGAGGCCACGGCGGACCATGTGGAACGCCTCTGCGACGAGGCGGCCGACTTCGGATTCGCGTCCGTCTGCGTGAACCCGGCCTGGGTGGCATCCGCGGCCGCGCGCCTGCGGCGGACAGAGGTGCGGGTCTGCACGGTGGCCGGCTTCCCCCTCGGCGCCACCACCGCGGGACAGAAAGCCTTCGAGGCGGCCTCCGCGCTGGAGGACGGCGCCTCTGAAGTGGATATGGCCCTTCCCATCGGTGCGGTCCTGGCGGGAGATTGGGCGGCCGTGGCGGCGGAACTGGCGCTGCTACGGAAGGCCGTGCCCCAGGGCCGCGCCATCCTCAAGGTCATCCTGGAGACCTGTCTGCTGGACGAGGTGCAGAAGGTCCAGGCCTGCCGCCTCGTCCGGGACGCAGGCGCGGACTTCGTGAAGACTTCCACCGGCTTTGGCGCGGGCGGCGCCACGGAAGCCGATGTGGCGCTCCTGCGGAGGAGCGTGGGCGCCGCCTGCGGCGTCAAGGCTTCTGGCGGCATCCGGAGCTATGGAGAGGCGTTGCGCATGGTCCGGGCCGGCGCCACGCGCCTCGGGCTTTCGGCTTCCATCGCCGTGGCCTTGGGCGCCGGGAGCTCAACTTCCGGCTATTGACTCCGGGTTGCGGTATTCTCAAGGCCGGAAATCCGGAGGCATTGTGGCGAAGCTCGATCTGGTGATGTTCGAGGAGGAGTTCAAGCTGCTCCAGGAGATCACCGCCCGCCTCGCGAAGGACGCCCAGGCGAAGGTCGTGTTCCTGGTGGACAAGAACGGCCAGCAGATCGCTGCGGCCGGGGATGTGAAGAGCATCGACGCCACCAGCCTGGCCTCCCTCACCGCCGGCAATGTGGCGGCCACGGACGGCCTGGCCAAGCTCATCGGCGAGAAGGAGTTCAGCCTCCTCTTCCACGAGGGCGAGAAGGACAACCTGCACATCAGCCTCGTGGGGCGCCGGGGCATCCTCGTCGTCATCTTCGACCAGAATTCCAGCCTCGCCCTCGTGCGCCTGCGGGTGAAGAAGACGGGGAAGGAGCTCCAGGAGATCTTCGACCGGGTGGAGAACCGGGCCCAGACCGAGGCCGCCACGGGCGGCCAGTTCGAGAGCCCCTTCTCCGAGATCACGGACGAGGACATCGACAAACTGTTCGGCGACTGACGGGGCCAGGATCAGCCATGACCTTCATCAACTTCGCCAGCCGCGAGATCAACTGCAAAATTGTCTATTACGGCCCCGGGCTCTGCGGGAAGACGACGAATATCCAGTGGATCCACAACCAGGCCAACCCCGAGAAGCGGGGCAAGCTCGTGAGCCTCGCCACCGAGACGGACCGGACGCTGTTCTTCGATTTCCTGCCGCTGGACATGGGCACCATCCGCGGCTTCAAGGTCCGCTTCCACCTCTACACGGTGCCGGGCCAGGTCTTCTACGACGCCAGCCGCAAACTCATCCTCCGAGGCTGCGACGGCGTGATCTTCGTGGCGGACAGCCAGAAGCCCCGCATGGAAGCCAACATCGAATCCATCGCGAACCTGGCCACGAACCTCAAGGACAACGGGTTCGACATCCGCACCATCCCCTATGTGCTCCAGCTCAACAAGCGGGACATGCCCTCCGCCGTGGCGGCGGAGGAGATGGAGCGCCTGCTCCGGTTCCGCGGCGAGCCCATGCTGGAGGCCGTAGCCAACCAGGGCACGGGCGTCATCGAGACCCTGAAGGCCTGCGCGCGCCAGATCCTCGTGGAGCTGCAGAAGGGCTGAATCAGCCCTTTTCCTGGGCCGCCAGCAGGTCGCCCAGCACGGCCCGTCCCGCGGGCATCAGCATCAGCGCGGCCTTCCCCGCCAGCATGCGCTGGGTCTCCAGCACCGTGAACATGGCCTTCGAAACGGCGGGATCGCGGGAGATCTCGTCCAGCGCCGCGCCCACGATCTGGGGGCGGATGGCGCCGGCCTTGGCGAACTCCACGGCGGCCTGGCGCTCGGCCGTGCTGGTGATGACGCTTACCTGGTTCGCGCCGTCCTGCTTGATGGAGGAGGTCACCTGGCGCAGCCGGTTCACGACCTTGCTCTCGATCTGCCGGATCATGTCCGCGTCGCGGAAGTGGACTTTGCGGATGTAGACGGAGCCGAGCCGGTAGCCCCAGTCGTGGGACTGCGGCGAGACCTCATCCCGCACGGTCTGGCTCATGGCGTGGCGGTTGGCCATCATGTCGGAGAGCGGCATGTTGCTGAGGCAGCGCACGGTGGAATTGCTCACATTGGCGCTGAGAGAGCCGCGCGGGTCCGTGTTCTTGAAGAGGTAGGCCACGGGGTCGCTGATGTACATCTCGTACCAGATGCCGATGCCCATGGGCGCGCCCTCTTCCGAGTTCACGGGCTGGCTGCGGAGGTATTCCTGGTCCAGCCTCAGGTCCAGCTGGTACCGCTTGCCGATCCAGTTGATGAAGGGCGCGCGCCAGCCCACCTTGGACCAGAGCGAGTGGAGGCCGGGCTCGTCCAGCACCGCCACCACCTTGCCGAAGAGCATGTAGACCAGGCAGCGCTTCTCCTGGACGACCACATAGAAGCCGAACATGCGGGCCAGGCCTAGCGCGATGGGCACGAGGATGAAGCAGGCGAAGAAGGTGGCGGCTGCTGCGATCAATGTGAGCATCACTTCACCTCCATCACGACGCGGCCGGCTTGGCCGTACAGATCCAGGCGCACATTGCGCAGGTAGGCGTCCAGCGCGCCATCGCCGCCGTTGGCCTTGAGCTGGGCGAGCTGGGAGGCCAGGAGCTTCAAGGGTTCCACTTCCGCCTGCGCCTTGAGCGTCTCGATCTCCACGGCCCGTTTGGACTGCGTCAGCTTCTGGTCCGCGCCCGCCTGGGCGAGGCTGATGTCGGAAGAGACCTGGTTGTGGGCCGTGTTGATGGCCGCCAGCGCCGACTCCACTTCAGGCGGCGGGTCGATGGCCGTGATGAGCGAGGCGTCCAGCTGGATG
>DASRXV010000108.1:0-6556 GCA_035687325.1 Holophagaceae bacterium
CCACCTACGAAATGGTCTGCACGGGGCGCACGGGCCACGCGGAAGCCATCGAGATCACCTTCGATCCCTCGAAGACGACCTATGAGGCCTTGCTGCATTTCTTCTTCCGCATGCACGATCCCACCACCGTGAACCGCCAGCAGAACGACATGGGCAGCCAGTACCGGTCGGCCGTCTTCTACCATGACGAGACCCAGCGGAAGACCGCCGGGAAGGTAAGGGCGGAAGTGGATGCCAGCGGCAAATGGCCCGCGAAGGTCGTCACCGAGATCGTGGCGGCAGGACCCTTCTATGTCGGCGAGGAATACCACCAGGACTACCTGAAGAAGCACCCCGGCGGCTACAGCTGCCACTGGGTCCGCCCCTAAGGGTCTTGCGGGCAATAGCCCGGAACCGCATCATCGGGGCCAACCCCCAGAGGTCCTGATGCACCTGCCCCTCTTCGCGCTCGGCTCCGCGACCGCGCTCTTCCTCGCTCTCATCGCCCTCATCGAACTGGGGCGGCGCATCGGCACGCGGCGGCTGGCGGAGGACGCCGAGGGCGCGACCAAGGGCGTCAGCGCCGTGGAAGCGGCGATCTTCGGGCTGTTCGGCCTGCTGCTGGCGTTCACCTTCTCCGGCGCGGCAGCGCGCTTCGACGCGCGGCGCGACCTCATCGTGAAAGAGGCCAACGCCATCGGCACGGCCTACCTGCGCGTGGACATGATGCCCGCCGCCATCCAACCCAAGCTGCGGGATGATTTCCGCGCCTATGTGGACGCGCGCCTCGCCTTCTACCGGACGGGCGCGGGCGCGGACAGCGCCCCTTACACGGTCCTTCAAAACACCATCTGGTCGGAAGCCGCGGCGGCAGCGAAGGAGGCTCCGTCCACGCCTCCCGCCATGCTCATGCTGCCCGCGCTGAACGACATGATCGACATCACCACCACGCGCGCTGTGGCCAGCCAGACCCATCCCCCGGCCGTCATCTACGACCTCCTCTTCCTCATGACGCTCGTGAGCGCGCTGTTCGTGGGCTTTGGCATGGCGGGCGCGCGGACGCGGGGTTGGCTGCACATCGCGGGCTACGCGGTCGTGATGGTAGGCGCGCTCTACATCATCATGGATTTCGAATACCCGCGGATGGGGATCATCCGGGTGGACGCCGTGGACCAGGTGCTGGTGGACCTGCGCGGGACGCTGCGCTGAAATTCATTTCATGGCGAACCAGACGCGGGCCTGACGGGTTTCGTCCGCGCTGCGGGCTCCCTTCGACTGGAAGACGCGATCCTGGGGCGCCTGAAGCTGCTGGAGCGCGGCCAGCACGGCCTTGGCACGGCGCTGGGCAAGGTCGTCCAGCGTGTTCGCGTCCACGGGTTGCGCGGCGAGGAGGCGCTGCTCCATCTCCGCGGGTGGCGGTTCCGGCGCCTTAGCCTTGGCCTTGGGATCCGGCGGGAAAGTCTTGAAGAAGAGCGTCTTCAGATCCGTGCCCTGCAGCTTCTGGTCCAGCTCGGCTTTTCGCAGGGCCGCGCCATCCGCGGCCGGGTCCACGGCGCCCTCCACATCCATCTGGAGGTCGGGGCGTTCTTGCAGCGACTTCGCGAGGGCTTCGAGTTTCTTCTGCGCTTCGGGCGTCAGCTGGTCCTCGCCGGGCGCGAAAGCCACGAAGCTCAGGTCCTCGCCGCCGCCGAAGAGCTTGCCCAGGAGCGTGAAGGGACTGGCCGCCACCTTGCCCAGCACATTGAGCACGGCGTTCCAGATGATGCGGCCATACCTGATGTCCGGGTCGTCGAGGTTGCCCTGCACCGGCAGCTCGAAATCGATGACGCCCTTGCGGTCCCGCAGCAGCGCCAGCGCCAGCTTCACGGGCAAGTGCGTGGCGTCGGGGCTGTCCACCTTATCGCCCAGGTAGAACCGGTCCAGCTTCACCTTGGCCAGCACATCCAGCGCGCGGTGCTGGATGGCCACATGGGCATCCACGCCCAGCTTCCCCTTCTGCACCGTGCGGCCGATGTACTTGCGCACATAGGGATCGAAGTCGGCGAGGTCGGAGCCATCGATCTTCACCACCACATCCGTGTCCTGGTCCGTGCGGAAGGGCATGGCCCGGCCCTTGATGGACAGCGGCGCTAGACCGCCCGCCAGGCCCGTGAAGTCCACGGTGGAGACAGACGACGGATCGGTGGAGAGCTTCTCGTAGCGCCCTTGGAGCTTGTCCAGGAGCAAGGCCGCGTTGGGGCTCAGGCTGCGGTCGATGAAACTGAGGCGGCCGTCCTTCATGGCGATGAGGGCGATGGCCAGCTTCATCGGCGCCTGGCCAGGCGGCGGCGCGGGCGTGGGCGTGATGATCGCCGCGGGCGGCGAGGCCGGGACCTGCTCCGAGAGCTTCAGAGCCCTCGCCACATTCGTGGTGCCATCGGCGGCGATGACGAGGCGGCCTTCCGGCGCGGTCCAGGTCAGAGCGCGGAGCTTGAGCGCGAGGGGCGCTGTGGTGGTGTCGAGGCCCGCCAGCTGGAGCCGCTTCCAGCGCAGCATCACCTCGTGGTCGCGACCGTCCGCCGCTTCGAATGTGTCAATGGAGCCATCGCCCGCATAGGCGATCCCATCATGCTTGGTGCCTTCAAAGGCCAGCTTCAACCGTCCTTTGAGGCCCAGCTGCCCTTTGTTGATGCGCAGGTCCAGGGCCGGATCGAAGTAGGGGTCGAAGGGCTGGAGATCGAGACCCGCGCCCTCCGCGTCCAGATCAGCGCTGAAGCCCAGCAGATGCACGGGACCAACCATGTGCAGCGTTCCGGCGTCCCCCACCTTGCCCTGCAACTCCGCCTGCGCGGCATGCTTGGGGTCCAGGGAGAAATCGCGGAGCTTGAAATCCAGCGCCGTGATACCGAGCCGCGCGGGCCTAGCGGTGCTGTCGTCCGCCCAATCCAGTTTGAAATTCTGGAGCGCGGCCTCGTCCAACTTGAATGCAAGAGGCTTAGCGGCGGGGTCCTTCGGCTTGGGCTTGACACCCGGCGGCGGGCCGAAGAGCTGCGCGAGGTTCAACGAACCGTCCTTGGCGCGAACCACGGTGATGGTGCCGTCCTTGGCGGAAAGAAGCCCCACCTCCACGCGGTTGGCGAGGAGATCGGCCTGCACGCCGCTGGCCTCCAGCGCAGGGAAGGCCAAGTCAGAAGCGGCCGCTCCGGGTCGTGCCGCCTGCAGGCCCGTCAGAGCGAACTTCGCGTCGTCCACCACCGCGACCTTCGAGGAGGGTCCCCAGGCGAAGCGGTATCGCGCGTCCAGATCCGCCCTGCCGCCCTTCAAGGTCATGTCCATGGCTTCATGGAGGTACGGATCGTACTTCATGAGGTCGAGGTTGCGCAGCGAGATGCGGCCGTTGGAGGCCAGCGGGCTCACCCCAATGCTGCCGGACCAGGCCAGCCGCTCACCCGCGTCCGTCCAGGCCTCGAAGGAGTATTCGCCGTTGGCGCCAGGCGTCGTGCGGAAGCCGTCGAGGTGGATGCTCAGAGGTCCCAGCACCGTGCGGAAATCCGGTTGCGTGGAGCGGTCCACGAACGGCACGCGCCCTTCCGTGAGGCTGAAGTGGCCCAGCGCGAAGGTCCAGGGCTTCGACGGTTTCTCCGGCGCGGCGGGCGTCTCGGGCCCGCCCTCCATCAGGTCCGCGAACTCCGGCTTGCCTTGCACATCCAGTCCGATCTGCACGCTAGGCCGGATGATGGCCAGTTCCTTGAGCGAGACCGTGTGCCACAACAGCGGCAGCACGCGGGCGTTCACATAGATGCGCTCGCAAGAGACCCAGGGCGCGCCGTCCTTGGCGCGGATTACCAGGCCATCCACCGTCACGGACGGCACCAGCGGGTTCACCCGGACCTTGGCGAGGGTGGCCTTGCGGTGCGTGGCCTCGGAAAGCGCCGCCTCCAGCTTCGACTTGAGGATCCCCGGCGCGATGAAGAAACCGAAGATGCTGTAGAGGAGGAAGACCGTCCCAGCGGCGTAGAGCCAGCGGCGGCGACGGGAGGCCAAGGCTTTGAGACGCTCAAGGATGGGCATGGAGAGAGCCTAGCCCAAATCCTCCAGCAGCGCCGCGCGCTGGGCGGCCGTGAAAACCGTTTCCGCTTTGTAATCCGGGTGGTCCACCCGCAGGCCCTTGGGCGCGTGGCCATCCACCTTGAAGGTGAGGAACTGGACGCTGCTGGCCTTCTCCTCGTTGAACTGGTCCTCGTCCACCGCGGCGAAAGCCTCGGACCCGTCCACGAAGGTGAGGGCGATGCGCCGCGGCAGGTCGCGCCACTTCCTTAGGAGTTCCGGCCGCTGGGCCGCGTCGTCGATCTCGATGAGCAGCGTGGCGCCCAGCTCGCCGTCTCCGCCCATCAACGCGTTGTAGGTGTCCAGTTCATGCTGGATGTCGGATTCCCGCACCATCTGCTCGGAGCGGATCATCTCCTGCACCTGGTACCGCGTGGTCTCGTGGTTCTCGAAGAGGAAGGTGAGGTGCGGTCCCAGGTGGACGCGGCGCAGATCCTTGGCCGCCATGGCCGAAGCGCGGATGCGGTCCCGCTGCTCGCCGTAGGTGACGAAATCGAGAAGTTCGGAGCGCTGGACTCGCTTCATTCGCCTTCCTTCGGAACCGGCGTCGGGAACCCGTCCTTGCGGTAGGCCCGCGACAGGATGGTCATGGGATGGAGGGCCTTGCGGCCCGCGTGGTGCTCGAACTGGAGGCCCGCCAAGGGGCATTCCGTGGCCCATACCTGGGCGGCCTCGTTGCCCTGCATGCCATGGAAGGCCTTCTCGCCGATGCGTTTGGAATCGTCGTAGGTTTCCACCTTCATGGCGTAGGTGCCATCGTGCCCGCAGCACTCCATGACGGTGGAGACCGTCACGCCGGGGATCTTGCGGAGCAGGTCGCGGCCCTTGAATCCCACGGCCTGGGCGCGGAGGTGGCAGGGCGCATGGTAGGCGATGGGGCCGGGCGTGGATTCGAAATGCCAGTTGGCGCGAGGCTCGTTGCGGATGGACCAGAGGAACTCGCCCGGATCGCGCACGGCCTCCGCCAGTTGCTTCGCCCGCGCGCGGTCCTCGCCTTCCAATAGCTCGGGATACTCGCGGCGCAGCATCATGGCGCAGGTGGGGTTGATGGCGATGACCTTGGAGCCCGCCTCCACATGGGGCATGAGCGCATCCAGGTTGCGCCGGGCCTGCTTGCGGAGCAGGTCCAGATCGCCATGTTCCCAGGCCGGCATACCGCAGCAGGCCAGGCCCTTCACGCACCCCGCGTGGCAGCCGTTCTTGTCGAGCACTTCGAGCGTGTCGCGGCCCAGGCCCGGATCGTTGTTCTGCACGAAGCAGGTTTCGAAGAGCACAGCCTCCGCACCCGTCCCCTTCTGAATGCGTCCGTTCTTCTCCGCCCAGGCCTCGAAAGTCTGCTGCGCGAAATCCGGCAGGTGCGCGTCCTTGTGGACACCCAGCATCTTCTCCATGAACCAGCGGTGGAGCTTCACGCGGTTCATGCGGTTGGCGACGCCGAAGCTCGCCCGGGCCAACTTCGCGGCCAGATCGGGGTTGCCCAGCATGCGGCGGCGCAACTCCTTGCGGAAGCCGCGCCCTTCCCGCTTCAGGCGCTGGGCCTGGTAGCGATGCACGAGCTTGGGGAAGTCCAGTTGGAATTCGTGGCCCTCTCGCGGCGTGTAAGGGCACTGCACTTCGCAGAGCTTGCACTGGAAACAGGCGTCCATGACCGTGTCGGTCTCGCGCTTCGTAAGTCCGCGCACATCGCCGTTGTGGCGGTCGTCGATGAAGCTGAAGAGGCTGGGGAAGCTGTCGCAGTACTTGAAGCACATGCGGCAGCCGTGGCAAACCTCGAAGACCCGCTCGGTCTCCTCCTTCAGCAGGTCCGCGTCCCAGTAGCGCGAGTCGCTGGGATCGTAGACCGTGCCCCTGCCTGCCTGGTAGCTGATGCGCTCCCCCGGCGTGGTCTCCGGCTTGTCATGCCCGTCCAGCGAGTAGTGCTCCGCCATGGATGCTCCGGCGAAGGAGCTGGTCACAGAGGGCGCAGGGGGCCACAGAAGACGCAGAAAAAAATCTGTGTTCTCTGTGCTCGCTCCGCGCCCTCTGCGACCAGCCGCCTTAGGAAATGCTCTCCAGCATCTTCTGGAAGCGTCCGGCGTGGCTCTTCTCGGCCTTGGCCAGGGTCTCGAACCAGTCGGCGATCTCAGGGAAGCCCTCTTCGCGCGCGCTCTTGGCCATGCCCGGGTACATGTCCGTGTACTCGTGCGTCTCGCCCGCGATGGCGGCCTTGAGGTTCAGCGTGGAATCGCCGATGGGGAGGTCCGTGGCCGGATCGCCGACGGCCTTCAGGTAGTCCAGATGGCCGTGGGCGTGGCCCGTTTCGCCATCCGCCGTCTCCTTGAAGTTGCCGGCCACCTCGGGGTAGCCCTCGATGTCCGCGATCTTGGCGAAGTACAGGTAGCGCCGGTTCGCCTGGCTCTCGCCCGCGAAGGCGTCCTTCAGGTTCTGGTGGGTCTTCGTGCCCTTCAGCTTGCTCATCGTGCCCTCCGATCGGATTGGGTGGGAAGCGTCA
>DASRXV010000109.1:0-16923 GCA_035687325.1 Holophagaceae bacterium
GGCGGCTAATGCGGCGACCGACCATCTGCGTAAAAGAGGACGGGAGCTGCCAACTCCCGAGGCCTTTGACGCACCCGACCCGCACCAACCCTCCCCTTGGGAGCCGGTGGACCAGGGACGCAGGCTCGAAGCCCTGCGCGAGGCCCTCCAGGGCCTGACGCCCCGGCAGCGCGCCATGGTCCTGGCCTACTACATCCAGGACCGGCCTGTGCGGGACATCGCCCAGGAACTCGGCTGCGCAGAAGGCACCGTCAAAGCCACCCTCTTCCAAAGCCTCAGCAAACTCCGTAAGACCCTTGGACCCACACCATGAACCCCGTCCCCCAGAACCTTGACGACGCCCGGCTCCTCGAGCTGCTGGAGCATCCCGAGCTCTGGCCGGAGGATGCCGCCACTCAGACCGAACTGGCGGGCCTCCTGGAACTGCATCTGGCGATGGCGGCCCATGGCGAGGCCCTGGCGCCCAATCTGGCGCCCCGCCGGAACTGGGGCGGAGCTTGGCTTCCCGCCGCGGCCGCCGTCCTCATGATCCTGGGCCCCTCCGCCTACGCCATCCATCGCATGAACGATCTCCAGGCTCAATCCGCGGATCGCGCACGCATCGACCAGACCGCCCTCAAGCGGGCCCAGGACCGGGCCTGGGGCGCCTTCTTCGACCAGGCCGCGGGCCTCGTCCGCGACTTCGAGAAGAAGCCGCCCAGCTGCACCCGCGGGGAAGAAGACCGCCGCCTGGAACGCGAGACCGCCGTGGCCCTCTTGGAAGCCAGCCATCAGCTCGCCGCCCAGGGCAGCCCCGTCACCGGCGCGGAGAACACGCGCACAGACCTCCACGCCTGGTTATCGGAGATCGCGCTGGAGGACGGCTGCCTCTCGCCTGAGCGGGACAAGGAGCTGCGCCAGTACGCCATGGCCAAGGATCTCGGCGGTGAAGCCGAGCGCATGAGCCTCCGCTTGCAGAGCGCCCAACCATGAAGCTGCCGTTCCTGCTGGTGCCCGCCATCCTTGTTTCGGGAACGGCGGCGGGCGCCCTCCCTCCCGAACCGGCCCTCCCCCCTGCCAAGGATGGCGCGGACGCGCTCTTCCGGCAGGCCCGGGATCTGCGCTACGCCCAGCGCTGGTTCGACGCCGCAGGCGCCTATCGCGCCCTGCTGGCCAAGTATCCGGACTCCACCCGCGCGCCCGAATCCGCCTTCTGGCTCGCCGCCACGCTGGAGCAGGACCAGCGCTGGGACGAGGCCTCCGCCGCTTATTCCAGCTTCATCCTCCGTTACTCCGATCAGCGCCTCCTCATCCGTGAAGCCAAGCTAAACCGCATCCGCTGCTGGGGCGTGCGCCAGTGGGACCAGCCCTCGGCCCAGGCGGGCCTCGTCCAGGCGCTGGAAGAGGACCGCGATGAGGTCCGCGTGGCCGCCGCGCTCCAACTGGCCAAGCGCAAGGACGCCCGCGCCACACCTGTGCTCCAGCAAGGCCTGCGCATGCCCGTGAGCGCCGAGGCCTGCCGCCAGGCCCTTCTGGCCATGGGCGCCAAGCCCGAGCTGCCCGAGGCCGCGCCCCGCTTCATCGTGGTGCGCATCAAAGAGAAGAAGGCGACGCCACAGGACACCGTGACGGTCCGCGTCTCCGCAGCCTTCGCCCAGGGCGTGACGAACTACCTCAGCGACACCCAGCTCCGGGAGGCCCGCGCCAAGGGCATCGATGTCCAGCGCATCCTGGCCGAGGCCCTCTCCGAGCCCAAGGGCACCGAGCTCTTCAGCCTGGACGACTCCGACAGCAAGGTGACGGTGACGGTGGAATAAGAGGCTCCGCTACTCTGGTAGCCGAGGGTCCATGTCGCCGATCCAGCGTTTCTACCGCCAGCATCTCAAGGCCTACCTGCCCGGGACAATCGGCGGAGGCGTGCTTCTGTCTATGGCCAGCAGCCTTCAGGCTCTGAGCATCGGCCTCATCATGCTGGTGTTCGATGAAGAGCTGAATATGGGCGCGGGAGGCAAGATGGCTCCCCTGCAGTCCTTCACGCGCCACCTGGTTGACTCGCTGCCGATCCAGGAAGGCCTGCGCCACAGCCTCTGGCTCTTGCCTGCATGCATCGTTTTCATCTTCTTCTTGCGCGGATGTTTCATATACGCCGGTTCGGTGATGGTGGCCAAGAGCGGCATGAAGGCCGTGCGTGATCTCCGTGTGCGTCTTTTCGACCAGGTCCTCATCCAGGACCCGCCTTTCTTCCAGAGATATCCCGTGGGCCAGCTCATGAACCGCGTGCTGGGGGATGTCGGAGCGGTCCAGCAGGTGGCATCCACCCAGGTCTCCGAAATCATCAAGCAGGTCTCCATGGCCGTGGCCATGACCATAGCCCTCATCAGCCACGACTGGCGCATGCCGGTTTTCGTGGCCGCGCTCTTCCCGCTGGTCTTCCTGCCCGTGAAGCGCATCAGCAAGCGCATCCGGAGCGTGGGCCACCGAACGCAGAAGAGCGCCGACATGTTGCTCCAGCGGCTCAAGGAAGTGCTCTCCAACATGCGCGTGGTGAAAGCCTTCGCCCGCGAAGACTACGAGAGCCGCCGCTTCCGCGACCAGAGCCAGGACCTGTACCGGATGGGTGTGAAGGTGGTGCGGAGCCAAGCCCTGTCGAGCCCCATCATGGAAATCGTCGGAGGACTCCTCCTGGCCCTGCTCATCTATTACGGCGCCTCAGAGGTGCACGCGCACCGCATGACAGGCGGCGCGTTCCTCGGCCTGCTCCTGATCATCTATCAGCTCTACGACCCGATCCGCTCCTTGACGAAGATCTACGCGGAGATGCAAAGCAGCTCGGTGGCGCTCGAACGCATCTTCACGCTTCTCGACACGCAGCCTGTCCTTGTGGCGCCCGAACGGCCCGCGCCTTTGCCGGATCGCCCCAGCAAGCTCGCCTTCGAACATGTAGCCTTCTCCTACGACCAGAACCACCAGGTGCTGCGCGGCATCGATCTCACCGTGCGGCGCGGCGAGACCGTGGCGCTCGTGGGCAGTTCCGGCGGCGGCAAGACGACCATGGCCAACCTCGTGCCGCGCTTCTTCGACCCCACGGAAGGCCGCCTCACGCTGGACGGGACGGACCTCCGGGATTTCGACCCGCGCGAGCTGCGCAAGCGCATCGGCGTCGTCACGCAGGAGACGCTGCTCTTCATGGACAGCATCCATGACAACATCGCCTACGGGAAAGAAGCCAGCCGCGAGGCCGTCATCCAGGCCGCCAAGCGCGCCCACGCCCATGACTTCATCGCCGCGCTCGCCAACGGCTACGACACGCCTCTCGCCGAGACGGGTTCCAGCCTCAGCGGCGGCCAGCGCCAGCGCCTCGCCATCGCCCGCGCCCTGCTCCAGGATCCGCCCATCCTCGTGCTGGATGAGGCCACCAGCGCCCTCGACACCGAGAGCGAGCGGGCCGTGCAGGCCGCCCTGGAAGAGCTCATGAAGGACCGCACCACCATCGTCATCGCCCACCGCCTCTCCACCATCCAACGCGCCACCCGCATCTGCGCCCTCAAGCACGGCCAGATCGTGGAGCAGGGCACTCACGATGAGCTGCTGGCGAAGGGTGGCGAATACGCGCGGCTCCACGCCCTGCAGTTCCAGGACGCATGAAGCGGACGGATTTCGATTTCGACCTGCCGCCGGAACTCATCGCGCAGCATCCCGCTCCGGCGCGGGACGGGGCGCGCTTGCTGGTGGTGGACCGCGAGACGCGGACCTGGTCCCATCGCGGCATCCGCGATCTGCCGGAACTGATCGCACCGGGCACGATCATTGTGCCCAACGATGTGAAAGTGCGCCACGCGCGGCTCTTCCTCCGCCGGACAGGCGGTGGCAAGGGCGAAGCGCTGCTGCTGCGGGCCCTGGGTCCCGGCCGTTTCGAGGCCATGGTGCGCCCTGGCGCGCGGCTGAAGCCCGGCGCGAAAGTCGAGGTTGTGGATCCTGAACGCGGCATCGTCATGGCGCACCTTCGTGTGCTGGAAACCCTCGATGAAGGCTTGCGGGAAGTGGAGGTGCATTCCGGCCATCCCCTGGACTGGGATGAGATCGACCGCATCGGCCGCCTGCCCCTGCCGCCCTACATCGACCATCTCAGCGGCGAGGAGGACGAGTCCCGCTACCAGACCGTCTTCGCCACCGGTGGCGAGGCCGTGGCGGCGCCCACTGCGGGCCTACACTTCACGCCGGAACTCATAAATAGTTTGAACTCAAATCAATGCGATTGGCTCCCCGTGCGGCTCCATGTGGGTCTCGGCACCTTCCGCCCCATGAGCGCCGAGAACCTGGAAGACCACCCCATGCACGAGGAGCGCTGGGAAATCCCCGAGGCCACGGCCGCCGCGCTGGAGCCCGTGTTGCGGGAACGGTCCCGTCCCGTGCTCTCCGTGGGCACGACCTCGTTGCGTACGCTGGAAGCCGCTTGGGATGGCGCGCGCCTCGCGCGTTCCGGCGCCACCCGGATCTTCATCAAGCCCGGCTACGAGCTCCACACCGCCACCCAGCTGCTCACCAACTTCCATCTGCCCGAAAGCACCCTTTTCGTCCTCGTCTGCGCCTGGCTGGGCACCGACTTCGCGAAGGCCTGCTACGCCGAGGCCGTGAAGGAACGCTACCGCTTCTTCAGCTACGGCGACGCGATGCTGATCCTTTAGGCTTCTGACTCGTGACTTTCAACCTTGGCTTGCGCCAGCTTGTAGGCCCACCAAGGGTCCGAATCTCTAGGTATTTCTGAACCAGGGAATGATCTTCAAAGTAAAAAGGCAAATGAAGAACAGCATAGGAGCTGCCAACACAGCAGAGCCATGCCCTAATGCCCAGGAATGGAAGAGAGGCCAATCCATCGCATCGAACAAAATTCCGAGGGGCCACAACAAGAGGAATACCAGAGCCCAGGCTATCAAAACGCGGAGGTTCGATCTCGTCATCAGAGATATTCCACGAACTGGTGGATCACCGGAATCCTATGCCGCTTGCCCTTCGTGGCTTGCAGGATGCTCGCCACGCTCATGCCGAGGCACCAGAGGAGCCAGAGGGGCAGCATGAAGTGGGTGGACACGGCGCCGAAGAGGGGGAAGAAACCGAAGATGAGGAGAGCTAGGGTCATGACGCATTCCACGAAGGCCAGCAGCACACCTTGCCGCGCGTGCCAGAGCAGCTCGCTGTCCTCGCGATTCCGCAAGTAGGGACGGAAGGCCCAGGGTCCCGCGTAACACAGGATCAGGTCCCGCAGTCGTTCGCCTTGGTAGAGGGGCGTCGGGGCGTCCAGGGGCACGAGGGGTCTCCGTCTCCGCGATTATGTCAGGCCTTGATGGCCAGCAGCACGGCCAGCAGCACCATGAAGGCCGCGAAGACGCCTTGGAGGGCGCGGCTCCGCAGGCCGGTGGCGAAGCGGGCGCCCAGCAGGGCGCCCATGGCGAAGCCCGCGCCCGCGAAGAGGAGCAGCACCCAGGGCAGGCCGTGGTCTCCGGCATAGACGAGCACACCGGGCAGGCCGATGGGCGGGAGCATGAGGGCGAGGCTCGTCACCTGGGCCTCGTGCTGGGGCAGGCCCATCCACAAGGCGAGCAACGGGATGATGACGGCACCGCCGCCGATGCCCAGCAGTCCCGACATGAGGCCGCCCACGGCACCGATGATGAGACCGAAAGCCACCATCGCGCCCAGGGAGGGCTCCGGCTTCGTGATGACCTCGCCACCTTCCCGCGCGACGAAGGCGTAGCGCAGGGCCATCAGCAACAGGAATCCGATGAAGGTCCAGCGGAGCGGGCGTTCGGGGATGGCGTTGGCCAGCAGCGAGCCCGCCGTCACGCCCAGCACGAATCCGCAGATGAGGTAGCCCACCAGCTTCCACCGGATGCGGTGGCCGGCCTTGCGGTAGTGCAGCACGGCGGGAAGGCCGATGGGCGCCAGCATGGTGGCCAGCGAGATGCCCTGGGCCTGATGTTGGTCCAGGCTCAGGAGGGCGCCCAGCACGGGCACGAGCACGATGCCGCCGCCGATGCCGAACATGCCCGAGAGCGCGCCCGCGCTTACCCCCGCCAGCATGGCGCCCATCCACATCGTCCACTGGCCCATGCCGCCTCCGCCTTCCAGTGTGTCAGCGGGAATGGCGTTCGAAGAAATCCAGGATGAGGCCCGTCGCGTCGAGATCCATCGCGGGCGCGTCCGCCGCGGGCGACCAGGCGCGGCCGCCGGGCCAGGCATGACCCTGGCCTCCCACGGTCCAGAGCCCCACCTCCGTGCCATCCGCGCCGCGGGCGAGATCGAGATGATGCGGACCCGTGGCGCTGCGGTGGATCTTCGGCGCGCAGCCCATGACCTTCGCCCAGGCGAAGGCTGTCTCCGGCGCGGAACGGTGGACGACGGGGCGGCCCTTGGCGCCCAACCCGCCTTCGTACGGAATGTGCCGGTCCGCGGCGCCATGGAAGATGAGCGTGGAGACGGGCCGCGTAGGAACGGGGCCGGAGCCGTCCCAACCACCCGCCACCACGGCCATGGACGCGAAGAGGTCCGCGGCTTCAAGCACCATGCGATAGGCCATGCGGCCCCCGTTGCTGAGGCCCGCGAGATGAATGCGATCAGGATCCACGGAGGCTTCGTCAAGGACGAGCGCGATCAGCGCCCGCAGGAAGCCGGTGTCGTCCGCATCGGGAAAATCAGGATGCCCCAGGCCCGGCCCCGCGTTCCAGGCGGCTCCGCGGGCGGGATCCTCGCTGCCCGGCTCGCCCAGCGCGGCCGGGTAGAGCACGAGGTCCGGCGCTCGGCCCGAGAGCCCTGTGATCTTCGCCATGAGCCGAGGCGTGCCGCCCGTGCCATGGAGGGCGACGATGAGCGGCACGGGACCGGACCCGCCCACGCCTTGCAGCAGCGCCCTGCGCCGCCGCCCCTGCCATTCGAGTTCCAGCCATCGTTCGGTCATGCAAAGAGTGTGTCTCAAGGGCTCCGTGTGCCGCGCAGGGGCGCCGACGGAGCCAGGTAAGGAAGGCGAGGTGCGGTGTAGCAGCACTACACGCAACGAGCCTGACACAGCATGGCGACAGCCGCCGCTCCTGCCCGAAGGGACGGGGCCAACCGCGCGACCGGCGTTGTCACGGGCCTTGAACGATATGGCCGCATCGCTCTGCGGCCCCTTCCTAGCCGGATCACGCGGTTGACACCCGTCGCGGCACGCGGAGCCCTTGAGACACACTCTTAGCGCTTATGGTCCAATGGCCCTATGCAGGTGACGCTCTCCGACGAACTCATCCTCGACAGCCGGCGGGCGGCCTGGCTGCCCAAGACCGGCACGCTCGTGCTGGCGGACCTCTTCCTGGGCCTGGGCGCCGCCCGCCGCCGCAAGCCGGAGCTCTTCGGAAGCACCCATCAGGAATTGTGGGAACGCCTCGTCTCCCTGCTGGACGACCTCAAACCCGCGCAGGTCGCCCTTCTGGGCGATATCAAACCGGCCCAAGGTGCCGTCGAGGCCGACGAGCGCGAGGAGTTGCGCCAGCTCTTCAAGAAGCTGGGCACAAGCGGGCGCAAGGTCATCCAGGTGGTGGGCCATCCCGACCGCGCCAACGGCCCTGCCTTGAAAGACACCGGCATCACACCCGTGGAGCAGCACCGCGTGGGGCCCTTTGCGCTCCTGCACCGCCGCCGCATCTTCGTCTACCCGCGCCTGGAGCCCGGCGCGCTGTGGATCAATGGCGGCGTCCATCCGCTCTTCGCCCTGCCCGCCCAGGATCCCGAAGGGAAGCCCGACTGGATGCGCGTGCCGGCCTTCCTGCACACGGGCTACGCGCTGATCCTGCCGCCCTTCGTGCCCTGGGCCCAGGGCTTCGAAGTCATGCAGCCCGAGCGCCTGCCCAAGCACGCCAGGGCCTGGAGCCTGCTCTCCGAGCGGATCGCGCCCCTGGACCTGCCCAACCTGCCGCCCCCACCCCCGCATCTGGCTGCGCTGGCGCGGGTGCCGAAGCGGGCGAGCGCGAAGGAAGAGTAGCTACTTCTTCTTCAGCTTCGCGCCCTTCATCGCTTCCGCGGCGCCGTCCTTCACGAGCGTGCCGTCGTCCAGCTTGAGGTCCCAACCGATGCGGTCGCCCACCTTGAGGCCGATGCGCTTGAAAGTGCCCTGGGGGAACTCGATGAAGTGGCGGCTGTCCACCTTGCCGCCGAAGTTCGGATAGTCGGCGTCGTTGGCGTAGACCTGGATGGGTGAGGGCGGCGGCACATCGGGCACCAGCTCCACGACCTTGCCGTCCTTGTCGGTCCACGCCACATCGAGGGAGATGAAGCAGTTCTTCATCCAGATGGGATGGGGGCCGTCCTCGGTGTAGAGGAAGATCATGCAGCGGTCGCTGGCCAGCTCGTGGCGACCCATGAGGCCCTGGGCCCGCTCAGCCTCCGACACCGCGACTTCGGCGGTGAAGCGGTGGCCTTTCGCCGTGACTGCACCGTTGCCGCCCGCCATGAGAACGGGGGGCAACAGGAAGACGAGGGTGGCGAGGGCGCGGCGCATGGGCTTCTCCAGGAATGAGGATAGTTCATGCCTCGGAAGGCGTGGTATATTAGTGGTGCCCCGACAGAACCTCCAGGTTCCCCGGGGCTTTTTCGTAGGAGCGGCATGACGCGGCGCTGGACAGGCCTTCTCGCGGCTTCGGCGCTCACGCTCCGTCTCGCGGCGGTGCAGGACTACCCCCTGCCCAGTCTGCGGGCCGTGCGCGCGGATCACGAACTGAGGCTGGATGGCCGTATGGATGATCCCGCTTGGGCCGCGGCGCCCATCGCGGGAGCCTTCCAGGAGACCTGGCCGGACTACGGCGCGAAGGCCCGACGGCCCACGGAAGTGAAGGTCCTCTACGACGATCACTACCTTTACATCGGCGCGCGGATGCATCACGCCCCCGGCAGCAGGGATGTGGTGCGCCGCGTGCATCGCCGGGACCAGGACAGCTCCTCAGACTGGTTCACGGTCTACCTCGACAGCCTGCACGACCACCGCAGCGGCTACGGCTTCTGGGTCAACGCGGGCGGCGTGCAGCGCGACGCGGCGCTCTACAACGACACGGGCACGGACTTCTCTTGGGACGGCGTCTGGGAAAGCGCGGTGCATGTGGACGCGGACGGCTGGACCTGCGAGCTGAAGATCCCGCTTTCCCTGTTGCGCATCCACCCTGGACAGGACGATCAGGTGTGGGGCATCAACTTCGGCCGTTCGGACCAGGGCGCGATCCGCGAGACCACGCAGTGGATGGCGCCGCCCCGGGGCGAGAACGCCTTCGTGAGCCGCTTCCCGGAACTCACCGGGCTGAAGGGTCTCAGCCCCCAGCCGCGCCGCGAGCTGATCCCTTACCTCAGCGTGCAGGACAAGCTGGCCACGGCCGCGGACTACGATGACCGCGGCGTCCGTTGGGGGGCAGGGGGCGACGGCCACTTCAGCGTGGGCCCTAATGCGCAGCTGGACCTGAGCGTGCGTCCCGACTTCGGCCAAGTGGAAGTGGACCAGGCGGTGCTGAACCTCTCCACAGTCGAGACCTGGTTGCCGGAAAAGCGGCCCTTTTTCCTGGATGGCTCCGACATCTTCCGCACCAACGGGCCCACGCTCTTCTACAGCCGCCGCATCGGCGCGGGCGTGAGCGGCTACGCTCCTCTGTCCGGCGAGACGATCCTCTCGCAACCCTCCGCCCAGGACATCGATGGCGCCGCCAAGTACACGGTGAAGACGGAAGACGGCCTGGCCTTCGGCACCTTGGGTGCGCGCACGGCCGCGGCGGACGCCAGTGTGCGGGGGACGGATGGCAGCGTCATCCACCCCCGGTTGGCGGGAGCCGACACCTTCGGCCTGTTGCGCGCCACGCAGACGCTGGATGACCGCGGCAGCTTCATCGGCTTCTTCGGCGGAGCGCGCCAGCCCTCGGAGAGCGGCGGCCAGCTCACGCGTCTCGCGGCGGCGGACGGAGCCTGGAAGAGCGAGGACCGCAGCGCCAAGCTCAGCTTCGCCCTCGACCGCAGCGAGGCCGGCACGGCCGATGCGAAGGACCAGGGCTGGTACGGCATGACTTCGGGCTCCAAGAGCTGGGCCAGCGGCTGGAACGCGTCGGGCTCACTGGAGAACGCGGGGCGCGGCTTCAATGTGGGCGGCCTCGGCTACATGGGTCGCGCCGACTACCAGTCCGTCTACGCCTCCCTCAGCCGCAACTGGGACGGCACGGCGGGGCCCTTCCGCAACTGGGGTTGGGGGAGTTGGGCGAACTTCTCCCGCGACCAGGACGGCGTGGTCTTCGACCGCTCCCTCGGCCTCAACGGCCACACGGACTTCACGAATTTCTGGAGCCTTTGGGGCGGCGCGAACCTGAGCCTGCCGGCCTTCGACGACCAGGAATTGCGGGCCACCGGCGCGCCCGTGAAGAAGTACCTGCGACGCCCCGACCGGCCCGGGGTGAACCTCGGCTTCGACACCGCGGGCAACCGGCCCTGGTACGGGCGCGTCAGCGTGTCTCAGCGGTGGAACGAGGGCGGGACCAGCACCGGCGCGGACTTTTTCCAGAGCCTGAAACCGCACCCGGCGATGGAGGTGCAATTCGAGACCAGCGTCTCCCACGATGCCGGTTCCCGCGCCTGGCTGGAGACCGTGGGCGCCGAACCCCCGCCCATCCCCGGGCAGGCGCCGGGCACGCCCCTCACGGGCCTGCGGCGGTTGTCGGAGTTCAACCAGACGCTGCGGGTGTCCTACGCCTTCAGTCCGCAATTCACGGTCCAAGCCTTCAGCCAGTGGATGGAGAACGCCTGGGGCTACCGCGACCTGCGGGCCTACCAGGACGACTGGACCCTCACACCCACCACCACCACGGACCCCACGGCCTTCAACGACCGCCTCTGGAGGCTGAACCTCATCACCCGCTGGGAGTTCAAACCGGGCTCCGCCTTCTTCCTCGTCTACACCCACGGCGCCGCCACCAACGCCCTTACCAGCGGCAGCGCGGCCCTGAGCCCCATCACCGACCTCTCCGCCCTCAGCCGCCTGCCCAGCGACGATGTCGTGCAGATGAAGGTGAGCTGGCTGTTCAGGTAAAACTACTCACCACAGAGATCACGGAGCGCACAGAGAGGAAGTGGGAGAGCTCATTTCTGGGTAGTTCCAGTGAACGAAACACTCCATAAAAGCCTTGCTGTCGGTGGGATGCTTTCAGGAGCGGCGGGGTAGAAACCTGACGGCGACGGCCGAGGCGAGAAAAGTCGCGGGTAGAAAAAGAATGAAGAATGTCAGCGAGAACACAGGGAAACCGGCCACCAATGTCAAGAAGAGTGATTTAACGCTATGGCCTCCTCCGAAGAAATCCATAACATCTCCATGGAAAAGAACCAGGAAGAGCGCGAGTGTGGCGAAGGCGCTCCAAATCACCGAAGCGAGGAGCTGGTGCCAGAAGGTTCTCCAAAGCCCTCTGGTTGCCAAGCGAGGGCCGAGATAACGGCCGATGACGATCACTGGTAAAAGCCATGGCACTGTAACCAGTACAATCCCAAATACATCGTGCGGGTTGAACCCCCAGCTGGACAGAGGGCCAAAAGTCAGGGCGAAAGCGCCCAAGACAACCACCATCCACATCCCGATAAACGCCCACATCGAGATTCGTTTCTGGTTTTTTATCGTTTGGCTCATAACCTTGATTCTCGTTCAGAAGCCTGGTGAAGATTCTTCCTGGATTCGATAGCACTCAGCATATCTGACAGGGATAGGGTTGAAGATCCCCAGGGCTTTTAAGAGCCTACGAATTGGCAAGCAGCCTTATCTCCCTGCGCTCCGTGGTGGATGCGCGCTACCCGTTCCGCATCCACGCCACGACGCGGTCCACATCGGCTTCGGTGTGGAAGCCGTGGAGGGCCACGCGCAGGTAGCCTTCGCGCACGGACGCGTAGACGCCATGACGCATGCCCTTGTGCAGCGCGGCCAGGAGGGTCTCAGGCGCCAGGCCGCGGTTGTGGAAGGCCAGGATGGAGCCGAGGCGGTCAGCATCCAGAAGCGCTCTGAGGCGCGCGGCCTCTTCACCCCAAGCGCTGCCTTCCAGGCGCGACAGCATGCGCTGTTGCAACTTCCGCACATGGGCCTCGATGGCCTCTACGCCTGCGTAGGAAATGGCCTTCAGGCTTTCGGCCAGCGCGGCGCAGCCCACGAGGTTTGGCACTCCTGCCTCCAGCCGCTCGCCATTCGCGAGCCAGTCGCGGTCGAAGTCCGTGTTGGGGCGCGCGAAATCCGTGGCGCCTTCCACGGACAACCAGGATCCGCCCGGCACCAGCGAGGCCCGGAAAACGGGCTGCGTCCACAGCAGGCCCAAGCCCTGGGGCGCCAGGAGACCCTTGTGCCCGCCGGAGGCGAGCGCGGAGATTCCCGCGAGGGGCGGCATCGCGCAGGTGCCCAGGCCCTGGATGGCATCCACTACCAAGGCGACACCGCGCTCGACACAGTTGGCGGCCAGCTTCGACAGGTCCAGCTTCAGGCCGTCCTGGAAACGCACCCAGGACAGGGTGAGCACCTTCGTGGAAGGGCCGATGGCGTCCAGCAGCCGCGTCTCGGGATCGGCCTCCATGCCAGGCGGCGCGCTGGTCCAAGCCTCAGCGCCCGCGCGATGCCCCTCCCAGAGCGGCACTTCGCGAAAGGAGACGCCGCGCCGGCTCTGAGCCTTCCAGGGCCAGGCGTTGCTGGGGAACTCACCCAGGGGCGCGAGAACCTCATCGCCCGGCTGCCAGGGGAAACCCATAGCGATGCGCTGAAGGCCCTCGGATGTGCTGGCCACGAGGCTGATGTCGTCGGCCTCCGCCCCCAGGATCCGCGCAGCTTCCCTGCGGACGGCCGCGGGCAGGCCGATGAAGTCCGCCTTGAAGTCCACCTTCCAGGGCTGGAGTTCCTTGAACATGAAGGCCCGCACGGCCCGCATCGCTGCGCGGGGCACGGGGCCCTCCGCGCAGTGCATGACCCAAGTGCTCTGGGGATCCAGATGGAAAAGCGCGGGATTAAGCGGCGCGGTCATTTCATGGACTGGTCATGGAGCCGGATCAGCCGACGGTGGAGTCGAGCAGCGCGGCCAGGCTGGCGGGGAAGCGGGACTCCACAAGGGTCCGCACGGCGCGCGCGTACTCCTGGATCTCCCACTGGGCGTGCTCCTCCGAACGCAGCCGGATGAAGTGGGCCACGGCCTGGAGCGAGGTCGTCCAGTAGACCTCCGAGTAGAGCCCCAGGGGCAGGACGCAGCGGGCCTGCTCGCGGCAGACGCCCAGCTCCAACAGCCGCTTGTAGGCGGCCACGCTGGCCTTGCAACTGCCCACATAGGCCTCAACAGCTGGTTCGCGGTTGGCCTTCTCGATCTCGCCCAGGCTGCCCTGCTTGTTCACCTTAGCCTGCTGGCGGAAGGTGCCGGGCACATGGAACTCGTCCTCCGGGAACTCCACATAGCGGCCCGAGATCTCGTTCCAGCTGCAACCCACCTGATGCTTCATCCATTGGCGGAAGACAAAGATGGGCGCTTTCACATGGAACTGGAGGTAGGCGTGGCGGAAGGGGGAAGTGTGCTCGTGGGTGGCCAGGTAGCGGATGAGCTTGGCATCGCCCTCCTCGAAGGTCTCCTTGCGCTTGCCGAAGCTCACACGGGCCGCGTTCACGACGGACAGGTCGCCGCCCATGGTGTCCACCAGGCGGACGAAACCGCGATCAAGGACCTGGATCTCGGACTGGCTCATGGCGGAACTCCCGCCTTTGAGCTTGGGCTGGCCCCTGAGAGAATGGAAGGGCTGGACAAGCGGGCCTTCCGGGAGACGGTGATGAAGTTCTTTATCGATACGGCGAACATCGGCGACATCAAGCGGATCAACGAGCTGGGCGTGCTGGACGGCGTGACGACGAACCCGTCCCTCATCGCCAAAGAGACCGGCAAGCCCTTCGAGGCCATCATCGAGGAGATCTGCGGCATCGTGGACGGCCCCATCAGCGCCGAGGTCATCTCGTTGGAGGCCAAAGGCATGATCGAGGAGGGCCGCAAGCTCTCCAAGATCCACCCCAATGTGGTCGTGAAGGTGCCCCTCACGGCGGAGGGCCTCAAGGCCGCCCATGCGTTCAAGCATGAGGGCATCCATACCAATGTGACGCTCTGCTTCAGTGCCTCCCAAGCGCTCATGGCCGCCAAGGCCGGCGCCACCTATGTCTCGCCTTTCATCGGCCGCCTGGACGACATCAACCTCAACGGCATGGAGCTCATCCACGAGATCGTGGGCATCTTCGAGACCCACAACCTCCACACCCAGTGCCTGGCCGCCAGCATCCGCAGCCCCCGCCATGTGACGGACGCGGCTCTGGCCGGAGCCCATGTGGCCACCATCCCCACCAAGGTCTTCGACCAGATGCTCCAGCATCCCCTCACGGACAAGGGGATCGAGGGTTTCCTGGCCGATTGGAAAAAGAGCGGCCGCTGATGAGGCCCAGCCTTCTGAAGCCTCTGGCCGCCCTGGCGCTGCTGCCGCTGCTCGCCTGCCAGGCTCCCCGGACGGCGCCTCCAGTCCCCGCGCCCGCCTGGACCGCAGTCCATCCGGAGTACCACGCCAATCCCAACTGCATCTTCTGCAAGATCGTGGCGGGCGTGGCGCCCTCCCGGAAGGTCTACGAGGACGGCCGCGTGGTGGCCTTCTGGGACATCGCGCCTCGGGCGCCCATCCACATTCTCGTCATCCCCAAGCAGCACATCCGCAGCCTCGACGAGCTGGAACAGCTGCCCGTGGAGACGCGCGCGGCCCTGCTGGACGCCTGCTTCAAGGTGGCAAAGCAGTTCGGGCTCGTGGAACACGGTTTCCGCGTCATCGCCAACACGGGCTCAGACGCCAACCAGACCGTGCCCCATCTCCACTTCCATGTGGTGGGCGGCGAGAAGCTGCTGGAAGACCCCATCACCAAGCCTGGCGCCGCGAAGTAAGGGCGCCCGCATCCGTGTGAGCATCCCGGAATTCTCCATCCCCATCACCCGGGCAGCGTTCTGGTCCCAGGAGCCGCTGCCGGGCGTGGCCTCTGATCCATTCCTGGACACAGCCTCGGGTCCGCCGGACACGGCCTTCATCGAACCTCTGTTGCGGCGGCGCCTCAGCGCCCTGGGCCGCGGCATGCTGCACTGCGCGGGACGCGTGGCGGCTGATGTCCCGGAGTTGCGCTCGGTGTTCGCCTCCCAGCACGGCGAGCCCTCGCGCACCATGCCCATGCTGGAGGATCTCGCCCACGGCCTGGACATCTCGCCCACCCAGTTCTCCATGAATGTGCACAACGCCGTGGCGGGCATTTGGTCGATCTCGCGGCAGGACTCCAGCGCATGCACGGCTCTCGGCGCCGGTCCCGAAACATTCGGCTGGGGACTGCTGGAGGCGTACAGCCTGCACCGCTCGCACGGCGGCGCGCCCGTGCTCTTCGTCTACGGGGATGACCGCCTGCCGGAAGTGTTGACGGAATTCGAGCCGATGCAGGCTCCGCTCCACGCCCTGGCTTTCCTCATCGCTGCGCCCGCGGCCCGGCAGCTTCGCATAAGGCGCGATCCATCCGTGAAGGGGGCTGCGGCGGCCCAGTCTCTGCGCTGCCTCGCCGCGATGGCAAACGGCCCTGCCAACACCGGTGCATGGGCCTGGACCTGGGTGTAGCGATGCCGCCCATCCTCCAGATCATCGCCAGCGGCATCGGCTTCTCCTCCGTGGGGATCGGGGGCGTGCTCTTCTCCCTGCTGGGAACGCCCATCCTCCGCCTGCTCCCCGGCGGGAAGCCCGCGCTGCAGCGGCGCACCCGCACGGTGTTCTTCGTCTATTTCCGGACCCTCGTGCGATTCCTCGGCTGGTCCGGGATCTACGACCTCCGCACGGACCTGCCGCCCCGCGCGGAGCTGGACGGGACGCTCCTCCTCGCCACCCATCCCGGCTACCTGGATGTGGTCATGGTCCTGGGGACGCTGGAACAGCTCACCTGCGTGGTGAAGCTGGGGGTCTGGAACAATCCCCTCTTCGGGTGGGCCGTGCGGGCGGCGGGCTACATCCCGGCCCGGGACCCTGAATCCGTGCTGGAGGACGGGGCCGCGGCTTTGGCCCGGGGCGAGACAATCATCCTCTTCCCTGAAGGCACCCGCACCGATCCGGGCAACCCCTACCGTTTCCAGCGGGGGGCTGCCCACCTGGCCCTGCGGAGCGGCGCCTCCATCCTGCCCCTCCTCGTCACCTGCGATCCGCCCCTGCTGGCCAAGGGCCACCGCTGGTACCAGATGCCCCATCAACCGTGCGATTATCGGATCCGGGCCTTGCCCCGTCTGGGGCCCTTCAGCACTGGTGGCCTGCCGCCTCCCCAGGCCGCGCGGGAGCTGACGGAAAGGCTCGAAACACGGTTCAACCAGGAAGTGTATGGATCAGGACATCAGCCCGCTTGAGATCAAGCGCTTCATCGTGAAGACGCTGGATCTGGAGGACACTTCCCCCGAAGCCATCGGCGACGAGGAGCCGCTCTTCGAGGAAGGGCTGGGACTCGACTCCATCGACGCCTTCGAGCTGGGCATCGCCCTCAAGAAGGCCTACAAACTCAACCTCGAAGGCGCCGAGACCACCACCTTCGCCCATCATTTCCGCACCCCCGCCACGCTCGCCGCCTTCGTCTCCAGCCGCCGCACCGCCTGAAGCGCTTCTCCGGACACCGCCATGCCCACGATCCTGACCCGCGAGGACATCCTCCTGAAGCTCCGCGAGGTGCTCGCGGATTCCTTCCGCCTCGATCCAGTCAAGATCACGCCGGAAGCGCACCTCTTCACGGATCTCGACCTGGACAGCATCGACGCGGTGGAGCTGGCCATCCAGCTGCAGGACATCACGGGCCGCCGCGTGAAGGCGGAGGAGTTCAAGCATGTGCGGACGGTGGCCGATGTGGTCGAGGCCGTC
>DASRXV010000110.1:0-20320 GCA_035687325.1 Holophagaceae bacterium
CTTGTTCTGGGAGTTCTTGAGGATCTGGTCCACCACGGCGGGCGAGTGGTAGCGCTCGAGGCGCTGCCGGAACCTCGCCTCGCGCTCGCGCTGGATGCCCACGGCGGCGAAGTTCGCCATGGCGCTGAGCAGGTGCTCGTCCTCGCGGTTGAAGCCGCCATGGGCGACGCTGGTCTCCAGGTAGATCACCCCCAGGGCCTGGTCCTCCACGATGAGCGGCGCGCAGAGGGCGCTCGTGATGCCATGGAGCTTGATGCTGTCGCCGGAGGAGAAGCGCGGGTCCAGTCGGGCGTCCATCGTGAGAATGGCCACGCGGTCCTGCATGGCCGTGCGGGCGATGGTGCGGCTGATGGGGGCCGTGTTGGCGCCAGGCTTCTCCTCCCACACCAGCTCCGGCACGAGATCCCCGGCCGCGTCGGCCAGGAGGATGGAGCCGCGCTGGCAGCGGATCTGTTCCGTCACGAGGCCCATCACGCTCTCCAGCAGCTCCTGGAGGCTCGCGGCCCGCAGCAGCGCCCCGGCCATGGCCGCGAGCCGCTGGAGGAAGGCCTGGCGGTTCTCGCCCGGCGTTTTCGTTGGCGGCTCCGCCAGCATCTTCTCCAGGCTCGCGTGGGGGATGAAGATGGAGCCCGAGGCGTCGAAGGCCCGGTCCTCCAGGGCCACCTTGGCCGGGTTGGTGCCCTTCGTGCCCGCTTTGATCGCGGAACTGACGGTGCCGCCCGTCGTCCCGCTGATGGCGCCCGCGGATTGCTGGGCCGCATCCGGGCCCTCCACCCACTTCACGAGGATCTCGCCCAGGAGGATGCGGTCCCCCTTCTTGAAGGGCTTGGGCTCCGCGGCGGATTCGCCGTTCACCGTGGTGCCGTTGAGGCTCTTCATGTCCACCACATGGGGCTGGGCGTTCTTCAGGAAGAACCGCGCGTGGACCCGGCTCACGGCGTTCACGGGCACGCGCAGGCCCGCCGCCTCGCCCCTGCCCAAAGTGACGCCCTCCTCCGTGAGATCCACCGGATGGAGCGCGCCGTCGACAGTGAGGAAGATTCGCATGGGACCTGGGCTTTTGAGCCCTGAGTCTATCAGATCGGGCAGGACAATTCCGGCCATCCGCGCTACCCTGGCGGGTTCCCCGCGCACGCGGGGGGAGGCGCCATGACGAAGGTCGGCTTCATGTCCCTGGGATGCCCGAAGAACCTCGTGGACAGCGAGGTCATGCTGGGCCATCTGCGGCTGAAGGGCTACCAGATCACCAACGCCATGGACGAGGCCGAGGTGCTGGTGGTGAACACCTGCGGGTTCATCGACGCCGCCAAGCAGGAGAGCGTGGACGCCATCTTGGAAGCCGCCTCCATGAAGGAGAAGGGCGCCTGCAAGAAGCTCGTCGTCGCCGGCTGCCTCGTGGAGCGCTACCGGGACGAGCTCATGGCCGGCATGCCCGAGATCGACGCCTGCCTGGGCACCCGCGACATCGAGCAGGTGGCGGAAGTCATCGGCGGCGCGGGCTGGGAGGAGCTGGAGCGCGATCCTGCCTACCTCTACGACGAACATTCGCCGCGGATGATGACGACGCCGAAGGCCAGCGCCTATCTCAAGATCAGCGAGGGCTGCGACCATTCGTGCGCTTTCTGCATCATTCCGAAACTCCGCGGCGGCCAGCGCAGCCGCGGCGTGGAGAGCGTGGTGGCGGAGGCGAAACAGCTGGTCGCCGGCGGCGTGCTCGAGATCAGCCTCGTGGCCCAGGACACCACGGATTACGGCCGCGACTTCGGCGATCCAGACGCGCTGGAGAAGCTCATCCGCGCTCTCGGCGAGGTCGAAGGCCTGCACTGGTTCCGCATCCACTACGCCTACCCGAACCGCCTCACCGAAGGTGTCATGCGCGCCATCGCTGAGACCGCGAACTGCGCGAAGTACCTCGACATGCCCCTGCAGCACGCGGACCAGGGCGTGCTCAAAGCCATGGCCCGGGGCGGCTCCCGCGCCAGCTTCATGAAGATGCTGGAGAAGCTCCGCGGCATCTGCCCGGACATCGCCATCCGCTCCAACTTCATCGTGGGTTTCCCCACGGAAGACGAGGCCGCCTTCGAAGAGCTGAAGGCCTTCATCCAGGAGGCGAAGTTCGACCATGTGGGCGTCTTCACATACTCGCCCGAGGAAGGCACCAGCGCCTTCGTCCTGGGCGATCCCGTGCCCGAGCGCACCAAGCAGAGCCGCAAGCGCAAGCTTCTGGAGATCCAGCAGAAGATCGCCCGCGAGAAGAACGCCGCCAAAGAAGGCCGCATCATCGAGGTGCTCGTGGAAGGCGCCCACGAGGAGACGGACATGATCGTGAAGGGCCGCTGGCAGGGCCAAGCCCCCGAGGTGGACGGCTGCGTCCTCATCGTGGACGGCGAGCCCAAGGTGAACACCATCCAGCGTGTGCGCATCGTGAAGGGCCACGCCTACGATCTGGTCGGAGAAGTCGTGGATGGCGGCGTCGAGGCCAGCACGAAAGCCTACGAGACAGCCTTCCGCGCCACGCATTAGACTTCTTCCATGCTTCAGCTGCGGGATGTGAGCCGGGCCTTTGAACTTGGCGGCGAAAAGGCCGGCGTCTTCGGTGTCAGTCTGGACGCGCCCGAAGGAAAGCTCACTGTGCTGGCGGGGCCCTCGGGCTCCGGCAAGAGCACGCTGCTGAACCTCGCAGGATTGCTGGACGAGCCCGATGAGGGCGAGGTGCTGTTGGAAGGCGAACCCGTGTCCCGGCTGCCGGAGAAGGCGCGCTGCGACCTGCGCCTGCGCAAGCTGGGCTTCGTCTTCCAGGCCCACAACCTCGTGCCGGTGTTGAGCGCGCTGGAGAATGTGATGCTGCCGCTCCAGCTCCAGGGCGCGTCGGAAAGCGAAGCCCGCCGCCGCGCCTCAGAGGCCCTGGACCGCGTGGACCTTTCCTCGCGCCTCCACCACCGCCCCGGCCAGCTCAGCGGCGGCCAGCAGCAGCGCGTGGCCATCGCCCGCGCCCTGGCGCCGAAGCCGAAGCTCATCATCGCCGATGAACCCACGGCGGCTCTGGATCACGCCCACGGCGAACCGCTCATGGCCCTCATGCGCCAGCTCGCGCGGGAGGAGGGCGCCGCCTTCCTCGTGGCCAGCCACGACCCCGCCGTCATCGCCCAGGCCGATCGCGTGGCGCGGCTGGCGGACGGGCGGCTCGCCGCTGTGGAGACGAACGCATGATCCTCGCGCGGCTCGCCCTCCGCAGCGTGGCCCGCAACCGGCGACGCACCCTGCTCACCGTGCTCGTGGTCGCGGCGGGCTTCCTCGCCATGGCGTTGGCGGGCGGCTTCATGACGCAGACCTTCACGGCGCTTTCCGATGCCGCCATCCGTGGCGGCCTGGGCCACATGCAGGTGATGGAATCGAAAGCTCTCCAAGACCAGGAGGATCAGAGCCTCCAGCTGGCGTTGGCGGATGGCGAGGCTCTTGCCTCGAAGCTCCGCGCCCTGCCCCCGGTGGCCGAGGTGCTGCCCCGCATCCAGTTCATGGGCCTCCTCACCAACGGAACCCGCAGCGTCGCGTACATCGGCACCGCTGTGGATCCGGCGCGCGAGCCGGTGTTCATGGCCGTGAACGATCACATCACCGATGCCCAGGCCCTGCCTGGCGGCGCGGGATCCCGGTGGCTCTCTCCCGCGCCCGAGGCCCGCGAGGCCCTGCTGGGGCCCGGCCTCGCGAAGAGCCTGGGCGCGACGCTCGGCTCGACTCTCACGCTCATGGCCACCACGAAGGACGGCGCCCTCAACGCCGTGGATGTGACGGTCGTGGGCCTGCTGGACCAGGGCGTGAAGGAGCTGAATGACCGCGCGCTCGTCACGAGCCTCGACACGGCCGGGAACTTGCTGGACGCTGGCGGCGCGCGCTCGCGGCTCTCCATCATGCTGAAAGATCCCAAGCAGCTGGACGCGGGCCTCGCGGCCGTGCGGGGCGCCCTGGGTCCGGGTGAAGCCGCCGTCCCTTGGACGGATCTCGCGGCCTTCTTCAAGCAAGTTCGCATGCTCTACTTCTTCATCTTCGGTTTCATGGGCCTCGTGCTCTTCCTTGTCGTGTGGCTCGCCACGGCCAACACGCTGCTCATGAGCGTCATGGAGCGCGTGCGGGAGTTCGGCGTGCTGCGGGCCCTGGGCCTCCAGCCGGGCCAGCTCGTTCGGCTGCTGCAATGGGAAGGCGCGGCGCTGGGCTGCCTCGGCGGACTGCTGGGGCTCGTGGCCACGCTCCTCCTCCGCGCTGCCGCCAACGCGGCCCGCATCGAGATGCCCGCCCCGCCTGGAAGCGCCCACGGCTACCCGCTGCACATCGAGGCTGTGCCCCTCGTGTACCTCGGAACCTTCCTCTTCCTGCAACTCACGCTTCAAGTGGCCGCGCTCTATCCCGGCCTCAAAGCCGCGAAACTGCGCATCGTGGAGGCCCTCCGCCATGTCTGATCAGACGGCTTTCAAGGCCCCGCGCTGGGCCTGGTGGGTGGCGACGGGCTTCGGAAGCGGCCGGTTGAAACCCGCGCCGGGGACTTGGGGCAGTCTCGCGGCGCTCTTCGCCTGGTGCGGATTCGTGGCCCTTACTGTGCAGCCGCTGGTCTCGCTCGGACTGTCCCATCCGGACGCGGCGTGGTCGGAGAGCTTGCAATGGGCCGGCGAGGTCATCTTTCTGCTGCTGCCCATCCTCATGACCTGGATCGCGGTGAAGGCCTCCGACCTCGTTGTGGCCGGGACAGGCTTGAAGGATCCCGGGTTCATCGTGGCTGATGAATGGGCCGGACTCTGGATCGCGCTGTGGGCGCTGCGCTGGCCTCTGAGCCGCGATCTGGATTTCCTTTTCGGGCATTTCACGGCGGGCGGATGGCGCGCGCTACCCGAGCTGTTGCTGCCTTTCCTCCTTTTCCGCCTCTTCGACATCTGGAAGCCCTGGCCCGTCCGGCAGATCCAGATCCTCCCCGGCGGCGCGGGCGTGGTGGCGGACGATGTCGTCGCCGGGCTCTACGCCATCCCTGCTTCGCTCCTGCTCATGCCGCTGGTCAGCCAGTTGATGCGCTGAGCTTCAGCGCACGAAGGGGATCGTCACCGTCACCCAATCGCGGGTGGGGGCGCCTGCGCGGAGGGCGGGGCTATAGGTGCCGGCGAGGGCGGCCTGTTTCGCCATGTCGGCCAGGGCGGGATCGCCGTCCATGACCATGGCTTTCTGCGCGCGGCCCTGCTCGCTCACGAAGACGCGCACCCGCACGCGCATCTCCCCCAGGCCGTGGAAGCCCGGCGGATATCCGGCCGTGAGCTGGCCCATAAGCCGGGGCGGCGTGTCCTGCGCGGGGAGCGGTGCCGGAGAGACCGCCCGGACCGCAGATGCTTCCGGGACGACAGCAGCCTTGCGCTCGTAGGCCTGCCGGGCGTCCGCCAGCTTGCGCTGCTCCGCCTCCAACTTCGCCTGCTGCTGCTCAAGCGCCGCCTGCCGCTTGCGGGCCTCATCCAGCTGGCGCTGCAGCTCCGCCTGGACCGCGGTGTCCTTCGCCTCCGAAAGCTGCTGCTGCACCCGCGCGCGGTGGTCCTTCTCTTCCTGATCGTGATGGCTCAGGTCGCTCTGCTGGATGCTCAGCTCGGCGGCGCGGCGCTCAGACGCCACCACCTGGGCCTTCAGCGCGTCGATCTGCGTCTCGCGCCCGGAGCGGAAAGTGAGGAAGCCGACGCCCGCGGCCAGCACCGCGGCGCTGGCGACCAAGACCGCGCCGATCCGCCGCCTGCGCGGCCTTTCAACCGGGGCCTCCGCCAGGATGGCGAGGTTGTTCTCGATCCGGTTCTGGAGGCGCTTCGCCGCGTCGGTGTGGACGAAGAAATCCTCCTCCTTCTCCGCCTTGAGGGCCGCGAGGTCCGCGTTCGCCTCCTGGAGGAAGATGTCGTGCATGTAGAAGGCCAGGCCGAAGGTGGTCGGCACATGCTCGCCATCGAACAGCGCCCGTTCCATGTCGCGGTTGAACGCCTCGATGGAGGCGAAGCCGCCCTCGGTCCCCAGCATGCGGTGGAGCATGCGCTTCAGCTCTCCGGCAAGAGGATCGCGGCCCTCTGCGTTCCCGCTGGCGGCATGCTCCACGACCTCGCGCCGGGCCGATTGGCGCCCGTCCACATCCGGCGGCAGCGGGTTCCGCGTGAGCAGCTCGTAGGCCAGGGCCCCCAGCTGCCACAAGTCCCGCTGCGCCTCATCGAGGCCCGCGGGCGGATCATAGGGGCGCAACGCTGATTGGAGCCCGGGCGCGGCTGGCAGCAGCTCCTGGAATGCGCCTGCGAGAGGCGCGTCCAGCACCTGCACCTGGCCGTCGAACCCCACCCACACGGTGTGCGGACTGAGGAGGCCGTGATGGAATCCCTGGCCCCGCAGCTTCGCCACCTCCTGCGAGAGGCTCCAGATGAGGGCCAGGCCCGAATCCAGCGGCATGGGCGCGGCGCCCGCGGCGATTTTGCGGAGCAGAGCCGCCAGGCTGCGGCCCGCGATGTGCGGGCTGGTGGAGAAAGGCGCTTCACCACCTTCCAGCTGGTAGCGCTCGTAGGCCTTCAAGGGCCCAAGCTTCACCAGCCCGGCCTGGGCCGCGGGGAACCTGGAAGCCAGACCCGCCGCGCGAAGCTCCCGGCTGAAGACCCGCACGAGCAGGTGTCGGTAAAAGCGGCCATCGCGCAGGGCGATGCCCCGGTAGAGCGTTCCGAACGGATCCTCCGCCAGAACTTCCGTGAGCAGGTGGTGCCCCGCGCGTCCGACGACCGGCATGGGGATCTCCTCAGTCCAGCTTGGCGAGGCCGGCGCTGGCGATTTCCGTGCGGATGGGGATGGCGCCGAAGGTGGCCACGGAGGCCTGCCCGTTCCGTGAAAGCGCGTAGGCGAGGAAAGCGTGGACGGCCTCCGGCAACGGCTTCCCGGGCGCCTTGTTCACATAGATGTAGAGGAAGCGCTTGAGCGGGTACCGGCCCGACAGGATGTTGGCGGTGGAAGGCATGACGGCTTGGCCCTTCTCAAGGAGCGGCACGGCGCGCACGCCCTGGACCTTGTGCTGGATGGGGCCGTAAGCGATGCCGGAAGGATCCGACGCGACGGCCTCCACCGTGGCGAACTGGTCGGCGAGCGCCTTCACCTCAGGCCGGTACTCGCCCTTCAGCAGGACATGCTCCTTGAAGAAGGCACGCGTGCCGGAATTCTCGTCCCGGCCATAGGGTTGCACCGCGCGAAGCTGCCAGCCGCCTTCCAGGCCGAGATCGCCCCAGGAGCGGATGTCCTTTGCGTACCCGGCCTTGCGGTCCTTGCCGAAGATGGCGTCCACCTCGTCCAGCTGGAGGCGCGGGAGCGGATTGCCGGAGTTCACATAGATGGCGAGCGCGTCCGCCGCCACCACGAGCTGGGTGGGCGCGTAGCCGAACTTCGCCTGGAAGGAGGCCAGCTCGGCCTCGTTCATGGGGCGGCTCATCTGGCCCATCAGCGAGTCGCCCGCCACCAGGGCTTTCGGCGCGGTGGCCGAGCCTTTGGAGATGATGCGGAAGGTGACGGCGGGATTCAGCGTCTTGAAGTCGTCCGCCCAAAGCTGGATGAGCGGGTCCATGGAATCCGAGCCGATGCTCGCGACCTCCCCGCTCACATGAGGCGACGAATAGGGAGGCAGCGCGGGATCGAGCAGCGGAAGCGCGGCCTGCGCCACCGGCGCGGCGGCCCCGGGCTTGTGGCAGGCCAGGGAGAGCGCGAGCGCCACGGCGGTGAAGAGGAGCGAAAGAGAGAGAGCCCGGTCGGGACGCATGGAAGCCTCCAGTACCGAGTCTCCTGACCGGAGGTAAACGTCCTGTGACCGCGGCACCAAGATCCTGCGAACTTCACTTATCCGTCAGCCCGCCGTCTCGTCCAGCAGCTGCTTCCATACCTTCGGTTCGCTCAAGGAGCCGTTCGTCTCGAAGTGGCGGCTCTCGATGAGGTATCTGTAGCCCTGCTCCGTGAGGAAGAGCTGGCGGTTGCGGGCGAACTCCTGCTCGCTCGTGTCCTTGCTGATGAGCGAGTAGAAGTAGCTCACATTGCGGTCGCCCTTGGGGCGGAGGATGCGGCCCAAGCGCTGGGCCTCCTCTTGCCGCGACCCGAAGGTGCCGCTCACCTGGATGGCCACGGAGGCATCAGGCAGATCGATGGCGAAGTTCGCCACCTTGCTCACGATGAGGACGCGCAGCCCGCCCGTGCGGAACTTGCGGAACAGCTCCTCCCGTTCCTTCTCCGGCGTCTGGCCCGTGAGCACCGGGCCGCCCAGCCGCTCGCCCAGGATGCGCAGCTGCTCCAGATACTGGCCGATGATGAGGATGCTTTCGGTTGGGTGCCCCGCCAGCAACTCATCCACGATGGCGAGCTTCAGGCTGTTCTCGGAGGCGATGCGGAAACGCAGGCGCTGATCCGCCACGGCGTATTCCATGCGCTCATCCGTGGGGAGCGGCACGCGGATCTCCAGGCAGTGGGCCGTGGCGATGAAGCCCTCCTTCTCGAGCATCTTCCAGGGCACATCCACGCGCTTGGGGCCGATGAGGGAGAAGACATCCTCCTCCTTGCCGTCCTCACGCACGAGCGTGGCGGTCAGGCCGAGGCGGCGCTTGGCCTGCAGCTCGGCCACGGCGCGGAAGACGGGCGCGGGCAGCATGTGGACCTCGTCGTAGATGACGAGCCCCCAGTTGGCGGCCTCGAAGAGCTTGAAGTGCTCGAAGGGCGCCTCCTTGCTCTTGCGGTAAGTGAGGATCTGGTAGGTGGCGATGGTGACGGGCTTGATCTCCTTCGTGTCGCCCGTGTAGAGGCCGACCTGGTCTTCCGTCAGCGAGGTCTTGTCCAGCAGCTCCTGCTTCCACTGCTTCACGGCCGTGCCGTTGGTGGTGAGCACGAGCGTGCAGGTCTGGAGCCGGTCCATGCAGCCGATGCCGATGACGGTCTTGCCCGCGCCGCAGGGCAGCACAAGCACGCCCGCGCCGCCCTCGGGCCCGCCGCCCGCGTGGAAGACATCCACGGCGGCCTTCTGATAGGGACGGAGGCCGAAGGCCTTGCCGCTGGCCTTCAACTCAGGCGACATCCCGAAAGCCAGCGGATCACCGGGCTTATAGCCCGCCAGGTCCTGCACGGGATGCCCGAGGCGGATGAGGTGGAGCTTCACCTCGCCGCGGCTGCCGGTGTTCAGGTAGATGCCCTTCTCATCCGGATAAGGTTCGGCGAGAAAGCCTTGCAGGGCCTTCTGGTGCTCGATCTCCCAGAAGAGGCCGCGGTCATCCATCTCCAGCGCCAGCCGATCGCCCTTCTGCACGAGCCGCAGCTTGCCGTAGCGGGTGCCGTGGTCCTGGATCTCCTGGGTGAGGTTCTGGGGCACGGGGTACTTCGACCAACGGTCCAGGGTGGCGATCATCTCGTCGCAGGACACGCCAGAGGCGGAGGCGTTCCAGAGCGAAAGCGGCGTCACGCGGAAGGTGTGGATGTGCTCCGGGCTCTTCACCAGTTCCGCGAAGCGGCTCAGCTCATCCCGCACCTGCTCGAAGTCGGGATGGGCCACCTCCAGAAGGAGGGTCCGGTCCGACTGGACGATGAGAGGGTTCTCGGGGCGGATAGCGATCACGGAGGTCCGGCTAAACCTTTGACCCTAGAACCGATGGGAGGGCAGGTCAACGCGGGGCGCGAGGAGGGGAGCCATTCCTGTCAGAGTCTTTACGCAATTCTTAACTGGAATTAACAAGTAGTAAGCTAAGGTCCGCGCCTAGACTTAACGATTGATATGTCACCGGGAGGCCACAGCCTCCCTTTGAATGTCTTGTCGTCTATGTCCAGGAGCCCCATGCCCCGCCTCGGTCGCCCCCTTCTCCTCTCCGGCCTGCTCCTGGGACTGGTCGCCCAGACCGCGTATGCCCAGACCCGCGGCACTTTCGATCCCGATGATCCGCGCACCCGGGCCCAGTGGAACAACACTTGGTTCGGCGTGCCCACGCCCGCCTACATGCTCTTCAAGAACCGGGCAGCGGCGGCGGAGATCGCGCGGTGGGGCAACACCTTCCCTCGGAAACAAGGGCTGCAGCTCCCGGCCGCGGCGCTCGCGGGTCCGGCCTGGACCAACCTCGGCTCCACCCAGAGCACGGTGAACCCCTACAGCGACTTCAACGGCGACATCGACAGCGGCCGCCCGGTATCCATCGTGGTGGATCCCACGGATCGGAAGACGGTCTACCTGGCGACCTCCGGCGGCGGCGTGTGGAAGAGCTCCAACGCCGACACCACCAGCAGCGCGGACTGGACCTGGACCCCGATCACTGACAGCCTGCCCGCGAGCAGCGGCGCGGGCGGCAATGTCTCCTGCGGCGCCCTGGCCATGAGCCCCGCGAACCACCTCGTCCTCTACCTCGCCTTGGGTGATGCCTTCGACGCCGCGGGCACGGGCATCTACAAGACGGCGGATGGCGGAACGAACTGGACGGCCGCCACGGTCACCGGTGCCACGCCCACTCGCTCCTACCAGGCGCTGGCGGTGGACGCGAACACCGTCTTGGTGGGCACCAACGCCGGGCTGCTGCGCTCCACCGATGGGGGCGCCACCTTCGCCAAAATCGCCGGGAGCCCCGCTGGATCGATCTGGACCATTCAGAGCCTCGACGCCACCCATCTGATCGCCAGCTCGCAGGGGACAGATCAGGGCATCTGGTATTCCTCCGATGTCGGCGCCACCTGGACCGCCGCCACCGTCACCTATGGCGCGGGGACCACGCCGGGCCGCATCACCTTGGCCACCTCCGCCGCCAGTGCCACCCAAGGCTGGGCGGAGTACGAAGACACCACCTCCGGCAACATCGCCCCCGGCCTCCTGAAGACCACGGACGCCGGCCACACCTGGACCTGGGTGGCGGCTCCGACCTCGGCCTCTGCGCCTAATGCCGTGCTCTTCCAGGCCGAGAGCGGTGATGGCGGCCAGGGTTTCTACAACCACTGCCTGATCGTTGATCCGCTCAATGCGAACAATGTCTTCATCGGCGCCAACCTGGACTTCTACCGCACCACGGATGGCGGTGCCAACTGGCAGTGGCTGAGCAGCTGGGCCACAAGCGGGAAGCCTTACGCCCACGCGGATTTCCATGCCGCCACCTGGTCCAGCGACCACAAGCTCTATGTGGGCAACGACGGCGGCTTGGCCCTCTACTTGGATCCATTGCGGGCCTCGGCCTCACTCCCTACTGCCCATGACGCCACCTTCCTGGACGGCACCCGCAACAAGGGCCTCATCACCCACCTCTGCTATTACCTGGGCTCCACTCAGGCCACCAATGCGGCAGACGCTAAGGACCGCATCTCCCTCGGCCTCCAGGACAACGGCACCCGCGTCCGGGTCGTCAACGGGGGCACCCTCGGCAGCAGCAGCACCTTCAACGAGAGCATCGGCGGCGACGGTTTCGGCACGGTCTGGCACACCGCCGACGCCACGAAGGCGCTTGGTTCCATCTACTACAACGACATCCAGAAGAGCGTCGACGGCGGAGCCACCTTCAACAAGGCCAACACCGGAATCGCGGAGACAAGCTCGAGCAACGCCCCCTTCGTCACCCACTTGGCCATGGGCAACAGCACCACGCCGGATGTGGTCTATGCGCACGCCAACACGAAGGTCTACAAGAGCGCGAACTTCGCGGGCTCATGGACCGCGATGACGACCACCGGACTGCCCGCCTCCTACATCATCCGCAACATCGGAGCGTCCCGCACGACGGATGCAGTGGGCATCGCGTCCAACGGCGGCCGCTGCTTCCTCTATTACCCGGCCACCAGCACCAGCTGGACCGGCTCCGCCACGGACATCACCGGCGGCGCCTTGAACACCGGGTGCGTCTGGTTCGACACCCAGAACGACCAGACGGTCTACCTCACCAGCGTGGCGGTGAACAGCGCGGTCCACCACCTATGGAAGAGCGCCAACGGCGGCGGCACCTGGACCTCCATTGACGGCGCCAGCGGCGCCAGCAACGGCCTGCCCTTCGGCATCCCCATCCACACCATCCAAAATATGCCCGGGGACTCCAACACACTGTTCGCGGGCACGGACTTCGGCGTCTACAAGAGTGCCGATGCGGGCGCCTCCTGGGTCCGCTTCGGCATCGGCCTCCCGCTGGTCGCCGCGCGAGACCTCTACATCGCGCCCGACAAGACCTATCTCCGCGTGGCCACCTTCGGCCGCGGCGTGTGGCAGGTCTCACTGAACACCACACCTTCGGTGAGCGTCTCCCCGGCCACCGCCAATGTGAATGTGAGCGGCACCATCAGCACCTTCAAAGCCACCGCCACGAACCTTGCTCCCAACACCGTGACCTGGACCGCCACAGCAGGAGCTTTCGCTTCAGCAACCACGCCTGGCGACGGCACAACGACCAACAACTACACAGCGCCCGCCAGCATCACCGGTGTGACCCAGAATGTCACCGTCACCGGCACTGGTTCGGACGGCACCACTACCGGCACGGCGACCGTCACAGTCTTCAACCCCGCCGCCGTCACCGTCAGTGTCAGCCCCAGCGGCGCCCAGACGGTCCTCACTGGCAAGACCGTGAACTTCACGGCCACCACGAACTACGGCAATGTCGCTTGGAGCGCCCCGAGTGGTTCCTTCAACCCTGTCAGCACAGCCAGCGGGGTCCAGACCGTGTTCACCGCCCCTGCCACCAAGGGGGATGTGACCGTGACAGCCCAGAGCGCCGGCACGGCTTCTCAGACCGTGACAGTCCATGTGAAGTCCTTGGACATCAACAACGACGCCTTGGTGGATGTGCGCGACCTCCTCGCCCTCATGTCGCTCTACGGTAAGACAGACACCACTTCTCTGGCGGCCGGCGATCTGAACGGTGATGGTGTCATCGACGACGCCGACCTCACGCTCTTCCTCGCCAACTTCTGATCCGGAGCCGACCATGCGCGCACTGATCTCTTCCCTCGCTGGTGCCTCCGCCCTCCTGCTCCTCACCGCCTGCAGCGGTGGGGGCGGCGGGTCCAGCACGCCTCCGCCCTCCTACGCCACCTCGCTCAGCTACACGAACCCCACCAGCGGGCAGTACCAGCTGGTGAAGGACTCCGCCTCCAGCGGCGGCACGCTCGTCCTGGACCTCGTCGGCCCCGCCGGCGCGAGCATCTCGGGCGTCAGCTTCAGCGCCAGCGCCGACACCAGCAAGGTCACCTGGACCACACCCATCTCCACCACCGGGACCGCCTTCAATCTGGGTTCCGCGCCCCAGGCCGTGGCCACCAAGCTCTCGGGCACGGAACTTCAAGGCGCGGTCTCCCAGAAGGGCACCAGCAGCCCCGTCACCCTCACCAGCACCTCCGTGCTGGCCAAGGTGACACTGACCCTCAAGGCCAATGTCACCGCCGGGCCGGTCACCCTCTCCGACACCAGCAAGGGCGCCTACCTCGACGGCACCGGCGTCCACAACACGGCTGTCGCCATGGGCACTCTCAGCGCCCAGTAATCCCGATGCTCCGCCTGACGCGCCTGGCATCCGCCAGGCGCGTTTTTTTCGCGTGAGCCCCAATCGCTTCCGTGGGACACTGGAGGATCGCCCATGTCCCGGCCTCGAGAAGGCCCGGCGCTGGCGGAGGGACTAATCCGGATGGCCCAGCCCCTGACGCACTACCAGCTCCTCTCCCATTGCAGCGACGACCAGCTGCGGCTCATCTGCGAGCGCCGGAAGCTCCCCATCCCCATGCGTTGGGAAGACGGTCCCGAGGGCCGCAAACGGCTGCTGAAGACGATGGCCTTCCACCTGGAGGACCACAAGCGCCTGTCGGACGCGCTCGCCGATCTGGGTTCTGAAGGGCTCGTGGCCCTCAAACACCTGGCGGAGACCGGCGAGCAGCCGGAAGAGCCCATCCGGAGCCAGCTGGCCGAGCTGGGCCTCATCCTCCCCACGACGCCGGAAGCCGCCGACTACACGCTCGCCGAGCGCGTGGCGGACGCGCTGGAGGATTTTGACGACTCAGCTCTGAGCTTCCAGTCCCCGGCGGCCGTGAACCTGGGGCAGGACCAGCCCTTCCACTTCTCCCTGGCGCTGACCTCCGTGCTGCTGCGCTGCGTGGGCGGCATCCGCACCCTCAAGGGCGGCCTGCCGGCGAAGAAGGAGCTGGGTCTCATCCTCCAACGCAACGCGCTCGTGAAGGAGGAGCAGGACGCCACGCTGCTCTTCACGCTACTGCACCGCCTGGGCCTGCTCTGGACCCGCGAAGGCCGCGTGGAGACGCTGCTGCCCGCCGTGCTGGCCCACCCGCCCCGCTGGGTGGCGGAGCGCGCCTTCGCCAGCCTGCTGGAGCACGACCTCAAGGCCTGGGGCATGCCCCCGGCGGAGGACCGCCACTTCCTCATGCAGCACCTCCTGGAGCGCCGCGGCCAGACCCTCGCCGTGCAGCCCTTCCTCGCCTTCCTCAAGACCTTGCACCCGCTGGAGGAGCAGCGCACCGAGAGCATCTTCCTGCCCTTCCTCGCGCGCATGGGCCTCGTGGCCATGGACGCGGCCGGGACCCATGTCCTCCTCACGGCCCACGGCGAGGCGCTCGCGCACGAGTACCTGCTGCGGGACCACACGGCCACAGCGGCGCATTGGCAGCCGCTGATGCAAGCTCAGCCCATCGTCGTGCAGCCCAACCTGGAGCTGCTGACGCCCCTGCTCCAGAACCCGCACCGCCTCCTCCTGCTGGCGCAGCTCACGGAGGTCGAGGCGCTCGACGCCATGGGCGGCTTCCGCCTGGGCCACGACACGCTCGTCCGGGCGCTGGAACAGGGCGTGGGACTCGACGAGATGCGCGCGCGGCTGGGCGCCTCCAGCCAGGCGCTTCCGCAGCCGCTCCTCCAGCTTCTGGACGATCTCGGCCGCCGCGTGGGCGAAGTCGAAGTGCTGCGCAATGTGCGCCTCATCCGCGCGCGGACGCCCGAACTGGCGGATGAATTGAAGCTCCGTCCCGAACTCGCCCCGCTCAGGCTCAAGGCCCTGTCAGACACTGTGCTGGAGATCCACGGCGATGGCAACGCGCAGCACCTTCTCAAGCTCGCGGGCTACCTGCCCAAGCCCGGCCGCTTCCTGCCCGTGAGCCTGGACCAGGACGAGGAACTCTACCTTTGGGCCCTCGCCTCCATCGCTTTCGTGGACGAGAAGGGCATGGCCGCCCACCTGGAGCCCGTGCGCCAGATGGCTCGGCAGGCGCTGCAGAAACTGCACGACGAGGATCCCGTCCTCTATCAGGAGGTGGAGCGCCGCGTGCCCATGCTGCACATGGGCGCCAAAGGCGAGCAGCAGCCCGAGGACGAGACGAGGGGCATCCTCGACTACGCCGCCTCCCACACGCTCATCGTGGAGCTGGCCTACCTGCCCCCGGCCTCCCATCGCGCTCAGCTGCGGCGCGTGACACCGCGGGAGTTGAACGGCGACCACCTCATGGCCTTCTGCCACCTGCACCAGGAGGAGATGGCCTTCCGCCTCAAACGCATCCAGGGCGTGCGCCTCCTCAACGAGCGTGGCTGGACGCCAGGGCAGAGCCAGGCGGGTTGAGCGAAAAAAAGGGGCGCCTCACGGCGCCCCCCGCCCTTCTTCCGTGTGCCAGGCCTAATGGCCCGGGGCCTTGACCCGCAGGGTGTCCATCACTTCGGCCCCCACGGGTTTCTTCGCGGGGATCACCAGGTATGGCTGGCGATCCTGCGGGGAAAGTCTCTGCGCGACCTGCACGAGCTTCTGCTGCGCGTCCTCCTTGGCGGCGCGCTCGCTGGCGAGCTCCAGCCTCGCGGCCTCGCTCTCGGAAGCGATGCGCTGGATCTGCGAATCCTTGTCCGCCACCTGGGCGGCAAGGGTGTCGGCGCGGTGCTTCTGCTGGAAGCCCCAGGTTCCGACGGCGCCCAGGCCCAGGAGGATGGGAAGAGCCGCGGCTGTGGCCAGGCGCCAACTGGGGCGGGGCCGCAGCGTGGCGTGGCGGCGGCGCTCGGCTTCCTTGCGGAGGCTGTCGGCCAACGCGGCCAGTTCGGCATCAGACTCCGCGGCCCGGGCGGGCTCCAGCTCCGAAAGGCCCAGCAGCTCTCGCAGCTCGGACCTCAGTTCGACATCCTCTGCAGGTTCGAACCTGCGCGCGGGATCAGACCAGGACATGCACGCCTCCACCGGCGGGGGGATTGAGTTGCTCCTTGAGCTGCACCTTGGCCCGGTGGATCCGGGTTTTCACGGTGGCCTCAGGGATGGACAGGATTTCGGAGATCTCTTTGATGGCCAGGCCCTCCACGACGAAGAGCCACAGGGCCTCGCGGAAGGTGGGGCTGAGGAGCTTCATGCGCTCCCGCACCTCACGGCTCAGGACCTGGTCGAAGGCCGAGGTGCCGGAATGGCCGGGCTCCATCACCACTTCGAGGCTGAGGTTCTGGTTCTTCATGGGGCGCCGTTCCGTGAGCGCGAGGGTCCTCACGGTGCCATAGAGGAAGGCCGTGGGATGCTCCACCGGGACTGCGCGCTGCATGAGGATCACGAACGCCTCCTGGGCGATGTCCTCCGGATAGGTGGCCCCATAGCGCCGGGCGTAGCTCACCAGGCGCGGGTAGACCTCCGCGAAAGCCGCGTGGAAAGTCTCCCGGCTCCCAAAAGGGGTCGGCTGGCCGTCCTGCGTGTTGTCTCCGGAGAGGGTGGTCTCGCCCATCAAGGTCTCCAACCTCCAGGATGCAGGCCGGAGGCAGGAGGTTCCAAAGAGTTGTTAGGCTCAAAGGATGGCGACCCCCCTGGAGGCCTGGCGGGACACCCTGAAGGAACTCGGGGTGATGGGGCTGGTGCGCCCGGAAATGGTTGAACCTGGTGCGGTACAGACACTTCCAGTCATCTCGCCCCCAGCCTCCCCAGGAGAACGCGTGCGTCCTCCTGGATCTTGGGACAGCCCCCAGCCTCCAGCCCGGCTGTCGAGACCGGAAGCCGGAAGCCGGAAGCCGGAAGCCGGATACGTTCCTCCTACCGATCCAATCGGCTGCCCGCCGGATGCTGCGGTGGCCGGGTCGGCCTCTCTGGCGGAGCTGGAAGCGGCCATCCGCGGCTGCCTCAAGTGCGCCCTGGGACCCGGCCGCCTCAATTTCGTCTTCGGTGAAGGCGACCCGCGCGCGGGGCTCATGTTCATCGGCGAGGGCCCCGGCCGGGATGAAGACCTCCAGGGCCGCCCCTTCGTGGGCAAGGCAGGAGAGCTGCTGGACAAGATGATCGGCGCCATCGGCCTCTCGCGGCAGGAGGTCTACATCGCGAATGTGGTGAAGTGCCGGCCGCCGGACAACCGCACGCCCGCGCCAGAAGAGGCCGCGGCCTGCCTGGGCTACCTGCGCCGCCAGATCGAGCTCATCCGGCCCAAGGTCATCGTCACCCTGGGCGCCACACCGCTACGGGAGCTCGTGGGGCTGAAGGAGGGCATAACCAAGGTGCGCGGGCAGTGGAAGCGCATCGAGACCGGCGGCCGTTCCATCCCCGTGATGCCCACCTTCCACCCCGCCTATGTGCTCCGCCAATACACCCAGGATGTGCGCCGCGCCGTGTGGGGTGACCTCAAAGCGGCAAAGGAAGAAATGGATAAGGCCGCAGGGGCCTGATTCGATGCAAGACAGGCTCTCCGGGGGTGAGATCTGAGCCTGGAGGGCGAAGAAAGCGGCGAAAGAGGAGATGGAGCAGATGAACAGGTCCGGGGGAGCGTGACCTCCACTACTCCAAACTGCTAGAGGGAGAGGTCTGAGCCCGAAGGGCGAAGAAGGAAGAGATGGATCGCGCCTAAGCGCGCGGGGCTTTCTGGCATCCTGAGACGAATCTCCCGGAGTGCCCATGCGCCTGGTGAATGTCATCTTCTTCATCGCCATCGCCATCCTCCTGGTGATGGCCGCCCATGTCTACACCACCAACCACGATGTGCTGGTGCAGGACATGATCATCCGGGGCGAGGGCGTCAAGGTCCAGACGGTCATCCTCATCTCGTTCCTCATCGGTTTCATCCTCAACTTCATCTGGGCCCTCATCATGGAGATCCGCCAGGCCATCAAGGGCCTGAACGCCTCCGCCGCCACCCGCCTGGGCCGCCGCCTTTCGGAGCAGGTGCAAGACGCCCGCGACCTCATGGCCCACGGCCTGCCGAAGGAGGCGGAAGCGATCCTGCGAGGCATCCTCGATCAGCGCGCGGACCATTCCGAAGCCATGACGCTCCTGGGCGACTGCCTTCTCCGCGAAGGCGATCCGCAGGCCGCCGCGCTCCAGCTGGCCCATGCCTGCGAGACCCATCCTGACCACGCGGAGCCCCGCTACCTGCTCGCGGAGGCGCGCCAGGCCCTGCGCGATCCCGATGGCGCCGCCGCCGTGCTGCGCCAGCTCGCTTCCGACCAGCCGAAGCAGGCCCTCCGCGCCCTGCGCCGCCTGCGCGCTCTTCATCTGGAAGCCCAGCGTTGGGACGAGGCCCTCGAAACCCACAAGCGTCTCGCGGCCCAGTTCCCCTCGGAACTGAGCCAGGCCGAACGCGCGCAGGGCATGGCCCTCCAGTACCAGGTGGGCCTCCAGAAGGTGGAGGCGGACCAATTCAAGGAGGCCGCCCAGACCTTCCAGGCCCTGCTGAAAGAAGATCCCAGCTTCGTGCCCGCCTACCTCTACCTGGGCAGGTGCATGATCCTCCAGGACCAAGAGGCCCAGGGAATCGAGATCTGGCTGGAGGGGTTCCGCGCCACCAGCGAGGGCGCCCTGCTCCAAGAGGTCGAGGACTACTACATCCAGTTGGGCCTGCCCGAGAACGGCATCGCCGTCCTCCGCCGCGTGGCCGCCACCAGCGAACACGAGGCGATGGCCAAGTTCTTCCTGGGCAAGATGCTCTACCGGCTCGAGATCCTCGATGAGGCCCTGGACATCTTCCAGGAGGTGAAGAGCCAGGTCGTCTACAGCCCCATGCTGTTCTTCTTCATGGCCAAGATCCATGCGCGGCGCGGGCGAAGCGAGGCGGCCCTGAACGAGTACCGGCAGCTTCTGCGCAACCTGGGCACGCTCAAGCTGCGCTTCGAATGCGCCGTCTGCGCCCACAAGACCGCCGACTATGAGGACCGCTGCGGAAGCTGCGGCAGCTGGAACGCCAGCCACTTCAGCTTCAAAGAAAGCGATCTGCCGGATCCCGTGCGGCCAGAGTCGGGCTCCTGGATGCTGGCTTAGACCGGACGCAGGCCCGCGTCCTCGCCTTTCGCGAGATCCAGAAAGATCTTGAGGCCAGAGGCCGGGCCCATGGTCAGCACCACATCGCCTTCCAGGAACCGCTCGCCGCCCTGGGGGTTGAACTTCAGTTTCTCCTGTCCTCGCTGGATACCCACCACCAGCACGCCAGTCGCGTCGCGCAGGCGCGCCTCGCGCATGGTGAGGCCCACGAGCTTGGACGCGGGGTGGATGAGGATGCGCTCCATGCCCAGCTCCACTTGGTCCTGGTCCAGCACCACATCGAAGAAGCGCATGACATCCGGGTTCAGCAGCAGCCCCGCCATGCGGCGCCCGCCGATCTCGTAGGGACTCACGATATGGGTGGCGCCCGCCGCCTTCAGCTGTCGCTCCGTCCCCAGCTTGGCATTGCGCGCCACGATGGGCATGCTCGGGTTCATCTGCCGCGCCATGAGCACCACCAGCACATTGTCCGCGTCGCTGGCCAGCGCGCTGATGAGCCCCTTCGCGCGGCGGATGCCCGCCTTCTCCAGCACATGCTCGTTGAGCGCGTTGCCGTTCAGGATGATCTCGTCCTGCATGCGCGGGTTCGTGCGGCCCTTGGTCTCGTCCGCCTCCACGATGACGAAGGGCACGCCCGCCTGCTTCAGCTCCCAGGCCGCCTGGAAGCCCATCTTGCCCAGGCCGCAGACGATGATGTGGCCTCCGATGCCTTCCATCCGCTTCTCCATGCGCCGCTCCCTGAGATAGCCCTGCAGATCGCCCTCGACGATGAGGGCCGTGAGATTCGAGACCGCGTAAGTGGCGATGCCCAGGCCCAACACCAAGTAGAAGATGGTGAAGAGCTTGGTGGCCGTTGTCACATCGCCCATCTCCTTGAATCCCACCGTGAAGAGCGTGGTGATGGACATGTAGAAGGCGTCTACCCAGCCGATGTGGGCGAGCCAGTGGTAGCCCACGGCGCCCGCCATGGCCACCACCAGCAGCAGCTCCAGCGCGTGGGCCAGACGCTGGGTGGGCGGCGCGGAGCGGATGCGGTAGGCCATCGCGGCTATCCCCGGAGATTCGGCTTGATGGCGAAGTTGGAAGTGGCGAATCCGATCAGCGCATCGCCGCTGGTG
>DASRXV010000111.1:0-2015 GCA_035687325.1 Holophagaceae bacterium
GGCTTCGAGGCATCTTCAAGGATCTTCGCGAGGTTTGCGAGGCTACCAAATCCGGCCATGGACGAGTTCTGCTCCCTAGGGGGTTATCCCCAACAAATTAGTCTAATGGAGCGGGCCTTGGAACCGAAGCGAAATGGCGTGACCGGCCTCACAATAAAGACATGCCGCGCCACCCCGCCGTTCCCGCCCTGATCGCAACCGCGTCGTTGCTGGCGTTCCTAGGCTGCGGGCGGAAAGCCGCCCTGCCCCCGCCGGACCCCTCCCGCATCCCCGATATCACCACCTGGCAACAAGTGGGCGGCCTCCGTCCCAGCTTCGCGGGCCCCCATCGTGGTTCCTGGCAACGGACCTGGCTCAACGCGGAGGCGTCCCAGGCCCTGGGTGCCAACGCCTTCCAACCCTCGCCAGATGGCACCCAGCTCGTGAAGGAGGCCCTGAGCCAGGATGGGCGGCGCCTGGGCTGGTTCTGGATGAGCAAGGAGAACAGACAATGGATCTGGGGCCAGGCGGGCGTGGATGGCCGCGTCATCTGGCGCCAGGCGGGTCTCGAGAACAGCTGCGCCGCCTGCCATCTGAAGAACGCCCCGCAGTTCGATGGCGCCTTCGCGCCCGTGTGGGCGGGCAAGGGTCGCCTTCACATCGGTGCCGGGTCTTCGCAATGAGCAAGCTCCGGGAGCGCCTCGACGCCCTGTGCGCCCGCTACGACACCGGCACCGCCCTGGCGCTGGATCCCATCACTGTTCCGCTGCGCTTCGCCGATCCCGCGGACCGCGAGGTGGCCGCCTGGCTGGCGGCGAGCCTCGCCTACGGCCGCGTGGCGCCCATGCTCCGCGCCATTGATGGGGCGTTGCAGCCCCTGGGCCCCCATCCCGCCGCCTTTCTCCGCGAGAAGGATGAAAAGGCGCTCAGGGCCTTATTGGGCAAGGCCCTGAAGGCATGGCGCTGGCGCTTCCACACCGGCGAGGATGTCGTCCACTGGCTCCTGGCCTGGAAGCAGCTGGATGCGGAAGGCGGCCTCGAATCCCATTTCCTGCCGAGCGAAGGCGAGAAGGCGGATGCCGCCTTGTCGCGCCTCATGCAGCGGCTGCGAGTGGCATTGCCCCACACCTATGGCCTCCGCTTCAGCCTGCCGGATCCGGCGGAGGGCTCGGCCTGCAAGCGCATGCGCATGTTCCTGCGCTGGATGGCTCGGGAGGGTTGGCCTGATCTGGGACTCTGGAAGCGCTACCCCAAAGCGGCCCTCGTCATCCCCGTGGACACCCATGTGGCCCGTATCGCGCGGTTCGTGCGCCTCTCCACCCGCGCCACGCCCGATGGGCGCATGGCCCAGGAGATCACCGCCGCCCTGCGCAAGTGCGATCCCAACGATCCGCTTAAGTACGACTTCGCCCTCTCCCACCTGGGCATCCTCGGCGATTGCCCCGGCTTGCGACGGAAGGCCACCTGCGAGCCCTGCCCGCTTTACCTCGCCTGTCGCGCGGGGCGGTAGAATGCAGGCACCCTTCCGGTCCTTTCCTGAGGTTTCTTGAGCGACGCGACCCTGAGTTCCATCTTCTGCCCCGCCACCCTGGGCTGGCCGTTGCCCGACTGCGGGCCGGAGGGACCTTCGTCGGAAGAACAGCGGGCGGTGCTCTCGGCGCTGAAACAGACGCGCATCGACTGGACCGTGATGGGCCGCCACTTGGCCTTCGATGGCGAGTGCTACCTGCGCCGCCGCCTCTTCCTGAACCGCTCCTGGGAAATCCTCTTGCTCTGCTGGCTGCCCGGCCAGGAGACGGCCATCCACGACCACGGCGATTCCTGGGGCTCCACACTCGTGCTCATGGGCGAGCTCACGGAGCGTGCCTACCGCGTGCCGGCCAGTGGCCCGCTGGAGCTGAAGACCGAGGCCGCCCTCGCCACAGGCCAGGTCACCGTCGAAAGCCAGCAGACCGTCCACGAAGTCTCCAACCAGGGCGCGGTTCCGGCTGTGAGCCTGCATCTCTACTCGCCGCCGCTCCGATTCCTGCACAGCT
>DASRXV010000112.1:0-47045 GCA_035687325.1 Holophagaceae bacterium
GCCAGGTGCCGGGTTCACGGTGATGGCGCGGGTAGCGGTGTTGCTGATGCCCGTGTTGTCCGTGACCTTCAAGGTGGCCGTGTAGGTGACGGCCGTAGAGCCGGTGTTGGTGTAGGTGTGGCTGGCAGAGGCGCCAGTGGCGGTGCCGCCATCCCCGAAGGTCCAGGCGTAGCTGAGGGTGGCGGTGGAACTGGAGTCCGTGCCCGTGCCCGCGAAGGACTGTGCCGCGCCAGAGGCGATCGTCACATTGGAGGCCGGTGTCGTGATCGAGGCCGTCACTGTGTTCGCGGCGGCAGGATTCACGGTGATGGTGCGGGTGGCGGTGTTGCTGACGCCTGTATTGTCGGTGACCTTCAGGGTCGCGGTGTAGGTGACGGCCGTGGAGCCGGTGTTGGTGTAGATGTGGCTGGCGGAGGCGCCTGTGGCGCTGACGCCATCACCGAAGGTCCAGCTGTAGCTCAAGGTGGCCGTGGAGCTGGAATCGGTGCCCGTGCCCACGAAGGACTGGGCCGTGCCCGAGGCAATCGTCACATTCGACGCGGGCGTCGTGATCGAGGCCGTCACCGTGTTCGCGGGACTGACCACCGTCAGGGTGGCGTTGTTGGAGGTGGCGCTGCCAGCGGCATTCGAGACCGTGGCGCTGAAAGTGGCGCCATTGTCCGTCGAGGTCGTGGCCGGCGTCGTATAGGACGCGGAGGTGGCGCCGCCGATGTTCGCGCCGTTCTTCTGCCACTGATAGCTGAGGGGGGCCGTTCCGGAAGCCCCGACAGAGAAGGTCGCCGTCGCGCCCGCGTTGACCGTCGTGCTCGCGGGCTGGGTGGTGATGCTCGGCGCTGTCGCCGTGGTGCCCAGGCCGGAGACATGGAAGAAGAACGGGTCGAGGGAGGTGGAGACCTGGGTGACGCCGTCCGTGCTCAGGAGCTGCTGGCTGGACCAGTTCACCTGGCGCTGGTAGGTGACGCCGTGGGGGAAGTTGGCGGAGTTGGGGGTGTTGTCGCCGGAGAAGACGCCGTAGAAGTCCGCGCCGACAGCGATCAGCCCGGAGTAGTCGCCGATGGTGGGCTGGCCGCAGGTCGTGGTGGACCCGTCGGGGAGGTTCGCCAGCACGATCGTCGTGGGGCTCGTGAAGGGGTCGTTCTTGGGGGCGAAATCCGCCTGGTTGTTCCAGACGCCGCCCGTCAGCTTCTGGTAGAAGAAGCCGACCTCGCCCGCGTTGTTGATCGCGAGCGCCGGGTTCGTGGCGCCCACGATGGTGCGCAGGTCCGAGCTCCAGGTGACGCCGCCGTCCGTGGAACGCCGCAGGTGCAGGGTCCATCCGCCTCCGGTCCCGTCCTCGCCCCAGGCCACATACACCGTGAGGCTGTCGGTGGGATCCACGGCGATGGCGAGGCTGGAGCCCACGCGGTCGCTCCCGAGCTGGGAATTGAAGGTCATGTTCTGGCCCGTGGCCACTTTCGTGCCCGCGAGGCCGTCGCTGCCGAGGAGGCTCTTGAACTTGGTGGCGCCAGTGGCGCCGGCGTCATCGCGCACGACCACGACATCCGAGACAAAGGTGGCTGATCCGGACCGCCAACCCAGGAGGGCGGCATAGACGCGGCCGTCGGGCGCGGACGCGGCCCGCACGGAAGGGCCGTCCTGGCCCGAGGTGGCGCGAGCCTCCACGGAGGCGGGGGCGAAGCCCGCCGGAGCGGCGGCTGTCGCGGCGTTGGTGGAGAGGTCCACGGTCGCGGTCTGGCTGGCGACGGAAGCGGCGAAGTTGTTGTTGCCGATGTAGACCCGGTCCGCTCCGTTGACGGTGCGGGCGTCCAGGAAGGGCTGGTCGTCGTTGGCCCGGTCCACCAGGACCGACATCGGGTTGGAGAGCGAGAAGCCGCTGGTCCGCAGGATGTTCAGGTTCGTGTTGTCGCCCCGCAGGATGCCGGCGTAGAGCACATTGGAGCTGGTGCCGAAGCGCAGGGACACATCGGAGGTCATCTTGCCGCCGGGCATCACCGAGTTCAGGGTCCAGGTGTTGCCGCCGTCCGTGGACACATAATAGGGAGCCATGGAGCCCGCGGCGGGGTCGGGGGTGAAGGCCGTGCCCGCCATCTGGAGGGGGTTGGCAGGGTTCACCGCGATGCTGGGCTCGCCATCGCAATTGGTCTCGCCGCTCAGGGAGCGGGGCGTCATGTTGACGACGGTGACGGACTGGGCGCTCAGGGCGCCGGTGGCCAGGACGAAGGCCAGGCCGCTGAGGGCGCGTGGTGAGATCATGGAACGCATGGGCATCTCCTAATGATGGGGTTCGAGGGCTTAGCGGTTATTGGCCAGGCGCTGCATGCGCTCGCGCTGTTCCGGGCGCTGGAAGTCCTTGGGATCCAGCGCCGTGAGGCCCGGGATCATCTCGGCCTTCCGGCTGAAATCCTTCGGCTTCGCGTGGAGTAGCCAGACGCCTTCCTGGCCCACTGCGAAGCGGGGCGCGTCCATCCACACCCGGTCCTGGGAGGAGGGGAAGAAGAAGGTGACGGTCCGGGTCCCCGGCTGGCCCTTGATCACGGTGTCGACCTCGACGACCGCGCGCTTCCACATGGCCGCGTGCTCGGACTCGCGCTCCTCGACCTCGGCGGGCTCGATCCGCACCACCCGGCCCTTCACCACCTGGTCCGAGGTCCGGATGCGGACAGCCAAGTCGCGGTCCTCGCCCTGGAGGCGCGCGTCAGCCACCATCTGGGCATGGCGCACATCGTCGCCGGGCTGCTGGGTGAAGCGGCCCATTTCCATGCCGCACAGGCTTTCGCCATAGGTGTCCACATTGAGGAAGAAGGTGGAGGTCTGGCCCACCTTGTGGTTCATGGCCCGCTCGGAGCGGACGGTGATCACATGGCCCAGGCTGTCGGCGAGGATGGAGGCGCCATGGAGGACGCGGTCCACCCGCACGAGAGTCGTCTGCTGGCTGCCAGGCACGGAAGAGAGGTTGGACGCGTGGGTCTGGACCACCGTTCCAATGAACACGAAGTTCGACTGCTTCAGGAGCTGGTCGGCCCTCTCGACCGCCAGAGGCGCGCCGACTGAGCTACCGACCGATGGACGGATAGGTGCCTGGTGGCCGTTGGCCATGACCAAACTGCAGGCCAGGAGGGAGGTGCACAAGGAGATTCGCATGGGTTGGCTCCAGATATTGTGGATGGTCTCTTGACGCAAGGGACCTGGGGTTCGGATGGAGACCACCGGCACTTTCGTGGGCGGCGCTATGGAAGAAGCCGGGAGCATGTCGAGCAAGAACGGCAACGAGGGCGTCGCGATGAGCACCGTGGAGGGGGTGCAGGAGACGGCCTGCTCGGCGTCGCCAAGGCGTATCTTTCAGGGGGCGGGTAATAAACCCATCCCATGGAATCCACTTGGCAAGGCCACGCCGACAACAAAGATCTGAGGAGTTCGATATCGAGAGTGGCCCTATATTAATCCGGTGTGAAGTTAAGTGTCGTTAAAATTCATATTCACCGAATGTAAGGAGGCTTCCCCAGCCGCGACAGGTGCGCAAAAGGGCTGCCTCCCGGCGGCCACTGGGGTGAAGCGAGGAATGCTTAAGGACTACTTGACGCTCACATCGCCGAGGATCAAAGGCACGGCCAGCTTCGTGGTGTCATAGGCCCAGGAACGGATAAGATCATCGTCAGGAACGCATCGTTTAGCATCTCAGCGTGTTCCTCTGGTGGTCTTGCCACGCTTCGCCGGATTCGCCTTCGCGGCCTGGGCCGCCCGGATGGCCTCCTGGGCCAAGGTCTGGAGCCGCTCGGTGTCCTCCAACAGGTCGCCAGGAACCTCGAAGTACTTCTTCACATCCACCCAGCCCTTCTTGGTCTGGTAGCCGAAAGGACGGCTGCCCATGCCCTCGTAGGCGGGCCGGGTGCGCTCATCCACGACGAAGTAGAGGGTCTGGTCCATGACCATGGCGAACTGGACCGGACCCGCATACAGAGCCACACCGCCGAAGAAGGGCTTGCTGGACAGACCGGGAAGTAGGCCAAGCTGCTCCTTCACGAACTCGAGGTAGTCCTGCGTGTTCGCGCCCATGCAGCCTCCGCGATCAACAGGTTATGGGGCTACCACCTTCGGGCACAACCCAAGGCGGGCGAAGTGGCGAGGGTGATCTTGAAAGCAGCCTTTTAATATTACAAAAAAATCACGGCCCCGGACCGGCTCTGGGGCCACACGTGGTGTTTCATCCTTTCTGTAGTTCGAATCGCCATCCTCTTTGTCGTTAAAGCCTCGCGGCGAATGCACTCCCTTTGCCAGGTGGCTGGAGGCTTTGCTCCACCTCTTGTTCGTCTTCTCGTTCCCTTTGGAGGCCCAATGAGGCTCCGCACCGCTCTGGCCATTCCTGTTCTCGCACTTCTGGCCCTCACGCCCCAGGTCCTGCGGGCGCAATGCGGGGGCTACGAACGTTGGGCCGTGAAAGTTGGAACCGATCCGAGCGCTCCCAGCATCGACATCATCAACCCCACGACGATTTCGATCCAGGATCTCATTGCAATCCCGAGCCCTTCCTCCGTTCCATCGGGCAATGACGGAACTCGGTTAAGCAGTGAGATGGTGGTCTACACCGTCACCTGCCGCCTGGTGCAGTTCAAGCAAGAGGGTGGCACCGGCGACCTGGACTACCACATGGTATTCAGCGACGACACGATGCAGTTCACGGACACCACTGGAGCCAACGCCGGCCACTCGTTTGTCGGGGAATCCGTGAACCCGGGATGCATCATGGGCTCTCATAACGATGGCCCTTCCACCAGCACTTGGCAGTCCCAAATCGCCGCCCTCCGAAGCAAGATCGATGCGCGGTTCCCCTCGATACCCGCCTCTAGCTGGGTCGATGCCAAGGGCGTTCAGGTCCGAGTAACTGGCGTTTGTTTCTTCGACCGGATTCATGGTCAGACTGGACGAACGAATGGTGCAAGCACAGGCTCAACCTTCGAGTTGCACCCGGTCCTCGCCATCGACTTCTTGGATACGCCTGGGAACACCGTGACGGCGAGCATTACAACGCCTTCTGCAGACACCTCTGTGATGTCGGGGGTTCCGGTGTCCTTCGCCGGGGCGGGAACGGATAGCAGTTCGGCCGCCACCCTCAGCTATTCCTGGGACTTTGGTGATCAAACGACTGCCGCCGGGAATAGCGCTTCCCATGCCTTTACCAACGCGGGGACATCTCCCATCAACCAGACCGTGATCTTCACCGCGACAGACGAGACCGGCGCATCGAGTTCCGCCACGCGCGTGATCACAGTGAACCCCGCTTCCGTTCCTCCCGCCACCTCATACACGGAGGTGGAGCCGAATGACACCTTCGCTCAGGCCAACATAGTGGGAGACACCGTCACCCAGATCATCGGCTACTTCCCCAACACGGCGGACATGGACGATTACTTCCAGATCACGGTGCCAGCCGGCAGCACGCTCACCATGGATATGGCTGGGCCCACGGATTTCAGCCAGGAGTACGATTTGTACCTCTACGCCAGCGATCAGAGCACCCAGCTGGCCTCTTCGACGAACCCCAGCACCACCCAGCACATCAGCTGGACCAACACGGATACCACCGCAGCCACCGTCTACATCGATGCCTATCGGTACAAGAACTACTCGGCGACCACGCCGTACACGCTGACCCTCTCCAGATAAGCCGCGATGCTGCGCATCCGGTGCTCCGGATTCATCCTGGTGTCCCTGACCCTCGTAGGTGCGCCTCCCACACCCCCCAAAGGGTCAGAGGCACACCCGAAGGCTCCTATCCCGGTTGAATACATCGATGACGGCGATGGCAACATGTTGAAAGCCGTCACGCTGGGGACCTTGCATGCGCCAATACAAGGGGTCCCCCAAGATGCACCTCTCAAGCTGGGGACTCTGGAATTCTGGTTCTTGGGTCACCAATGGGAGGCAGAAAAGAACGACGCCCTGAAGGGCGATCTGCAAGGAGCCCTTGCCCGGGAGATCGCCTTCGCCCCAGATTTCGGCCTGTTGCGGCCTTCCAACCCGGAAGGCATGGGGTTTCCATTTCGCACTGGAACGCTGGCGAACCCAGAGCGGGCTGCCCAGGAGATCCTGGAATCCGAGATCCAAACGGCCTTGATTTCGGAAGTCGCAGGCGAAGGACCTCTGGACCCATCTGTACTCCATGTTGTCTTTCTCCCCCCTCGGTTGGTGTGCAAACTCGGCATGAGTCGATCAGGCCGGGATTTCATTTCGTTTCTAAGCCATGTGGCAACCGAACGAGGCGAACTCCACTACCTCGTGGTGACATGTGGAGGTGGGCGCCAGGAGATCAAAAAGGCAGCCGTGCGCGGCATTATGATTTATGGAGTGGACTGACTAAAGGTCTGCCTCCAGGACACTCGCAAGCCTCGTCTGGGACACCTCGAGGGAGGGCCGTTCGCTGCTCCCCAATTCGGGGCTCGGAAGCGGAGCAGAGAGGGGTACTAGCGTTTCTGATTTTTGCTAGGCACAGGGGTTCCCTGCCCCGACATCCTCCAGAAACCTCAAGGTCGTTTCATTTTTGAGATGGATTGTCTTCCCATCTTGCCCCGTCCCGCAGATCCTTTGCGATAGGTCCTTGGGCCCATCGCAATTCCTCGTCCTTAGGAGATCCCGTGCTCCGGGCTGCGGTCGCATCCATTCCATTGATCTGTCTTGCCCTCGGGGCTCAGAATGCGCCGGAGTCTAAAGATGTTGCGGTGAATGAGCTGGTGGCGCTCCTGAACACTAAGGTGATTTCTGCCACCAAGCTCCCCCAGATCGCCAGTGAAGCTCCTGGCGTTGTCGCTGTGTTCAACCGGGATGTGCTGCGGGTCTATGGGTGGGACAGCATCAACGATGTCCTTTACAAGCAGCCCGGTTTCAGCCCCTCCATGGACTACGACCGGCGCACGGTGTCATCCCGGGGGATCTTTGAGGGGTGGAATAACAACCATCTGCTCACCCTCGTGGATGGTGTGCCGGTCAACGACGATATCTATGGCTCCGCCTATACCTCGGAGGTGACCCCCCTCTGGATGGTAAAAAGCCTGGAGCTGTTGCGGGGGCCCGGATCGGCGCTCTACGGTTCAAATGCAATGAATGGGCTCATCAACCTTCGGACCGTAGGCCTGGAGGATATCCAGGGCCTAGGGGAGGCCAAGCTGAGTCTGGGTAATGACGGCATCCGAACCTTTGACGGCCTGGTCGGCACCCACAGCCGTCTGTTCGATGTGATCACGGCCTTCACTGCCAATCGCACTTATGGGGACGAGTATCCGTCTTCCGATCTTTCGGGGCGCGCGGATGCGAACGGAAACCCAGCCCGCTTCCTGGTGAAGGACCATCGGGAGAACACCTACTTCTTCATGAAGCTCGAGGGCCAGGGAGACCTGAACGGATTCACCCTCCAGTTCCACGATCAGCGATGGCAGTTCAACACGGGGCATGGCTGGGTTTTCGTCATCCCTGATGTGAGGGAGCTCATGACCGAGGACCGCCAGATCCTGAGCCTCAGCTACACCCCTGCCAACCTCGGGAATCTCTCGCAGGAATACATCCTCCGGTACCAGCGCCACGGCATCGACTGGAACCAGCGTTACTTCCCAGACGGGGTGTCGGGCTACCCGGCTGGACTCTGGGAGTCGCTCGAAACGCATACTCAGGACCTCTTCAGCCGCGCCCAGATCACTTACCGTCTGCCCGCGAGTGCCAGCGTGGTGGCGGGCGTCGAGGCGGACCGCTTCACCTACGGAGGAGACGACCTCCACCAAAGCAACATCGACATCAACCAAGGCGGGACCTTCCAGCCCTTCACTCCCGATAATCAGTTCCGGCCGCTGCAGCCTTGGCTCCAGTACATCCAGGACCAGCCCCTGGTGAACACGGCGCTCTACCTCCAACTCAGCTCCGGGGAGTTCCTGGGAAAACGCTTCGCCCTGACTCTGGGCGCGCGCTCCGATCGCCAGAGCTTTGACTTTAACGCCATCGACAGGCCCGCGGGCGGGACCGAATCCAAGTCGTTCTCGCAAACCAGTCCCCGGGTGGGCCTGGTGTTTAAGGCCACCGACGCGCTCGTGTTCAAAGTGCTATCGGGAAAGGCCTTCCGGGCCCCTTCCGCCGCGGAGATGTTTGGGGCCAACACATACTCTCTGGCCTCCAACGTCAGGCAGCTCCGCCCCGAATTCATCACCACCAGTGAAGTGGCCATGGACTGGACCATCAGTCCTCACCTGGCTTGGCGCGTCAACGCCTACCGCACCAAGTTCGAGAACCAGATTGATTACAGCCCATCCAACGCCAACCTCAGCACCAACCTCTACTCACCTACCAACCAGGGTGTAGAGACAGAGCTTCTCTGGAATCTCGGGCCCTGGAACGGCTTTGTGAATGACTCCTGGGTGCATCGTGTGAACGACCGGACCAGTAGTCTCGGCATCACGCCCTCCCCGGACAAAGTTGTGTGGGTCCCCGCAACGACCCTGAATGCGGGAGCGGCCTACCAACGCGGCCCTTGGACTGCTTCCCTCAATGGGCATTACCAAGGTGCCGTCCAGCGCCGCAGTTCGGACTTCGGCGCCTACGCTGCCTACCGCTCCGCTGAGGTGGAACCCTGGAGCAGCATTGATATCCGAGTGGCCTATCGCTTCGACAGCAGATTGGAAGGTTCCCTCTGGTCCACCAATGTGGGCGGCACGCACGGAGCCCTGATCAAGAAGTTCGATGCCCCCTTCGACTACCGCATCGAGCCCCGCCGCTGGGGGATCGCCTTTAGGATCACGCTCTGAATCTGGAATCTGGGCCCTAGTGCGCGAAGCAGGTGCTGGGTTCGGGATGCTTCTTGGAGGGTGCTTGATTAGCCCCCGGCCGATATCCGCCTGCTGCTCATCGGTTAGACGATCGTCTTCTTCCAGACCATGGATCCTGGCGTGCCCACGCTCACGGTCAAGGCGCCGCACTCACACGCTCACGCCGCTGAGATGGGTGAGCCAGCCACGGCTCGTCTCGCTCTTCCCCCGGACGAGGCTGGCATAGCGGGCTTGCAGATCTTTTGTGAGAGGGCCCACGGCCAGCTTCCGATCATCGAGTGTGCCCACGGGCGTGATTTCCGCCGATGTTCCGGTGAGAAAGATCTCGTCAGCATCGCGCAGCTCGGCGAGAGAGACAGGCCGGATCTCAGCGCCCGTCAAATCGATGACGGTGGCTCGGGTGATGCCCGGCAGCGCGTCGGCGCTCTCCACTGCCGTGAGCTTGCCATGCTTCACGAGGAATACATTCTCACCGGTGCACTCCACCACGAATCCGCGGCCATCCACGAAGAGGGCTTCTTCGAAGCCCGCGCGCGTGGCCTCCAGCTTGGCGAGGACGCTGTTCACATAGGCGCCGCAGAGCTTCAGCGGCGGCAGGGCCTTGGCGGAGTTGCGCCGGAAAGAGCTGGTGCGCACGCGGACACCGCGCTGCTCTCCTTCGCCCAGATGGTTCTTCCAAGGCAGGGCCACGACGAGGTGGCGCACCTTCAGGCCCGCGACATCCAAGCCCAATCCTCCGGTTTCATAGAAAACCAGGGGCCGAAGGTACGCCGCCTGGAGCCCGCTGGCGGCGAGGGTCTCGAGGCATCCAGCCCGCATCAACCCCAGGTCCACCGCCATGCCGAGGGTCTCAGCGCCGCGGCCCAGGCGGGCCAAGTGCTCATCCAGACGGAAGATGGCCGGGCCTTGCGCCGTCTCGTAGGCGCGGATGCCTTCGAAAACGCCGGTGCCGTAGTGAAGGGCGTGAGCGATGGGTGATACGGCTTGCTCGCTGGCGCCGACGAGGGCGCCATCCATCCAGAGCTGCATGGATTGCTCCTAGGTGAAAGTGGAAGAGGGGATCGGACCTCAGGCGCGTGCGGGAGCTTCGGCCTTGGGGGCTTCGACGGCATCCAGGAAGGGCATCATCCTGCGGAGGCGTTTGCCCACCTGCTCGATGGCGTGCGTCTGTTCATCGGCGCGCCGGGCCTCGAACCAGTGACGGCCATCCTTGTTCTCCTGGATCCAGGCTTGGGCGTAGCGGCCGTCCTGGATCTCTTCGAGGATCTTTCTCATCTCGGCTTTGGTCTCGTCCGTCACCAGGCGGTCGCCGCCGGTGTAGTCGCCGAACTCCGCCGTGTCGCTTATGCTGTAGCGCATGTAGCTGAGGCCGCCGCGGTACATGAGGTCCACGATGAGCTTCAGCTCGTGGAGGCATTCGAAGTAGGCCACCTCGGGCTGGTAGCCCGCCTCCACCAGCGTCTCAAACCCCGCCTTCACCAGCGCTGACGCCCCACCGCAGAGCACGGCCTTCTCTCCAAAGAGGTCAGTTTCCGTCTCCTCCTTGAAGGTGGTCTCCAGCACGCCCGCGCGGGTGAGACCCAGGGCCTTGGCGTAAGAGAGCGCTAGGGCGTGGGCCGAGCCGCTGGCATCCTGATGGACGGCGACGAGGGCTGGGGTTCCACTGCCCTCCTGGAAGAGTTCGCGCACACGATGGCCGGGGCTCTTGGGCGCGACCATGCTCACATCCACGCCTTCGGGCACCTGGATGCAACCGTAGCGGATGTTGAAGCCGTGGGCGAACATCAGTGTCTTGCCGGGCTCCAGGTGTGGGGCCAGCGCGGATTCGTAGAGGGCCGCCTGGGCCGTATCAGGCACCAGCACCATGACCACATCTGCCCAAGCGGAAGCCTCGGAAGGCATCAACACACGCAATCCTGCGGCCTCAGCCTTGGGTTTGGACTTGGATGAGGCGGGCAGTCCGACGACGACCTCCACGCCGGAGTCCTTGAGGTTGAGGGCGTGGGCATGGCCCTGGGAACCATAGCCGAGGACGGCCACCTTCTTCGCGCGGATGAGGGCCAAGTCCGCGTCCTGATCGTAGAAAAGCTTGGGCACGAGTGCTCCTTGTATAGGTGGGGGTTTAGGGGTTTCAGAACTTGGAAGGCTGGCGATCGACGCCATGGACCTGGAGGAGCTTTTCCATGCCGCCGCTCGCCCGCCGCAGGCCGGCCTCGTCGCCATCCACCACCAAGGTGAGGCGGGAGACGCCGGGTTCCTGAGTCGCGTCCACGGTAAGGCTGCGGATGTTGAAGGCCCGTTTGCGGAAGAGGGCGAGAACCCGTTCGAGGGCGCCGGGTTCGTCATCAAGCGTGGCCGTGAAGGTGTGCTGCATGGGGGCTCCTGTTCAGGCGGGATCGGTGGCGGTTTCCGCGAGGACCGATGTGGGCGGCCGCCGGACCATCTCGTGGAGGGCGGCACCGGCGGGAACCATGGGGAAGACGCTGTCCTCTTGCTCCACGCGGAACTCGATGAGCGCAGGGCCCGGATGGGCGCGGGCTCCGCCCACGGCGGCGGCGATGTCGGCGCGGCGGTCCACTCGGAAGGCCTTCAGGCCGTAGGCCTCGGCGAGCTTCACGAAGTCGGGGCTCTGGATGGGGCTCGATGCATATCGGCGGTCGTAGAAGAACTGCTGCCACTGGCGGACCATGCCCAGGAAGCCGTTGTTGATAACGGCGATGCGCAGGGGCAGGCCCTCCTGCACGGCGGTCATCATCTCGGCGGAAGTCATCTGGAAGCCGCCATCTCCGGCCACCACCCAGACCTCACGGTCCGGCCTGCCGATCTGGGCGCCGATGGCGGCTGGCAGCGCGAAGCCCATGGTGCCCAGGCCGCCGGAGGTGATCAAGCTGCGCGCCGGATCGTGGCGATAGTACTGGGCTTCCCACATCTGGTGCTGCCCCACATCCGTGACCACGATGGCCTGGCCCTCCGTGAGCTTCCAGAGCTCATGGATGACATGGGCGGCGTAGAGGTGGCCTTCGTCTGGCAGCGATTGGATGTCGCGCACGGCGGCGTCGCCGCGCCAATGGCCGACGCGGGCCTGCCATCCGACCCGGTCGCATGGCTCGAGGAGCGGATTGAGGCGCGTGAGGAAAGCCCGCAGATCCGCGTGGACCGCCAGATCCACCTTCACGATCTTGTGGAACTCCGAACGGTCGATGTCCACATGGACCTTCTTCGCGTGGGGCGCGTAGGTGGCCAGCGTGCCGGTGACGCGATCATCGAACCGCATGCCGAAGGCCAGCAGCAGGTCCGCGTCCTGGATGGCCTGGTTCACCCAGGCCTCGCCGTGCATGCCCATCATCCCGAGGTTCAGCGGGTGGTTGGCGGGCACGGCGCCGATGCCCAGCAGCGTCATCGCCATGGGGATGTCCTGGGACTCGGCGAAAGCCAGCACCTCCGCGCCCGCGCCGCTGAGCTGGATGCCGTGGCCCGCGAGGATCACGGGGCACTGGGCCTCGCGCAGCATGGCCAACACGCCTTCCAAATCCGTTTGCTCCACCTCCGGCGCGCGATGGCGCTGGTGGCGAAGTGGCGCACAGGCCTCCCAGTCGAAGTCTGTCTTGGCGTGCTGGGCGTCCTTCGTGATGTCCACCAGCACGGGGCCCGGACGGCCCGAGCGAGCCACAGCGAAGGCCTCGCGCAGCGTCTTCACAATGTCTCCTGCGCGGGTCACCAGGTAGTTGTGCTTGGTGACAGGCAGCGTGATGCCTGTGACATCCACCTCCTGGAAGGCGTCGGTGCCGAGCACTTTGGAACCCACCTGCCCCGTGATGGCCACGAGCGGGATGCTGTCCATCATGGCCGTGGCCAGCCCCGTGACGAGGTTGGTCGCTCCTGGCCCGGAGGTGGCGACGACCACGCCCGCTCGGCCCGTAGCGCGAGCGTAGCCATCCGCGGCGTGGCAGCCGCCCTGTTCATGCCGCACCAGCACATGGCGGACGGGATAGTCCAGCATCGCGTCATAGAGCGGCAGCACGGCCCCGCCGGGATAGCCGAAGACCGTGTCCACGCCTTCGCGCACCAGGCATTCCCAGACGGCCTGCGCTCCTGTGCATTCTCTCCTGTGATCCATGTCCCCTCCTAGCGGGTGATGGCGCCTTCCGCGGCCGAGGCCACGGTGGCGGCGTACTTGGCGAAGACACCCAAGCGGAAGCGGGGCGCGGGCGCGAACCATGCCTGGCGCCGCCGTTCCAGCTCCGCAGCGCCCACCGCGAGATCCAGGCGGCGGCTGGGCACATCGAAGATGACCGTGTCCCCTTCCCGCACCAGAGCGATGGGCCCGCCGACCGCCGCCTCCGGCGACACATGGCCGGCCATGAGGCCCTTGGTGGCGCCGGAGAAACGGCCGTCGGTGAGGAGTGCCACGCTTTCGCCAAGGCCCGCGCCCACCAGGGCCGCGGTTACGGCCAGCATTTCACGCATGCCGGGGCCACCCTTGGGGCCTTCGTAGCGGATGACGACCACATCGCCGGGCTCGATGCGCCCCGATTGCACAGCGGCGAAGGCGTGCTCCTCGCATTCGAAAACCCGGGCCGGGCCGCTGTGATGCAGGCGTTCGTGGCCAGCCACCTTCAGCACGGAGCCTTCCGGTGCCAGGCTGCCTCGCAGGATCGCCAAGCCTCCGCTGGCTTTCAATGGTGAGGCGAGCGGGCGGACGACCATCTGCGCGGGGGTCTCATCGGCGGCCTCGACTTCTTCGCGGAGGCTGCGCCCCGTCACCGTCGGAACATCGCCATGGAGCAGGCCACCTTCCAGCAAGCGCCGAGCCACGAGGCGAACGCCTCCGGCGCGCTCAAGATCCGTGGCGACAAAGCGGCCGCCGGGCTTGAGGTCGGCCAGGAGTGGCGTGTGCGAACTCACCCGGTCGATGTCCTCCAGGCTCAGAGCAAGGCCCGACTCTCTCGCGATGGCCAGGTAGTGCAGCACGGCGTTGGTAGAGCCGCCGGTGGCTGCCACGGCTGCGATGGCGTTCTCCAATGACTCGCGGGTGAGCAAGTGGCTGGGCCGGCAATCCCGCCGCACCAGATCCATCACCAAGTGGCCGGCGGCCTCGGCGGCTTCGAGCTTGCGGGGATCCTCAGCGGGGATGCTGTTGTCGCCCATGGGCGACACGCCGAGGATCTCGAAGCTGGTAGCCATGGTGTTGGCGGTGAACTGTCCGCCGCAAGCGCCCGCGCCCGGGCAGGCCGCGTTCTCCACCTTCAGCAGGCCGCAAGCATCGAGCTTGTCCGCCCCCCGCGCGCCCACGGCCTCGAAGACATCCTGGATGGTCAGATCCTTTTCGACACCCTCCACCTCGCAATGGCCCGGCGCGGTGGAACCGCCGTAGAGGACGAGGCCTGGTATGTCGAGGCGCGCCAGGGCCATGAGCACACCGGGATTCGTCTTGTCGCAGCCCGATAGGCAGACGAGGCCATCCAGCGCGTTGGCCCGTCCCACCAGCTCGATGGAATCGGCGATGACCTCCCGGCTTACCAGCGAGGCCCGCATGCCTTCGGTGCCCATGGTGATGCCGTCACTGATGCTCACCGTGTTGAACTCGAGGGGGGTGCCGCCGGCCGAGCGGACGCCGGCTTTCACGCGCTCAGCGAGGGCCCGCAGGTGAAAGTTGCAGGGTCCGATTTCCGTCCAGGTGTTAGCGATGCCGATGAGCGGCTTGCGCAGATCTTCGTCCGTGAGTCCGGTGGCCTTGAGCATGGCCCGGGCGGGCGCGCGGTGATCACCCCGGAGGAAGGCGTGGCTGCGGAGGTTCGTGTCAGAGGTCATGGGTGTCCTGCGAAGTCCGGATGTGATCAGGTTTTTCGAACAGCCACGAATGCGAAAATCAGAACGAGTCATGAAATGCCGCCTGCTCATGAGCCCATTTGGACAAAGCACCGTCCGGCCGGTTTTCATGGCTCCGCCAATGAGAGTGCAACTCCCATTTTTCATTCATTAGATGATCCAAACCGGGCCAGGCCAGAGACCTGCCGCGGAAAGGAGATGGGCGTCAGCGAGTTGTGGGGGACCTCAAAAAGAAAAAGGCCCCGCGGGGTGCGGGGCCTAGGTGTGAGAGAGGCTATTCGCCTACACGGGCCCCGGCGGATAGTCGCTAATAATGACTACGGCGAAGGAGCTTAGGAGCGCGGAGACAGCGCGCACGGCCGATCCCTGACGAGTGGCCAGGGGCGTCGGCTTGGAGAACAGGATGCGCTGCATGCCCTCTATCTTCGCGGAGTTATCAGGAGGGTCAAGCAGATCTTTCATGAAAAACCTAAATGACTCGATGGGATTGTCTGACTTATCAAGCTAACGCAACTCATGGGGCCATTAATCGAATCAACTGGCGGGACGCTTTGAACAGACCGAGCATGGGACATCACGAGGGGTCTCATGTCCGATGCTGAAGGCGCTCCCAAGACAGAGAAGAAGCCAGGCCAGAAGGCCACGGCTCAGGACAGCGAGATCAATAAGGACGCCGAAGACACTAAGGAAGGGTACGGCTGGGGCGTCTAGAGGCTGAGAGGCCGCTGCGTGTATCGAGGCCTTGGGCATGGCCCTCTTCGAAAGCCGCGATAGCGGACTCCTGCTCCAGCACGAAGCCGATCTCGTCCACACCCTTGGAGAGGCAGGCCCTCCGGAAGGGATCCAAGGTGAAGGGCACGCTCGTTCCATCGGGAAGATGTAACGCGTCCAGATCCACGCGGAGGACGGTGCCCGCGGGGGCCTCCAGCAGGCGGCGGTGCGTGGCCTCGTCCACTTCGATGGGCAGCAGGGCGTTCTTGAGGGCGTTCTGCTTGAAGATGTCCGCGAAGGAGCGGGCGATGACGGCGCGGAAGCCCGCGTCCAGCAAGGCCCAGGGCGCGTGCTCCCGGGAGCTGCCGCAGCCGAAATTCTCGCCGGCCACCAGGACCGTGGCGCCGCGGGCTCCGGGCCGGTTCAGCGCGAAGTCCGGATCCCGGCGCCAATCCTCGAAGCAGTGCTCGCCGAGCCCCTCCCTCGTGATCGTCTTGAGGAACCGCGCGGGGATGATCTGGTCCGTGTCCACATGGTCCATTGGCAGCACGGCGAGTGTGGATTCGAAGGGTTCGAAGGGTTTCACTGCATCGTCCTCGCGTCGGTGACCACGCCGGTGATGGCCGCGGCGGCAGCCGTGAGGGGGCTGGCGAGGAGGGTGCGGCTCCCCTTGCCCTGGCGGCCCTCGAAGTTGCGGTTGCTGGTGGAGACGCAGGTCTGGCCAGGCTGCAATTCGTCCCCGTTCATAGCGATGCACATGGAGCAGCCCGGTTCTCGCCATTCGGCCCCTGAGGCCCGGAAGAGCTCCGCGAGCCCCTCCGCCTCCGCCTGCTTCTGCACAGCCTCAGAACCCGGCACCACGAGGGTGCGGACGCCAGCCTTTACTTTCCGGCCTTTGAATACGGAGGCCGCGGCACGCAAATCGGAAATACGCCCGTTGGTGCAGCTGCCGATGAAGACCGCCTGTATCGGCCGCCCCAGCACGGGCTTTCCCGGCTCCAATCCCATGTAGGCAAGGGCCTTGAGGAAGGCTTCGCGCTCCGGAGCCGCGACATCCGCAGCATCAGGGATCACCCCCGTCACGGGCAAAGCCTGGGCGGGGTTGGTGCCGAAGGTGATCATGGGCTCCAGCGCCGCGCCGTCCACGCGCAGTTCCTGATCGAAGACGGCGCCCTCGTCGCTGCCGAGCCTGCGCCAGCGCGAAAGAGCCGCGTCCCAGTCGCGCCCTTTGGGCGCGAAGGGCCTTCCTTCCAGGTAGGCGAAGGTAGTCTCATCGGGCGCCACGAGGCCCGCCCGCGCGCCGGCCTCGATACTCATGTTGCAGAGCGTCATCCGGCCATCCATGGAGAGCCCGCGGACGGCCGCGCCCGCGTACTCGATCACATGCCGGGTGCCCCCATTCACGCCCAGACGGGCGATGAGGGCGAGGACCAGGTCCTTGGCCGTGACGCCTGCGCATAGGGCGCCATCCACTTGCACGCGGAGATTCTTCGATTTCGCCTGCAGCAGACACTGAGTGGCCAAAACCATCTCCACCTCGCTGGTGCCGATGCCGAAGGCCAAGGCGCCGAAGGCCCCGTGGGTCGCGGTGTGGCTATCCCCGCAGACGATGGTCATGCCCGGCTGGGTGAGGCCGAGCTCGGGGCCGATGACATGGACGATGCCCTGGCGCCCGCTGCCGGGCGCGTGCAGAGGAATGCCGAAAACCTCCGCATTGGCCCTCATCTGGGCGATCTGCCTGGCCGCGATGGCATCGACGATGGGCAGGGCCCGGTCGTGGGTGGGGAGGCTGTGGTCCAGGGTGGCCACGGTGCGATCAGGCCTGCGCACCGGGACGCCCCTGTGCCGCAGACCCTCGAAAGCCTGGGGGCTGGTGACCTCGTGCACCAGGTGCAGATCAATGTAGAGGAGCGCCGGTTCGCCTTGTCGCTGCGACACGAGATGCCCATCCCAGAGCTTGTCGTAGAGGGTGCGCGAGCTCATTCCGGGGCTCCGGCGAATGCCTCCAGCCGGGCGCAGAGGGCGTCGCCCACCTGGCCCGTGGTGGCCCTGCCTCCGAGATCGGGCGTGAGGGGTCCCTTCTCCAGCAGCCAGGCAATGGCATTCTCCATCAGGGCCGATTCATCCCTGAGACCGAAGCTCCACTCCAACATGAGGGCCACGGAGCCGATGGCGCCGAGAGGGTTGGCCAAGCTCTGCCCCGCGATGCCGGGGGCCGATCCATGGATGGGTTCGTAGAGGCCAGGCTGCGCGCCATCCGCGCGCCGGGCCCCGAGGGAGGCTGAGGCCAGGAGGCCGATGGAGCCCGCAAGCACGGCAGCCTCATCGCTGAGGATGTCGCCGAAGAGATTTTCCGTGAGCAACACATCGAAGGCCGTGGGTTCCAGCACCAGCTGCATGGCGGCGTTGTCCACCAGCAGGTGCTCCAGCCGGATGTCGGGGTAGTCTTGGCCGACACGATTGACCACCTGACGCCAGAGCTGGGAGTTCTCCAGCACATTGGCCTTGTCCACGCTCGTGACCTTGCGCCGGCGGCCGCGAGCCAGCTCGAAGGCCAGACGGGCCACCCGCTCGATCTCCGCCTCCGTGTAGCTCATGGTGTTGGTGGCGCGGCCCTGCGCGATGCCCCGGGGCTCGCCGAAGTAGAGCCCGCCCGTGAGTTCCCGGAGGATGAGGAGGTCCGTTCCCGCGATGCGTTCCTCCTTGAGGGGCGAGGCCTTCAGCAGGCTGGGGTATGCCTTCACAGGGCGCAGGTTGGCGAAGACGCCCATGGCCGCGCGAAGTTCCAGCAAACCCTTCTCCGGCCGCTCCGCGGGCGGGTGCTGATCGTACTCGGGCAGGCCCACTGCCCCTAGGAGCACCGCGTCGGCGTGCTTCACCGCCGCGCGGGTGGAAACCGGAAAGGCCCCTCTTCCATTCTTCAAAGCAGCGGCGCCGATGAGGCCGCGCTCAATCCTGAGCTCATGCCCAAAGTGTCCGGCTACGCAGGCCAGCACCTTCTCGGCCTCCGTGATGACTTCGGGCCCAATGCCGTCCCCAGGCAGGGATAGGATGTTCAATTTCATGGCATTCCTCAGGCGGTAGCGAGCGCGGCGTCTTTGGCGATGTCCAGGATCTCCGCGTCGGAGACCCCCTTCTGACGGTCTGCAAGCGCGATGAAGGCGGTGTAGGCGCGCTCCAAAGCGGCCGCCTCCAAGGACTGCCCCAGCTGCGCCATGCGGATCTTGAGGGCGTGGCGGCCGCTGTGCTTGCCGAGGATGAGCTTGCTCTCGGGTACGCCCACATCTTTCGGGTCCATGATCTCGTAGGTGGTGCGCTCCTTCAGGAAACCGTCCTGATGGATGCCCGCCTCGTGGGCGAAGGCGTTGCGGCCCACGATGGCCTTGTTGGGCTGGGGGCCGAAACTGATGCACTCGATGAGGGCCTGGCTGGCGGGGAAGAGCCCCTGGGTGCGGACGGTGGTGTCCAGGCCATAGAAGTCGCGGCGGGTCCGCAGGGCCATGACCACCTCTTCCAAGGCGGCATTGCCCGCCCGCTCCCCGATGCCGTTGATGGTGCACTCCACCTGCCGCGCTCCGGCCCTCACGCCCGCCAGGGAGTTGGCCGTGGCAAGGCCCAGATCATCGTGGCAGTGGACACTCACCACCGCGCGGTCCCCCACGGCGGACACGACTTGGGACACCATGGCGGCGAAGCCCTCAGGAGTGGCATAGCCCACGGTGTCAGGGATGTTCACTGTCTTCGCGCCGGCCTCCACCACGGCCCGGGCCACTTCGCAGAGGAAGTCGGGCTCGGTCCTCGTGGCGTCTTCGGCGGAGAATTCCACATCATCCATGTAGCGCCGGGCCTGGCGCACCGCCGCCGCCGCCTCCTCCAGCACTTGCTGTTTTTCCATGCGCAGTTTGTGGATTCGGTGGATGGGGCTGGTGGCGATGAAGGTGTGGATGCGGGCCGAATGCGCCGCCTCCAGTGCCCAGGCGGCCCGTTCGATATCCTGGGTCCTGGCCCGGGCCAGGCCGGCGAGGATGGGGCCGCGGACTTCCTGGGCGATGCGGCGCACCGCTTCGAAATCCCCCTCGGAGGCGATTGGGAACCCGGCCTCCAGTACATCCACACCCAGCTCCGCCAGCTTCCGGGCCATCCGCAGCTTCTCAGCCACAGTCATGCTGCAGCCACAGGCCTGCTCGCCATCCCGCAAGGTGGTGTCGAAGATGATGACCTGGTCCATGGGGCCCCCGTGGCCCAGGGTCTGGTCAATGCACCCATCAAACAAATTAATATTAATAGAATTTCAATAACCTACGCTGATCCAATCGAATCTAGTAATGAGAGGATGGTGCTCTGCCTATGCCCCAGGATTCGACACTGCTCAATGTCTTCCTCACCGTGGTGAACGAGCGGAGCTTCACCCGCGCCGCCGAGAAGCTCTACCGCACCCAACCTGCGGTGTCCCTGGCCATCCAGCGCCTGGAGGCGGAGCTGGGAGAGACCCTCATCGACCGCAGCGGCCGCGATCTGGCGCTCACGGACACCGGCAGGCTCGTCTACGAGTGCGCCCGCCAGCAGGAAAACCTGCACCGCGGTCTCATGAACCAGATCGCGGAGACGCGGAACAAGTCCATCGGCCGACTGTGCATCGGGGCCAACGAGAGCATGACCCTCTACCTGCTGCCCCACCTTTGCGAGTTCAGGCGTGCCTACCCCAGGGTGAAAGTGGTGGTGCAGCGCAGCCGCTCCGGGGAGATCCCGGACCGGTTGCTGGCGGGCGACATGGACCTCGGCGTCGTCAGCTACGGGATGGACGACGAGCGCTTCCGGTCCCAGCCCCTCTATGTCGACCACCTCTCCTTCGTGGTGCCTCCAGGGCACCGGCTCGCGAATCGAAGCTCCGTCTCCGTCAAGGATCTGGAGATGGAAGTTTTCATCGCGCACAATGTGGCTTCGCCCTACCGCGACGCGGTGATCCGCGCCTTTCACGATGCCAAGGCGGCCCTCAACATGGACATCGAGATGCCCACGGTGGAGAGCATCCGTCGCATGGTCCAGGCGGGCCAGGGCGTGGCTTTCCTGCCCCGGATGTGTGTAGACCAGGATGTGCGGCAGGGCGTGCTCAAGGAGCTGAAGGTGAAGGAGCTCCGCCTCGAGCGGAAGATCCACCTAGTCTCAGTGGAGAAACGCCCTCTCAGCCATGCCGCACGCGCATTCCTTGAACTGGTGAGCCGGGGGCAAGGTTGGCAAGCCGGGGACACTGCCTGACGCCGTGTCCAGGTTTGCCCGCTGGGTTCCGCGATACCGCGGTCTGATCCTTCACCGGGGATGAAGAAGGCCTTTTCAAAGGGCTCCGAAAGAAATCCTGTCTCGCCGCAAAAACCTTCTAGTGAGGCCAACTCCAGGCAGGGACTATTCCTTGCCGCCCGAGGGGACGCGCGCCTCCTTCGCCCACTTCCGGTAGGCGGCTGGGCCCAGACCGGTCACTTGCTTGAAGTGGCGGCTCAAGGCGGCCTGGTCGCAGAAACCGGTTTCGAGGGCGATGGCGGCGATGGGGCGTCCGGTCTCGACGAGCGTGTGAGCGGCGGCCTGGATGCGCACCTTCATGACGTACTGCCCAGGGCTCAGATGGAAGAGCTTCTTCATGCGGCGCTCGAACTGCCCCATCGAGAGACCAGAAATGGCGGCCAGGTCGTCCACGCGCAATCCTTCCGCGTAGTGGTCGTGGATATGGCCCACGGCTTCGGCGAAGCGCGCGTCGATGAGCCCCGCCCGGCTGGGCTCCGGCAGGTCCGTGCTGAGGCAGGCCAACGCGAGCACCGCGCCCCCGCCGTCCTTCAGCGGCACCTTCTGCGTGAGGCACCAGCCCGGCCGTCGGTCCGGATACAAGGTGAGGTCCAGGGCGTCCACGATGGGGCGGCCGGTGCGGAACAGGCGCAGGTCCTGCTCCGCGTAGCGGTCCGCCATGAGCTTGGGCCACAAGTCGTGGGCCGTTCTTCCCAGAGCCTGCTCCTTGGACCGCAGACCGCAGCGCTCCACGCAGCTTTCGCTGATGGAGAGGTAGCGGCCCCCCCGGTCTTTGATGGAGAACACCGCCCCGTGCATGCGGTCGAAGAGGGTCTCCATGAAGTCCAGAGACCCGAGCGAGCCCAGCAGCAGGTCGAGAGGAATGCGGAGATGGGCTGGAGCCACGCGCGACCTCCGTTGGGGCGGGATGAATGGCGCTCCGGAGTCGCGGGCATTCGCACGCGATCCTCCGGGCCTGCCAACCGATCCTGGTGGCACCCTGAGGCTTCGTCAACATTCTCCCCCGCTCCACGATCCGTGAAGATCGGACGGGGCGAGGCTGGAACGCGTCCTTGTCTGGATTCCCAGGGGGAGCACATGGGAATGCACAAGACCCCCGCTCGCGGAGCGCGGGATCGTGGACGGCACCAACAAAGGGAACCATGGCCAAGCTCGAACGCGTCCGCATCGTCGACAGCCACACCGGAGGCGAACCCACCAGGGTCGTCCTGGAAGGCGCTCCGGATTTGGGGCGGGGGCCGCTCTCCGATCGGCGGGAGCGGTTCCACACGAAATTCAATGCCTGGCGCCGGGCCGTGGTTTGTGAGCCCCGGGCCTCCGAGGTGATGGTCGGCGCCCTGCTGGTGGAGCCCTACGAGGCCGGCTGCGATGCGGGTGTGATCTTCTTCAACAATGTGGGACCGCTCGGCATGTGCGGCCACGGCACCCTGGGCCTGGTGGAGACCCTGCGGCACCTGGGCCGCGTGAAGCCGGGCGTTCTCCGCATCGACACGCCCGTAGGTGTGGTGGAGGCGGAGCTCCAGGCTGGAGGCCGCGTGGTGCTCACCAATGTGCCATCCCACCGCTTCCGCCACCAAGCTCCGTTGGAGGTCCCGGGCCTCGGCCTCATCCATGGCGATATCGCCTGGGGCGGCAACTGGTTCTTCCTGGTGGAGGACCACGGCCTGGATCTCGTTCCCGCCAACCTTCCCCGCCTCATGGAAGCCGCATCCGCCATCCGGGAAGCCCTGACCCTCGCTGGCATCACCGGACAGGACGGTGCCGAGATCGATCACATAGAGCTGGTAGGTCCCGCAGGAGACCCGGCCAACCATGGCCGCAACTTCGTCCTCTGCCCCGGCCTGGAGTGGGACCGAAGCCCCTGCGGCACCGGCACCTCGGCCAAGCTGGCCTGCCTGCTGGAAGAGGGTCAGCTCAAGGAAGGCCAGATCTGGCGCCAGGAGAGCCTGGTGGGCAGCGTCTTCGAAGGCTGGATGGCGCGATGCGGTGGGCGCCTGCTCCCCCACATCGCGGGCCGCGCCCACATCACCGCAGAAGCCACGCTCATCCTCGATCCCGAAGATCCCTTCTGCTTCGGGATTCCGCGATGAGGCCTCGGCCATGAAACCGGATGTGCTCATCGTCGGTGGCGGCGTAGTAGGCGCCGCTTGCGCCCGCGCCCTGGCGGAGGCCGGTGTTTCCGTCACGCTGCTGGAAGCCGCGGGCCTGGGCGGCGTGGCCACGGCCGCGGCCATGGGACATCTCGTGGCGCTGGATGGCTGCACGGCGGAACTGGAGCTCTGCCGCCGAGGGCTGCAGCATTGGAAAGAGCTGGCCGCGAACATGAGCCCCACTGTCGGCGCCCGGCTGGAACTGGAGCCTTGCGGAACGCTATGGGTGGCCAGTGGCGAGGAGGAATGGGCCCTGGTGGCGCCCCGTTGCGAGGCCTACCGCGCGGCGGGCATCGAGGCAGAGCTGCTGGACGCGCGGGCTCTCCGCGGCGCCGAGCCCTGCCTTTCCCCACGCATGGCTGGTGCCATGCGCGTGCCCGGCGATGCGGTGATCTATCCGCCCGCAGGCGCGCGACTGATGGCCGACGCGGCGCGCGAAGCGGGCGCTTGCATCCAGCTGGACAGTCCCGTGGCCGCGTTGGAATCGGATGGCGTCCGGCTCGCCAACGGCAGCCGCCTCAGTGCTGGCGCCGTTGTGCTGGCCGCTGGCTGCGCGTCCAAGACCCTGCTGCCCTCGCTACCCCTGGTGAAGCGCAAAGGGCACCTCGCCATCACTGACCGCGCGCCAGGCTTCTTGCACCACCAGTTGGTGGAGCTGGGCTACCTCAAGAGCGCCCATGGCAGCAACGGCGACAGTGTGGCCTTCAACCTGCAGCCTCGGATCACGGGCCAAGTGCTGCTGGGCAGCAGCCGGCAGTTGGGTGACGAGGAGATCGACCTGCGCCCCGCGCTGCTGGCCCGCATGATCCGCCGCGCCCTGGACTTCGTGCCGGACCTCGCGCAGCTTCCCGTCATTCGTGCCTGGACAGGCTTCCGCCCCACCACACCAGATAAGCGCCCGCTCATCGGGCCGGTGCCCGGGCGCGCCGGGCTCTTCCTTGCCACGGGCCACGAAGGACTCGGCATTACCACCGCGCCCGCCACCGCAGAGATCCTCGTGTCCCAGATCCTGAGCCATCCCTGTCCCATGGACACTGCCCCCTTCAGTCCGGCGCGCTTCCCAGAGTTGGCCCATGCCTAGGCTCCACTTCGAAGAACGCGAGATGAACTTGCCTGAGGGGGCGACGCTTATCGCGGCGCTGGGCCCGGACTTCACCACGCGAACCGCCCTGGATGGCAGGCCCCGCGGCCCGCTCTGCGGCATGGGTGAGTGTTTCGAATGTCGCGTGAAGATCGATGGCCGCGAGGTACTCGCGTGCATGACGCCCGCCGAAGACGGTATGGATGTGCGTCGTGCCTAAGGGCCTCTTGCCCCGGGTCCTGGTGCTGGGCGCGGGCCCGGCCGGGCTGGCCGCTGCCATCGAAGCCGCGCAGGCTGGGGCGCAGGTGGCCCTGGTGGACGCGCTGCCGGAACCCGGTGGCCAGATCTGGCGCAGCCAGTGGCGGAAGGGCGCGAAGGGCGAGGCCGCGCGCTGTTTCGAAGCCCTGCGCTCATGGCCCATCTCGCGAATGATGCGCACCCGGATCATCTCTGCGCCCTCACCAGGTCTGCTTGCGGCGGAAAGCCCCACAGGCCCGCTCACGCTGGCCTACGACAGACTCGTGCTCGCCACCGGAGCCCGGGAACGCTTCCTGCCTTTCCCCGGCTGGACGCTGCCGGGTGTGACAGGTGCCGGCGCACTGCAGGCCATGGCCAAGAGCGGCCTCGACCTGAAGAACCGTCGCGTGGTGGTTTCCGGAAGCGGGCCGCTGCTGCTGGCGGTGGCCGCGCATCTGCAACGCTCTGGAGCCCGCGTGGTCGCGGTAGCCGAACAGGCGCCGCTGGCGCAACTCCGGCCATTCGCCAAGGCCCTGCTTTCCCAGCCTTCAAAGCTGCTGCAAGCCGCGGCTTTCATCGGCCTGCCCTACCGCACGGGTTCCTGGGTGCAGCGGGCAAAAGGCTGCACGCGGCTGGAGGGCGTGTTGCTCCGTTCCGGGTCCAAGCAGCAATGGATCGAGTGCGATTTCCTGGCCTGCGGCTTCGGCCTCATCCCCTCACTGGAGGCTGCGCAGATGATGGGCTGCGCCACGCAAGAAGGCCGAGTGGCCGTTGATGAATGGCAACGAACCTCGGTTCCTGGAATCTTCGCCGCAGGTGAAAGCACTGGCGTGGGCGGCGAGGCCAAAGCGCTGTTGGAGGGGCGCATTGCAGGCCTCTCGGCCGCAGACCGCGCGGAGCAAGCGCGGGACCTCCTTCCGGGCATGGATGCGCAGCGCCGCTTCACGGACGCTCTGGAGACAGCCTTCGCGCTGCGTCCCGAGCTGCGGGCCCTGCCGGAACCCGGCACCATCGTCTGCCGCTGCGAGGATGTGCCCTTCGGCGCCCTGGCAGCCTGCGCCCGCGGCCGGGATGCACGCCTGCACGCGCGCTGCGGCATGGGCCTTTGCCAGGGCCGGACCTGCGGGCCCGCCGCGGCCTATCACTTCGGCTGGGAGCCGGGGGGACCGCGCCTGCCGCTCTATCCAGCCTCCTTTCCCGCCCTGTTGCAGGGCACTGAACCCGAAGTCTGACCTTCCGGAGCCCCCATGAGCCTCTTTCAAGGCGTCCTGCCCGCCATCACCACATCCTTTCTGCCAGACGGCAGCGTGGACCACGCGTCCCTCAAGCGCCATGCGGCCTGGATGCTCTCGCACGGCTGCACGGGCCTGGTGCCCTGCGGCTCCCTTGGCGAAGGCGCGACCCTCAGCTTCGACGAGAAAGTGGCGGTCATCCGCAGTTGCGTTGAGGCCGCGGGAAGCCGCCCGGTAATCCCAGGCATCGCGGCGCTCTCCACGGCGGAAGCGGTGCGCCTGGCCAAGGCCGCCGAGGCCGCCGGCGCTGCGGGCCTGATGGTGCTGCCACCCTATGTCTATGTCGGTGATTGGACCGAGATGCGCGCGCACATGAGCGCCGTCCTGGAAGCCACGAGCCTGCCCTGCCTGCTCTACAACAACCCCGTGGCCTACAAGGTGGACTTCGTTCCAGAGCAGATCGCGGAGCTGGCAGCCCTGCACGCCAACCTGCAGGGCGTGAAGGAAAGCAGCACCGATGCCCGTCGCATCGCCGGCATCCGCGCCCTCATCGGCGATCGGCTGGTCCTGGGCGTGGGAGTGGACGACTGCCTCATGGAGGGCGTGGCCATGGGCGCGTCCTTCTGGATCGCAGGGCTGGTGAACGCCTTCCCGAAGGAAAGCGTGGAGCTCTTCAACCTCGCGCGCGGGGGGAAAGTGAATGAAGCCTTCCGTCTTTACGCCTGGTTCCTGCCGCTGCTGCGAATGGACACCGTTCCCAAGTTCGTGCAGCTCATCAAACTCGTGCAGCAGGAGATGGGCTGGGGGCACGAGCGCATGCGGGCGCCCCGCGCCGTCCTGGAAGGGGCTGAACGGGACGCGGCCCTCGCGGTCCTGCGCCAGGCCTTGGCCGTTCCCGCCTGATGGGAGACCCCATGCTCTTAGGCCTCTCCATCCTCGGTTCCGCCTCTGGCCAACCCGGCCGCGCGCCTTTCAAGGCTATGAATCCTGCCACGGGCCTCGAACTGGATCCGCCTTTCCATTCCGCTTCACCGGAGGAGGTGGACCAAGCTGTCCGCCGCGCGCGAGCGGCGGCGCCCCTTTTCGCGGCGTGCGACGGCGCGCGGCGTGCCGCGTTGCTGCGAGCCATCGCGCGAGAGCTGGAACTGGACGCGGCGGAACTGGTGCCACGGGTGATGGCGGAGACGGCCCTTCCCGAAGGGCGCGTTCGCGGTGAACTGGACCGTACCTGCTTTCAGCTCCGCCTTTTCGCGACGGTGGCGGACGAAGGCTCATGGGTGGACGCGCGGCTGGACACTCCGGATCCCGCTCGCCACCCCCTCCCTCGCCCCGATCTCCGTTCCATGCTGAGACCGTTGGGGCCCGTGGCCGTTTTCGGAGCCTCCAACTTCCCTCTTGCCTTCAGCGTGGCGGGGGGCGATACGGCCTCGGCCTTGGCCGGGGGGTGTCCCGTGGTGGTGAAGGCCCATCCCCTGCACCCCGGCAGCAGTGAACGGGTGGGGCGGGCCATCTCCAGGGCGGTGGCGGAAACCGGCCTGCCTCAGGACGTGTTCAGCTTGCTCTTCGACGCGGGTCACCAGGTGGGCGCGGCCCTGGTCCAGCATCCGGGCATCCGCGCAGTGGGATTCACTGGCTCATTCCGCGGCGGCCAAGCCTTGCTCGGACTGGCCTCCGCGCGGTCCACTCCCATCCCTGTCTACGCGGAGATGGGAAGCGGCAATCCCGTGGTGATGCTCGAACATGCCCTGTCCTCACGGCCTGAGGCCATCGCCCAAACCCTCGCCGCGTCCATCACACAAGGCGTCGGCCAGTTCTGCACCTGCCCTGGCCTGATCCTGGCGGTCGAGGGATCCGGACTCCAGCGTTTCCGCGATGCTCTCGCCGCGGCCCTCGCCACTGTGGCGCCGGCACCCATGCTGGGCGAAGGGCTGGCGCGCGCCTACCGGGACGGCATCGAGCGGCTCAAAGCCGATCCTTCCGTACATGGCCACCTCAGCAGCCCGAGCAGCGGCAGTCTCGGCGCGCCGGCCTTCCTCGAGACCAACGGTGCGCAGTTGATACTCCATCCGGAACTCGCGGAGGAGATCTTCGGACCCGGCACCCTGCTCGTGGCCTGCCGGGATGACCGTGAACTAGAGGCCTGCCTTCAATCCCTTCCCGGCCAGCTCACCGCCACACTGTGGATGGAACCTGGCGACCTGGGCTTGGCCACCCGTCTGCTGCCGCATCTCCAGGAACTCGCCGGCCGTGTGCTCTTCAACGGCGCGCCCACCGGCGTGGAAGTCGGCCACGCCATGGTGCATGGCGGGCCCTGGCCTGCCACCAGCGCCCCTCATGCGACATCCGTGGGCACCCTGGCCATCCGCCGCTGGGCCCGGCCCGTGTGCTTCCAGAATGTCCCCGAGGCGCTGCTGCCACCCGAACTCCACCACGCGAACCCGCTGGGCCTCTGGCGACAGGTCGATGGCGCCTTTGGAAAACATTAACGATTCGGTTTCAGTGTTCAGATTGGAGTGGAGCTTTCGATGACTCTCGGTGTTGGCGGACAGACTCAGGAAGCGGCCCTCGTGGCCCTTTCCAACATGATGAAGGGCGCCGAAGAGATCCAGCGGTCCGAGTACGAGGCCCGTGTGGTGAAGCTTCAAGCCCGCATCCGCGAGGAGGGTCTTGCGGCGGTGTATGTGCACGCAGGCACCAACCTCACCTACTTCACCGGCACCCGGTGGCACCCCAGCGAACGGTTAGTCGGCGCCCTCATTCCGGCCAGCGGTCCACCGCGCTATCTCGCCCCGGCTTTCGAGGAAGGCACGGTGCGGGACTTCATGGAGGTACCCGCCCTCGTGGCTACCTGGCAGGAGCACGAAAGCCCTTACCAGCTCCTCGCGGACACCCTCACAGCCCTGGGTATCGCCTCGCCGGCCCGGGTGGGCCTTTCCGAGGACGCGCCCTTCTTCCTTGTCGACGGGCTGCAGCAGCTTGGATCCGGCCACACCTTCGTCAACGCCAGGCCCGCGATCTCCAGTCTCCGCATGCGCAAGTCCGCCCAGGAGATCGCGCTCATGCAGCGGGCCCACGACATGACGCTCGCCGTGCACCGGGCCGCCGCCAGCATCCTGCATGAAGGCATCAGCACCCTGGAGGTGGAAGCCTTCATCCACGCGGCCCACAAAGGGGTAGGAGCCCAGGGGTCTTACTTCTGCATCGTCCTCTTCGGCGCCGCGACGGCCTTCCCCCACGGCGTGAAGGAACCGCAGACCCTGAAAGAGGGGGACATGGTGCTCATCGACACAGGCTGCCTCGTGCACGGCTACATGTCGGACATCACTCGGACTCATGTCTTCGGCGAGCCCACGGAACGGCAGCGGTCCATCTGGAATTCCGAGAAGACTGCCCAGGCCGCCGCCTTCGCCGCAGCCCAGCTTGGCGTGCCCTGCGGTGAAGTGGACGCCGCGGCCCGGCGCTCTCTCGAGTCCAATGGCCTGGGACCCGGCTACAACCTTCCCGGCCTGCCCCACCGAACAGGCCACGGCATCGGCCTGGACATCCACGAGTGGCCCTACCTCGTGGCCAGTGACCGGACTCCGCTGGATGTCGGCATGTGCTTCAGCAACGAACCCATGATCTGCGTGCCCGGCGAGTTCGGTGTGCGCCACGAGGACCACTTCTACATGACGGAGCTGGGGCCCAAGTGGTTCACCCAACCCAGCCTCTCCATCGACGATCCGTTCGGCATCGAGTTCTCGAGCGTGGGATAGGCACGCTCGATCACGCGGGCGCATCTGCCTGAACCATCGAATTCCCCTGCTCCAGGGCAATTCATTCCCTGCTCCCCACACAAATGATTCCCTGCTCTCGCAACGGGGATTCAGAGCTGGGACCTCCTCCGAGGCATGCCCAGCCTAGGAAATCTGCCCACCTCCGTCTCGGTCCGGCCTCAAAAAAGGCCGGAATTCCCTGTAGATTTCCCTGTTTCTGGGAATTTCGACCGGAGAGGGCTCCGCTCCAGACTCCGTCCACCGCCAGTCAGTCTGCAAAAGCAGCCCCAATCCCCAGGTCCTCCGAGCAAACGCCCACACGGCGCGGCCCACAGGGTACTGCGTGGTTCGCCCATCGAGCTTGTCGGTCTCGCTGGCGAGCCAGTAGAACGGAGCGGCGCCGTAGCCAAACTTCTTACCGACCTGGCCGGAGAGCGGCAAGGCGCTGCCACTCTGCGTGAGGGTCTTGGTGGTCTCCGTGACGAGCGGCTGCCCCGTCATGTATCCGCCGCGCTAGTGATAGTCCTTGGACGGAGTTGGGCTTGACCCTGGTGAGGGCACCAGTGACACAGAAGAGCCTTGAACAATGGAATCTCTTAGCGAACCATAGGTTGGACTCGTCTGATTGTCTGGGCATGTGTTCGCATGGGAGAGGGTTTCCGCATGAAGAATCTCTTTGAGCTGGTGGTGGTGGAAGAAGTGAAGGAGCGGATCGTGCGCCTACGGCCCGATAGCCAGCGGCTATGGGGCAAGATGAACGCGGCGCAGGCGGCAGCGCATTGCTCCGCGGGTTTGGAGATGGCGGTGGGAGATAAGCTTCTGCCGCGCGTATTCCTGGGGCGGATCATCGGCCGGATGGTGAGGCCGATGGTGCTCGGGGACGACGAACCGATGCGCCGGAATTCTCCGACGGCGCCGGATCTTGTGACCGAGGACGAACGGGACTTGGATACGGAGCGGAAACGGTTGTTCGGATTGATCGACCGGTTTGCCACGGCCGGTCCGGAGGGCTGCACCGCGCATCCGCATAGTTTCTTCGGCCCACTTAACCCGCAGGAATGGGCCGTATTGATGTACAAGCACCTGGACCATCACCTCCGGCAATTTGGGGTCTAGGCCAAGGGGTTCGAGGGACTGGTACTTTCACTTAGCCATCTGACTCGAGCCACCGTTGTCGAAGGCGGTCATCGCCACCCAGACGGAGTAGCTGGAGGTTGCCAACCCCTCGTTGGCGCGCTCAGCCCTTGTCCTTATGTCTGGCATAGAGGATGTAACTCACAGCGGTGAACACCGTGAAGGTGCCGAGCGACAGGACAAGGAGGCTCGCGGGCAAGTTGCTCCCAGTGCGATGTCCCGCGGTGATCAAGTAGTCAATGCCTGTGTAGTTGTAAGGAACGACGAAGTTGTAGGGCGTGTTGATCAGCACCAACGACAGGATCCACCCGCCCGCGCCAACGCCCACTGGCACGAGGAAATTCCGAAAGCGCAGCGCCAGTAGGAACTCGAGTGCCAGTATGGGCAGGCAATCGACGAAGCAGGACGTGTTCAGCTTCACCAGGAACGCGAAGGGGATCGGACTCGACAGCGGTCCGGTACCTCTGGCGAAAAGGCTCGGCAATGCTCCTGCGAGGTACAGACCCGCGTTCAGGACGAGGAAGAGCTGCAGCAGCGCCCAGAAGGCCATGGCGAGCTTCGCGGAAAAGATCGTCCCCCACGACTGCGGGCTCGTGTGGACCTGCTTCCAGGTGTTGTTCTTGTATTCCACCTGGAGGATCAGCGTGGCAATCAGCGCGACCATGAGCGGCAGGATCATGATGGAGATCGACTCCCACGATTCCATCCAGTGCCGCTGCCAGTAGACGCCCGCCTGGTGCAGGACAGACAGCTGCTGCAAACGCCGCATCCGGACCGCGAACATGATGGTGGGGACGAAAAGCCCCCCGCACAGGATGAGCCAGCCCAGCAGGCTGCGCCTGAGTTTGATCCGTTCGCTGAGTAGAGCGTTCAGGAAGGCCATGGATCAGTCCCCGGTCATTTCGAAGAAGATATTTTCCAGACCCTGCCCGCCGGTCGTGAGCTCATAGATATCAAGGCCAGACAGCACAAGGGTTCGATTGAGACTGGCGGCCCCGGCCGGTGAAACTCCGTTCACGAAGATCTTGCCGCCCTCCATGCGGGCCTTGAAACCAGCTTCGCCAAGGAGGACAAGAGCGCGCGCATTGTCGCTTGAGTGGAGGACCAGCGCGGCTGATGCCAGTCTTCGCTCGATCAGAGAAAGTAGCGGCCCCTGGAACAGCAGCTCACCGCGGTTGATGATCCCCACGTGGGTGACGAGGCGCTCGACCTCGGACAGAAGGTGACTCGAGACCACGATCGTCGTCCCTTGGTCGCGGTTCAATGCGGTCAATAGGTCTCGCATTTCCACGATGCCGTGGGGATCCAGACCGTTGGTCGGCTCGTCCAGGATCAGGAGCTCGGGCTCATGAAGCAGAGCTACCGCAAGGCTGAGCCGCTGTTTCATGCCTAGGGAGAATTGCCCAGCCGGCTTTGTTCCTGCGGAAGACAACCCGACCTGATGGAGGACTTCTGGAATCCGTTGTACCGGGCACTGGAACACGGTCTGCCAGACCTTCAGATTCTCCGTCGCGCTCAGGTGCGAGTAGAGAGAGGGGCTTTCGATAGAAGATCCGACCCGGCGCATGATGGCCGTCCGGCGGCTCTCCAGCGCTTGACCGAGGATCTGGATGCGGCCCGCTTGCAGGCCGAGGAGGCCGAGGGCCAGTCGGAGGGTGGTCGTCTTCCCTGCCCCATTGGGGCCAAGAAATCCATAAATGCTTCCCACAGGGACTTGGAGACGGATATCCCGAAGCACAGGTTCCGCCCCGGTGAACCGGTGAGTCAGCCCTTGGGTCTCGATGGCATGCACAGAGCGACCTCACAAAATCCATGGAGAGGCGCCCCATTTCAAGCTTTCAGCGCCGCTAGACCACACAGGAACATGTGCGGAGGGTTACGGGCCCACGACCACTGCGTTTAGCGTTTCCGCTTAAGACCGATTCATGCGTCCCCTCCACCTCGGGATCTGGCCATGCCAGGCCACCATTCAATCCGCCCATGTTCTCAATCCCCAGGATGGGAGGGGTCAACAATTTGTGCCATCTCATAGCCATCGAAGATGGGCCAGATCCGGTGAAGGATCATCCAGAACGCGCGGTCCTGGGCGCGAAACGAAGGTCGCCGCCCCCGCCGTTGAAGTACCGCGAGTTGTTGCCGGAGGGCCAGGTTTTCAAGGGCCAAGTCCCTCCGGTGCACCCAACAGGGAGGAACAAGCAGAGTGAGGTGAAGAGCCATCGAAAGAACCCAATCATCCTCCCAGGATCTCAGATGGCCCTTGGATGGACTTGGTGGGATCCCTTTCCGAGAAGCCAACGCAATCGGTCGAGAGAAAAAGCGTAATGGAGCAATACCGCGGCAGCAAAGACCGCGGCGAGCCTAGGCCAGTGGATCCCATGGAAAACCAAGATTCCACTACCAAAGAAGCCCGCCTCTAAGAGCAGTCGTACCCATCCCCGCACGGCCACTGGGGAGCGACCCGAACTGCTGGGATCGCCTGGCACACGAAATCGCCCCCAAACCGCAGCGCAGATTACCGGAAGGCCGATGGCCGGAAAGACCTGGAGAGGTCCATGGCCCAGTAGCCATTCTCCGAGGTTCCATCCACCCAGCCCCAGGGCCCCTAGGGCCACCAACTCCAGTAGGAAACGAATCACGAGGTTCAAAGGGGACATCCGCCAAGGCTTAGCGATGGCGCCACCAGCTGGACGCACCCCCTCAAGGATGGCGTTCACCGTTTCCTCGGCGTTTCCGGAGGCAAGGCCGCGCTCCAGGATGGGAATGACCCAAGCGCATCCTGCCTGAGTGACATGCCAGCGCCAGTCGCCCTTCCACGACTCCAGGCCCTCTAAGGACAGTTCGATCGCGCCGCCGCTTTCAGCGTGGCCCCCCCTTATCGACTGCTCGAAGCCGAACGGACGCTCAGGGGCGTGGAGTGCCAGACTGAAGGAATAGACGTCGTGAGTAGCGTGGTCATCGGACGGCGCCACATTCCGCGCACTGATGCAGATGCGTGAAGCGGCGTTTTGTTCCTTCGCGAACATGTTCAGCTCAGTCGACGGATGCGAGTTGCGATTTGCCAGGTGTTGCCCCATTTATCCTTCACCATGCAGCGATGGTCGCCATAAGGCGTCTCCGACGGCTCTTCCAAAGAGATCGCGCCGGCTTGAAGAGCTTGCCGATATGTCTTGTCGGTGCTCTCAACATAGACATAGAGAAAGGCGGGCATCGGGTCACGGAGCCCGGCGTCGGTAATCATGACTATCGAGTCGCCGATCTTCATCTCGGCTGGTCGATCTGGACGATATTCTCCTGTTGCCCCGAACACTTGCTTCAGGAACTCGACCAACTGCTCTGCACCCTGAGCGACGATTCGTGGAGTCACGCTGTGCCAGCCTTCGGGAGTGAAGGGCGAGTGGTGGTTTGTGTCTGCCATGGCTGGGACTCTCAGGATGCAATCCGTTTCTGTGTCGCCTAAGGTCTTAAGCAACTCGTGGAGCTTCTCAAGGCTTCTCTGTTTGAGTTGATCCATCCAAACTCCTCGGCCGCACCCAACGCCCTACCCTTCGATCCCCCAGTAGTCACCCCCACCGCTGCCTTTGGTGTATTGGCCAATCGTCCATTTCAGCCCGTCATTCCGAACGATGCGTTCCAGTCGACGCATGGCCCTGTACGAAATCAGGTACCCCAGATGGCCGCCATCCCGGCGTGTCGATTTGGGGACCGCGCTGGCGATGATCCTGTTCAGGATCTCACCCAGGCATCGCTTTTCGGTATCGGTCATGGTGGGCAGAGCCATCTGGAGGGCCTCGAATTGCTCCTTCGAGGTCCAGCACTTGGCGCCGAAGAAGGTGCCCTTCGTCCGGGCGTATTTGAAGAACTTCTCGATGGCATCCAAGGATTGGGTGCGTTCAAACAGAGCCACCGGTTCTCCTTTTCATGAGGCGATTGAAAGGTCTAGCCTTTATGGAGCTCCAAGCGCACAAGATATCGCCCAGTGGTCGAGGGCGCGATGTGGATGGCCGCGTGCCAAGGAGCGTCATTCCTCCCCTTGAAGCGCCACTGGGACTCGCCCTTCCCGCCGGCCTCGCGCACCCACCCCTTCCCTTCCAACACCTTCCTGAGAGACGCATCGAGGGCTTCCAGGGTGAGGTCCGACTCCACCTCCATGCGCTGGTGCCACACCGACCGGTCGCCCTCAGTGATCAACATCGTCCCTCCGTTGATTCCTGGGACGGCGACATTAGGAATCTCTTGGTCCGCAAGGGCCGCCCGGGCGAAGCCCGAATCTGGCCGCCAGTCGTACTCCATGCTCAGGGCCGCAGCCTGGGCCTCTCCCTTTCCCTTCAGGCGCTCCACGAGGTGCAACGCCCCATCGATGCCCGACGAGAGCCCCGCGGTGGTGATGAATTCCCCGTTGTCCACATAGCGGCGGTCCCAGACCACCTTCACTTTGGGTGCCTCCGCCTGAAGGGCGTCGAGGGCCCGGTAGTAGGTGGTGGCCGTCTGGCCGTCCAGCAGGCCCGTGTTCCCGAGGATGAGGGCTCCATTGCACACGGACATCAGCTGAGCCACATGCTGGGAGCGTTCCTGCACCCAGTGGCGGATCGGCAGACTCTCTTTGGCCTGGTCCACATCCCCGCCGGGGATGACCAGGATGTCCGCCAGCGGGCAGGATTCGAAGGTGAAGCGGGGCGTCACCGTGAGTCCCATGGCAGTGGTGACCGGCGCGGCCTTTTCCGCCACGGTGAACACATCGAAGCCCGCGTGGCCGAATACTTCATAAGGGCCGGCGAAATCGATGATCTGCACGCCCTCGAAAAGGAGGATGGCCACCCGGGTCTTGGCGGGTGTCTTCTCGCCGACCTTGGCGGGGTGCACGGCGCTGGCCTTCACGAGGGCCATGTGGCAGTCGTCGCAGACGCCTGGCCCCGAGTGTACGCGTGCGTCGCAGGGGCTCCCGCAGGGCGGACAGCGATAGGCCTCCTGCGCGTGGACCGGACTTGCACATAGGCCCAAGAAGAGAAATAGCCACGCCGCGCGAAACCAGGACGAAGCTCGCTGGACCTGCGTCGAGGTTTCCGGACGGGTGAGGGTTGCATTCATAAGGGCCTCCTTGAGGCAGCATCCAGGGCCCGTCCCTTCGCTACGAGGAGGAACCGGTGAATGGTGGCTGAATACCGGCAGATCATGAAGAGCCCGGGGCGAAAGCTCCCGGGACCCTTGTGGCATGAACTTGAACTGGGATGGCTACGCCTCGACTCGCCAGATGGTGTACTCCTCTGGCGCCAATGCTGATATCGGGAACAGCGGTGCCACTCTGGCCTATCCAAGCCCTGGAGTTACTGTGCACCTGAGCAATCAGCTGCATGTCTATGCCTTCGTGCAGGTACCTGTCTATCAGCATGTGACGGGCTACCAGATCGAACCTCGCTTCCTCGCGTCCGTCAGTGTGCACTACAACTTCTAAACTCCTGCCCTTTGAGTGTCGATGCGGGACGCCGCGGTAAGGGGAATTTAAATTTTTCGCTTACCTTCGCTGATCACTCAGTCCGGTTAGCTATCGCCTGGAGATGAACATGCTGCCTCAACCCAATGTGGTGGGGGCCCGCTTCACCGCGCTTCGCGCGTGCCGCGCCCCACCGACTGGCTCGATGTCATTTGCATCCAAATGGGCCCTAATGCCGCTTTGCCGCCTTCGATGCGCTCGATCGCCTGGCGGATCTGCATGCGCACTTCGAATTCAGGGTCTTCTTCAGCGGCCTTGAGGGCAGGCAGGGAACGGGTGTCGCCGAGCTCGAAGAGGAAGCGCGCCGCGCGCCAGCGAACCAGTTTGTTGGCGTCCTTCAGGGCTTCGGCCATGGCGGGAGCGACACGTCCATCGGCCAAAGCCTGGTCTCCTAAATCGTTGAGGGCATCCCCCGCGCTACGTCGCACAGCCACGGCCGGGTCCTTCATAGCTGCCACCAAGAGGGGAAGGCTTTCAGGCTTTTTGGAAAGGCCCATGTAGACCGTGGCCAACCGCCGGACGGAGGCGTTTGGATCGCTCATGAGGCCCAGCAGGATGTCGAAGTGCCTGGCGCCCGAGTCCATGGAGGTCAGGGCCGCATAGCGCGCTTTCCAATCCCCAGAAGCCAGCATGGCCGCCCGTTCTTCATCCGTATACGCGCGGCGGGTTTCATTCTCCTCAGGATGGTAATCAAAGGCCTGCCTCACCAATTGATCGAGACGAACCTGATCGTAGGTCGCGTCGATCTCCTGAGCCACCTGCTCGCCTACCTCCTGACGCTCTCCATAGCGAGGCTTCTGGGGTACCCACTTGCGCTCTAGCAGCATGTTGGGCGACGACGGCGTGGCCTGGGCCACCGCGTCCCCGAAGCGCTTCGGCAGGGCGATGCGAGATTCCTCCCCACTGAAGCTGACCTTTACCAGCATGGGAATGCGTCGGAAGTTCTGGACTGACACCTGGACTTCGCCCCAGGGCTCGTCAAGCTTTTCGACGGCTGCGTCGTGGTGCGCTTCCCCGCTAAGGATCCGGCGGGCTTCCGACAGCAGGCCTTCCCAATCCGTGGAAGGATTGCGCTGGACGGCCATGAAATCCAGGCAGTGGTAAATGCTCTCCACGCCTGGAATAGAAAGGAGGGCCTGCACCCATTCGGGGTAGTGAGCCTTGCCGATCACCCGGTAGGTGGTGGTGACGCCAGGAGGCAGGGCCTCGTCCAGGTTCAGCTTCATGCTGTTGGGGTTGGGGGTGGGCTCGATGGAGAGCAGCTTCACGGAAGGCCTCATTCCCAACTTAGGCCTGGGCTTGCTCTGGCGGCGCAAATTCCCTGATCCACTGAAAAATATTCCCTGCTCCATTCTGAGGGTTTGAGAGGAGTATATCGTCCGAGGGCTGCCGAATACGGGGATCCTACGGGTGCATAGACTGGTTCCTTGATAGGAGAACCCTTTCTCAAACACCAGATCCGGTAGCGCCGAGAAATGGCACCGGGCTCAGTTCAAGGCCCAAAGAATGCCACCGAGGTTGAAAATCGAGTGACACACGATTGCAGGTAGCAGGCTTCCGCTGCGGCGTCTCAATTCACCGGCAAACACGCCAAGAACCAGCGCAGCCAACGCAGTGAACGGGCCCACCTCCAAATGGATGAGTCCGAAGAGAGCTGCAATGGCAAGCGATGCCGCTATGCCGGACGCAGCGGCCCACTTGGGAAAGGACTCAAGGCTCCTGGCCAAAGTTGATTGAAGAAGCCCGCGAAAAATCACCTCCTCTTGAATCGGAGCTCCTACCGCGAAGTAGAGATACACCAATGCGGGAGTTAGGTTCAGCCCGCCGAGCGGACCAGGTTCCCTGGCATGGCTCAAGGCCCACGCCGTGAATGCGCTCAATGGGACAGCAAAGATCAGCGAATAAGCCAGACACCTTCGCGCTGGCCACCGCAACCCGAAATCCACCGCACTGAGCCAGCCCCGATGAATGGCAAGACCGATGAGCACGCATGTGATGGTGAAACTGACCATCATCACAACCGGGACCAGATGATTGGGCGGCAGCCGAAGGATTCCAGCAATGGCAAAAGCAGGAAGATAAACAGCAAGGAACGCGAGAACCGTGATGGCAGCCGATCTCAGCAGAGTGACGATAAGCATATGCCATTACCCTCGAAACAGGACTGTAGCGTACCTGCGGCTTCATTTTGGATTAATGGTCGAGGGAAGTATTTCTGCGACACCCCGAATGGCGCCATGCGGTCGTATCGCTCGAGCAAACGCCCGCGCGGCCCGGCTCCCAGGCCCTGGGGATTGAACCAGAGAGGGTGTCTCTCCCGGTGAGATGGGGCCGCTTCCCCGGAATATCTCCGGAGAAGCGGGAGTGGTTATGGCTCGCGCCAATCAGGATGTGAGAGGCAGCATGATTGTGAAGGTGGTACCTGCTCCTGGTGCGCTTCGTACTTGAATCTCGCCATGCATACGGTCAGCAATCACCTTCACGGAAGCGAGGCCAAGGCCTGTGCCCTTACCAGGAGCCTTGGTAGTGAAGAGGGGCTGGAAGAGCTTCTCCATCACTTCGGAGGACATGCCGCTTCCGCTGTCCGACACTGCCATCACCGCGCAGGGCTGTCCGTCTTGCATTGCATCGTGGATGAGTTCAACCCGCACTGTGCCAGAGCTCGCGATCGCGTCCCTTGCATTGGCCACGAGATTCACGAGAACCTGCTGGATCTGTCCCCGAGAAGCGGTCAAGGGGAACGGGCCGATCCCGATCTCCATCTCTAGGCGGATCTGGGCGGGTAGAAGCATACGCAATAATTCAAAGTCCCCTTCTAAGAGCTGGGCGAGGTCCAACTGCTCCTCCGACTCCGCATCCCGGCGCGCGAATGCCATGAGGCGTTGGCTAAGGGCGGCGCTGTGATGGGCGGCCGACTCGATCCGAGCGAGATCCGTTTCCTTCACAGGGAGCTTGCGCTGCAGGGAGTCGCGAGCGAGATCCACCGATCCATTGATGGCGGTCAGGGCGTTATTCAAGTCGTGCACGATACCCGCGCCGAGCAGGCCCAAGCTGTTCATCCGCTCCGTCCGGAGCAAGAGCGCCTGGTTCTCCTCAAGGGCCCGCGTGCGCTCCTGCACGCGAGCATTGAGATCGTTCCTTGCGATCTGGACTTCATGAAGGAGCGCAAACTGGTGGATCACGAGAAGGGTGGTGATCGCGAGGAACCCGACCATCGGCACGACAAGGCGCTGGGCCGTGCCCACCATGGCGAGCAGGAGATAGACTGCCGAAGCGAGGTAAGGCAGGTAGAGCAGCAGGATGACCAAGGGACGCATCTTCGTCGTATCACTGGGGGCATCCACCGCGGAGGGGTGCAGGGCCGCCATGACGAGGGTCAGCGCGTAAATCGGCGTCAGACCTGCAATCGGCGGGAGCAACCGGCCTGGGGCTGAAGCCAACTGGGCGAGGGCCCAGAGGCTTGGCAGCGCACCCAGGGTGACTGCGAAGAGCAGCCAGCCCAACGGCCCTCTCAGCCGAGCCGGGTCATCCACCACCTGATAGACCACCACGCCGCCGGTCATGGAAGCCCGCAGACAGATCAGGGCCATGAGGACTTGGTCCAGCCAAGACAAGGTTCCAGCGATCTGCCACAGCCCCAGCATCCAGAAGAGAAGAGCGATGGAGCTCCCGAACAGAAGGGATCCCACCAAATGCATCCGCATGCCCTCGGGGTGCCGTGCAGTGATGGGGAGCCGCAGAAAAGCCCAGGTCTGGGTAATCGTCGCAAGAAGATGAAGGGCCACGATCCATGTGTCCCGGATATCCCAATGCGAAAGGTCCCCGTGCCGGGTGGCGAACAGGCCGTTTGCCACGATCACAATGGCCATGGTTCCAGCCATCAGCTGCCAGGACACCGTCTCCTGGGGGAAGCGGCGGGCCCGGAAGAGGCAGGCGAGAAGCGCAAAGATGTTCCCGGCGACGAGACTCGCCCCGATCAAGGCGCGGGCTTGAGAAACTGGAAGCCTGGGCAACGCTACAGCCAGGGCCGTCATCAAAAGAAAAGCCGCACTCAGGCCCAGAGTGCGAACAGAGGTCGGAGCACGATGCGGATCGATGGATTCTCCTGAAGGAGCTCTCTTCCGAAGAAGGCGGCGACCTATGCGCTGAAGGTCCGGAGCAGCGCCTCACATGCTTCGGGGGGCATGGGCCGGGCAAAGAGGAATCCCTGCATGCCTTCGCAGCCATGTTTCCGGAGGAAGTCCTCTTGCCATTCGGTCTCCACGCCTTCCGCGATGAGATCAAGGTCCATGCTTTTCGCCAGAGCGATGATGGCTCGAACGATCGCCTCGGAGGAAGCGTCCTGGGGACCGCCAGGATGGAGGTTCTCGATGAACGACTGGTCGATCTTCAGGGTGTCGATGGGCAGCTGCTGAAGATAATTGAGCGAGGAGTAGCCTGTCCCGAAATCGTCGATGGCCAAACGCACCCCCAGTTTCCGGAGCTGGTTCAGGCGGGTCGCGGCTTCCTTGGCATTCCGCATCACCACGCTTTCGGTCAGCTCCAGCTCAAGGCGAGAAGGGTCGAGTCCGGTTGTTTTCAGAACCTGCTCAACCGAATCCGCCCAGTCCCTCCGTTCGAACTGGACCATGGACACATTCACGGCCATCGTGAGGTTCGGGAATCCCGCCTGGGCCCATGTGGACATCTGGCGGCAAGCCTGTTCCAGGACCCACGCGCCGATAGACAGGATGATGCCTGATTCTTCGGCGATCGGGATGAACCTGGCCGGAGGGATCATGCCCAGCTTGGGGTGGTTCCACCGGAGCAACGCCTCGAATCCGGCAAGATGACCCCTTCCGCGGTACTGAGGCTGATAGAAAAGCTGGAGCTCATTGAGCTCCAAGGAGCGCCTCAAGTGGTTTTCGAGCTCCAGGCGGACCAGGACTTCCTCGTTCACATTGGCGGTGAAGAACTGGAACCCGTTCTTCCCGAGCGCCTTCGCACGGTACATGGCCGCGTCCGCATGGCGTTGCAACTGCTCTTCACCATCGGCATCCTCGGGGAAAACGCTGATACCGATGCTCGCGCCCACCGCGACCTCTTGCTCGCAGATGGTCATGGGCTCGCGGAGGGCGTCCAGTATCTTCTGGGCGACCCTGGCAAGATCCGGGACCTCCTTGATGGACATCAGGATCATGGTGAACTCGTCTCCGCCCATCCGCGCGAAGGTGTCGCTTTGTCTGAGGAATGCCGTTAGCCGCCGGGACACTTCCACCAGGACCTGGTCCCCCGCATGGTGTCCGAGTGTGTCGTTGATGCGTTTGAAACCGTCCAGATCAAGGAAGAGCAGCCCGATGGCGGCGCTGCTCCGGCGGGCAAGGGCCACAGCCTGCGTGAGGCGGTCCATGAAAAGGAACCGGTTGGGCAGGTTGGTCAGCGTGTCGTACTGGGCCTGGTGAGCCAGCTCGGCCGTCAGCTTGCGGTGCTCGATGGCCAGAGCCGCCAGGCCGTTCATCGCGACCATGACATTGATATCAGAGGCCTGTGGGGCGCGGCTTGTCGAATGGTGGACATTGAAGAAGCCCAACAGTGTCTGGTTCCCGGAGATGATGGGTAAGAACCAGCAGCACTTCAGGCCCTGCAGAACCCCTAAAGTCCGATGAGACTTCCAAACAGGATCGCGGGTGATGTCTTCGATGACCTGCACTTGAGACAGGTCGTGGCTCCCGGGAAATTCATCTCCTTCAGCCTGGAGGGAATCTTGCCCTTCGGCGTCCATGCTGAGCCGTTCGGAACCGCCGCCGTGGAAGAACTGCTGGTCGGGCAGGGTAAGGACGGAGCAAAGGCCGTTGGGGAGCTGGCGCTCTGTCATCTCCGCCAAGTCCTGTAGCAACGTCACAAGCGGCGCCCCTTGGACGATGCGCTCCAGGAATCGCCGACGCTCGTCCTCGATCGCCTCAGCCTGGATGCGCCGGTGAATCTCCATCTGCAGGTTCCGGTTGGCGCCCTGGATGGTTTTCGACTGCTCCTGGAGCGCTTGGTGCTTGTCCTCCAGAGCCTGGTTCGTCTTGGACAGCTGGCCGGTGCGCTCCCCCACGAGCCTCTCCAGCTCGCGATTGTGGCGGCGCAGCGAGGCGATGCGCCACCGGACGAGAAGCGCCACCAGGCCGCCACCAGCCAGGATAGTGAAGACCCGGAACCACCAGGTCTGCCACCAGGCCGGCAAGACCCGGAAGCTGAAGCCCGCGGCCTCGCTCCAGGGGCCTCCCGCTTGTTGCGCGCGGACCTCGAAGGTGTACCGCCCGGGGGGAAGCGCTGGATAGCGGGCTTCCCTCACATCGGTGTAGCGCCACTGCGGCTCGAGCTCCAGAAGGCGGACCTGGTGGCGGACTTGAGCCTCATTGAGAAAGCTCAAGCCCGCGAAATGGACCTCGAGCGTGCTGTCCTTGTGGGGGACCTCCACGCCGGAGGCGAACGGCGCGGAGATCTCCTGCTGGCCGAGTCGCAGGGAAAGCAAGACCGGATTCGGAGGAGGCACGGCCGCCGCCTCCGCTGAACCGTCGAAATGGGCCAGACCTGCACTGGTCCCGATCCAGACATCACCATCGCTGTCCGCATGGAAAGCGTTCGCGTCGCAGTCATCACCCGGAAGCCCATCCGTCTGGCTGATATGACGGACCCCGTCCGCTTCGACCAGATCCACACCATGGCCTGAGCCGACCCAGAGGCGGCCGTGGATGTCCTCGCCCATGAGGTAGACCTTGCCCGGTTGGAGACCTTGGGCCGTGCCCAAGTGGTCGACGATCCTGAGCGCTCCATGTTCGACCCGCGCCCGCGAGATGCCGAGAGGTTCGAAATAGGCGAAACGGATGCCTCCAGCCGCGGGCACATCGAGATAACTGACATAGTCCTTCAGGAGCCCGTCCTTGGTGGTGTACCGGCGCCAGCGGCCTGCGTCCAGGCAAGCCAGGCCGAACTCGCCGGCCACCCATACGCGCCCCTCGGCATCCTGGGCTAGAGAACGGATATCCTCGGTCGGCGTCCCCTGAGGCAGGTCGACAGGTTCAAAGCGCCAACTGCCCGGGGCTTTCGCGGACTTCACCGCCCTCATCAATCCCCCGCCGTCCGCCGCCACCCAAAGCTCGCCGGAACGGTCCACGAGCACCGACATCAACCGCTTCCCGCGGAGTCCGGAAGCCGGTCCAAAGCGGTCGACATGTCCGCTTCGCGGATCATAGAGGAGCAACTCCAGAGGGCTTCCGCCCATCCAGAGCCTGCCGTCGGCGGTTTCCGCCACCCTGCGGATGGCATGGCCCCGGCTCTCAGGAACCATCGACCACCCGCCTTCACTGGCCCGGCAAAGCCCTTGGTCCGTACCTACCCAGAGCTGTCCCCGGTGGTCCCGGAAGATGCACCAGATCACATCGCTCGGAAGCCCTTCACGCTGGGCGTAAGAACTCCAAAGGCCTCGCCCCAGCCAGCGGTAGAGACCCGCCGCGCCTGCCCAGATGGATCCTTCCCGGTCCTCGAACGCGGCGCCCACGAGGTTGGACGGGAGGCCGTTCGAGGTGTTCAAGAGGTCCCAGTTGTGGGTATCCGCGTTCCAATGGGCCAGGCCCAAGTTGGTCGGAGCCCATATGGACCCTTTGGCGCCCCTCAATAGGCGGCCCCTGGTCACGCCCCTGGAGAGCCCCGCATCCCGGCTCTGGAACCTGGGCGCTCCGGGCTCCCGAACCCAGAGATGGAAGTTGGACCGGACCCAGAGCGCGTTCTTGGAATCCAAGAGGATCGCGTCGATGCGATCACTTCCAAGGCCGTCCTTCGGCCCTAAAATGCTCCATTCGCCATGGACATCCTTGTACGCCAGGCCTCTCGAACCTGCCGCATAAATGGTTCCTTCGCGCCCTAGAGCGACGGCAGTGCATTCCCCCCCGCTCCAGCCGGGGGCGGATATGAACTTCCCGCTGGCGATGGAACGGAATAGACCCTCGTCCGTTCCGGCCCAGACGACCCCTTGGCCATCGATCGCAACATCCCGGACCCACGTTTTCGGAAGGCCATCCTCCTTCGCGATGGTCACGAAGCGGTCTCCGCTCAGGCGGGCCAGCCCCCCCTGCGTCGCCACCCAAAGGCCGCCATCGGGGCTCAGCGCGATCTGCTCGATGTAAGTGGAGGGCAACCCTTCGTCCAACCCGTAGCGCTTGAACCGTTCCCCGTCATAACGGAAGAGACCTTCTTCGGTGCCTACCCACAGGAACCCGGCCTTGTCCTGAGTCATGCATTGAATGGCCAGATTGAGGAGCCCCTGCTCCACGCCATAGCCTCGGAAAGCGAAGCGGGCGCTTGGCAACTTCTCCGAGCCCACGGAAGCCATCGCCAACATCGGAAGGCCGCAGCAGAGAAGCGCAGCCAGGATCCGGTGCGCGACTTTGCGCGCGGAGACCACAGCCAGGCGACCGATGGCGAGCAATCGAAGGGCGGACGAGAGCATGTGAAGGCCTCCGATGGCGTGTGAGGCAGTTCAGGCCTTGATCTCATAGACTTTGTTTGATCGGTCTCCCGGAACGATAATCAGGTCTTCCCGCTTAAACAATCTCTGAAAGTCGCACTCTGCGATGCGGCACTTGTTAAAAATCGTTAAATTTATTTCATATCTCTGGACGCTGGATCGCATTTGCTGCATAGTCGGCCAGCGCAAATAAGCAAGGGACAACAATGAATCTCAGCGAGCTGACCACTCTCGTTGTCGAGGATCAGGATCTCGAGCGCCGGGTGATCGTCAAGCTGCTTCAGAGTCTTGGCGTCGGCACCGTGCTGGACGTCGCCAGCGCGAGACAGGCGCTCGGAATCCTGATGGCCGCCGACGCGCGCCCGCATGTGGTTTTCTGTGATCTGGAAATGCCGGAAATGGACGGCGTGGAGTTCATCAGCCAGCTCGCGGAGCAGCGCCTGGTCAAAGCGATCGTGGTGGCGAGCGGCATGGAAGCGTCCATCCTGAACACCGTGGAAACCATGGCCCGGGCTTATGGCCTCGAGGTGCTCGGCACTCTGGAGAAGCCTGTCACATCAGAAGATCTGGCCCGGGTGCTCGACAGGTTCCATCTCTCGGGGGATCCGAGCGGGCAGCACTTGGCCTTTTCCGGTCTCACCGGGGATTATCTGCGGCAGGCTCTCGACCGGGGAGAAATGCTTCCCTTCTTCCAGCCAAAAATATCCTTCAGCACAGGCAAGGTGGAAGGCGCTGAGGCGCTGGCTCGATGGTTCAGGCCTGGGCATGGCGTCGTTCCGCCCATGAGCTTCGTGCCGATCCTTGAAGCGGAAGGCCTCGTCGGCCATCTCACGGAGGTCATGCTTTGCCAGACGTGCGCCTACCTGAGGGCCTGGGGGGAGCGGGGTCTGAACCTCAAAGTATCGGTTAATGTCTCCATGCTGGATCTGAACGATCTCACAGTGGTTGATCACTTGGACCAGCTGGTGCGGGACCAGGGATGCGATCCTCATCAGCTCGTGCTGGAGGTGACCGAGACGGCCGTGATGGCGGAGGCCACTAGGGCGCTCAATGTCCTGGCCAGACTGCGGATGAAGGGTTTCGGGCTGTCAATTGATGATTTCGGGACCGGATATTCCTCCTTGCAGCAGCTGAGCAACCTCCCCTGCACGGAGTTGAAAATCGACCAGTCCTTCGTCCGGGGCGCCCCCGAGCACGCCCGGCACCGCAGCATCGTGGAATCCAGCCTGGATCTGGCCCGGAGGCTGAACCTGAAGACGGTGGCCGAGGGCGTCGAGGGCCGGGCGGAGTGGGACCTGCTGAAGTCGATGGGCTGCCAGGAGGCCCAGGGCTATTTCATCGCACGACCCATGCCCGGCCATGAGATTCCAGGGTGGGCGGAGCTTTGGCGGCCTCCCGAGGATTGAGCACGCGCTCCATCTGGCGGCTTTCTCGTCCATCTGCCTCTGCCCTCACCGGGCTGGTAGACCCTCTGCCTAGCCACGGGAGAAGTGAGCACCGGGCGCGTCCCATCAAGACGCACCCAGCCGATCTTCGGAACCCGAAGATGACGAAAGTGCAGAACATTCTGTATTAATAAATTGACAGCTTACAAATTATTAACACTAAATTATTAATATATCAAACATTTTATTCCAATCAACTTTCAGCATCTGTAGGCACATTTACCAACAGTTGAAAGTTTAAAAAGAATTCACATCCGTCAGACCACCAGCGGTTCTAGGGTCACCATGCAGCTCTAAATATGAACCTACTTAAATAATCAAAAGGAATCCCCATGATTCGCTCTCGCCTGCTTGCCGCTTTTGCGGCGCTTTCCCTGGGCCTCTCCGTTCCGGCCCTCCAGGCCCAGTCCTGCGGCGTGGAACGCTGGTCCGTCAAGACCGGCACCGACGCGGATGTGGGCCTGGTGGACCTCTCCGCGCCCCAGACCAACACCATCGCCACCATGCGGGGCTGGCCTGCGCCGAGCCCCATTCCCGCCAACAACCGCGTCTCCCCCTACGAGACGACGGTGTGGGTGCTCAACGCCACGCTGACCCAGTACAAGCTCGAGAACGATTCCGACATCCATCTGGTGCTTCAGGACGCCAGCGGCCTGACGATGATCGCGGAGATCCCGCTGCCTTCCTGCGTGGGCTCCTCAAGCCCCTTCCTCAACGGCATCACGAACGCCCGCGCCCAATTCAACGCGGTCTACACCGCCACGGGCAGCTTCCAGACCGCCAATGTCCCCGTGAAGCTCACCGGCATCGGGATGTTCGACTTCCTCCACGGCCAGACGGGTGTGGCTCCCAACGGCATCGAGCTCCATCCGGTCATCGACATCCAGTTCAACCCCGGCACCAGCAACACGGTCACGGCCAGCATCAACTCGCCCGCTTCCAATGTGACCATCGCCAGCGGGACGGCCGTGAGCTTCTCCGGGAGTGCGACGGACAGCAGCAGCACCGCCACCCTCTCCTACAGCTGGAACTTCGGTGACGGAGCGACCGCCACCGGCGCTTCCGCCAGCCACGCTTACACCAACACCGGCACCTCCGCCGTCAGCTACACCGCGACCTTTACCGCCACGGACAACACGGGGGTCAGCAGCAGCGCCACCCGCGCCATCACCGTCAATCCGCCTACGGCGGCCAACACCGTGACGGCCTCCATCACGACGCCTTCCGGCAATGTGACGATCGCCAGCGGCACCAGCCAGTCCTTCGTGGGCTCGGCCACGGACAGCTCCTCCACGGCCACTCTGACCTACAGCTGGACCTTCGGCGATGGCGGCACCGCCTCCACCGCTTCCGCCAGCCACACCTACACCAACACCGGCACCTCCGCCGTCACCTA
>DASRXV010000113.1:0-28630 GCA_035687325.1 Holophagaceae bacterium
TACCGCGATCTCAACGAGGAGGCGCCCGAGGAAGTCGAGGCCTCCAAGTTCAACCTCAACTTCATCAAGCTGGACGGCAACATCGGCTGCATGGTGAACGGCGCGGGCCTGGCCATGGGCACCATGGACATCATCAAGTACCACGGCGGCAGCCCCGCCAACTTCCTGGATGTGGGCGGCGGCGCGACCGAGGAGGCCGTGAAGAACGCCTTCCGCATCATCCTGGGTGACACGGAAGTGAAGGCCGTCCTCGTGAACATCTTCGGCGGCATCATGCGCTGCGACATCGTGGCCAACGGCATCGTGAAGGCCGCGAAGGAGATCGGCATCAAGGTGCCGGTGGTCGTGCGGCTCGAGGGCACCAATGTGGAGGAGGGCAAGAAGATCCTCGCCGAGAGCGGCTACAACCTCATCGTCGGCAACGATCTGAAGGACGCCGCCGAGAAAGTCGTGGCCTCGGTCAAGTGACCATGACGGAACCCCGGGACCCCAAGGCGGCCGAATACGAGGCGAAGTTCGCCGAGTACCAGGACGCCATGCACGCCGGCGCCTGGCGCATCGGCTGGGGGTTCTTCACCGTCATGGTGGGCCTCCTCCCCATGATGTGGCTTTTCGTCTGGATGGTGGGCGCCAGCGCCTGGGAGGGGACGCTCTTCCACGCGCCCGCCCTCATGTGGCTGGGCGTGGCGCTGAACTTGGGCCTCGTCGCCTTCCTCGTCTTCCGGCTCTACAAAAAGAACCTGGAGCTGGACGCCACGAAGCGCCGCTATCTCGCCGAGCTGCGCGCCATCAAAGGCGGGGCCGCTGGTCGGCCCCGCCACGCGGATCCGGCCGACCGGGACGCCTTCCGCGATGATTTCCAACACAACTGAACCATTCGAAACCGATTGAAGGAGAACTGACATGTCCGTGCTCGTCGGCAACCACACCAAGCTGCTCGTCCAGGGCATCACCGGCCGTGAAGGCCTCTTCCACGCCAAGGGCTGCAAGGACTACGGCACCACCGTCGTCGGCGGCGTGACGCCCGGCAAGGGCGGCACCGAGATCGACGGTTTCAAGGTCTGGAACACGGTCAAGGAGTGCGTGGCGGCCACGGGCGCCAACGCCTCCATGATCTTCGTGCCTCCCGTGGGTGCGGCGGACGCCATCCTCGAAGCGCTGGACGCGGGCATCGAGCTCATCGTCTGCATCACCGAAGGCATCCCCGTCCTCGACATGGTGAAGGTGAAGCGCGTCCTTAAAGACCATCCCAAGAGCCGCCTCATCGGCCCCAACTGCCCCGGCGTCATCACGCCCGGCCAGGCCAAGATCGGCATCATGCCCGGTCGTATCCACAAGGCCGGGAATGTCGGCGTCGTCAGCCGCTCCGGCACGCTCACCTATGAGGCCGTGGGCCAGCTCACGGCGCTGGGTATCGGCCAGAGCACCTGCATCGGCATCGGCGGCGACCCCGTGAACGGCACCAGCCACATTGACGCGCTGGAGCTCTTCAACAACGACCCCGGCACCCACGCCGTCATCATGATCGGCGAGATTGGCGGATCGGCCGAGGAAGAGGCCGCCGAGTGGGTCAAGGCGAACATGAAGAAGCCCGTGGTGGCCTTCATCGCCGGCCAGACGGCCCCTCCCGGCCGCCGCATGGGCCACGCCGGCGCCATCATCTCCGGCGGCAAGGGCACCGCCGCCGAGAAGATGAAGGCCCTCGAAGTCGCGGGCATCACCGTCGTGAAGTCCCCCGCCGACATGGGCAAGGCCCTGGCGGAGCGGCTCGCCGCGATGGCCTGATCCGCGAAGGGCCGCGAAGCTCAAAGCACGAAGGGCCGCGAAAGCGGCTCTTTTTGCGTCTAGACTCGGGCCATGCTTCCCGAGCCGTTCATCCAGCCCGGCCCTCAGCCTAGCCATCCTTGGCGCGGGGATCGCGTATTGCGGAACTTCCTCGCGGCGGCGATGCCTGCGGACGCGCTCGCGTCCATGGCGCCGGAGCTGGAGGCCTTCGGGGATCTGGTGTTGGAACTGCACGCGCATCAGGCGGAGGACCGGCTCAACGAGCCGCGTCTCGTGTCCTACGATCCCTGGGGGGCGCGCGCGGACCGCATCGAGGTGACACCGCATTGGAAGACCTGCGAACGCGTGGCGGCGGAGCACGGTCTCGTGGCCACGGCCTATGAACGGAAATCCGGTGTTTTTTCCCGACTGCATCAGGCCGCCCTCATCCACCTGTTCCACCCCGTGAGCGAGGTCTACACCTGCCCGCTGGCCATGACGGACGGCGCGGCGAAGACGCTGCTAAGTCACGGAGCAGAGGAAGATGCCGTGGCCCACCTCCTCAGCCGCGATCCGGCGACCTTCTGGACCTCCGGCCAATGGATGACGGAGAGCACGGGCGGGTCCGATGTAGGCCTCACGACGACGGAGGCGCGCTGCAAAGACGGCATCTGGCGCCTCTCCGGCCGCAAGTGGTTCACCAGCGCCGCCGCGTCCCAGATGGCCCTGACGCTGGCCCGGCCCGCTGGCAACGCGCCCCGTGGCAAGGGTCTCGCGCTCTTCTTCGTCGAATGCCGGAACGCCGACGGTTCGCCCAACGGTTACCGCGTGAACCGCCTCAAGGACAAGCTGGGCACCCGCAAGCTGCCCACGGCGGAACTGGACTTGGAAGGCATGACCGCCACACCGGTGGCGGGGCTCACGGATGGCATCAAGGCCATCGCGCCCATGCTCAGCGTGACCCGCACCTGGAATTCGCTCTGCGCGGTGGCCACGATGCGGCGCGGTCTGGATCTCGCGCGCGACTATGCGCGTAGGCGCGTGGCCTTCGGCTCGGCCCTCAGTGCGAAGCCGTTGCACCTGGACACGCTGGCGGGCGTCCAGGCGGAATTCGAGGGCGCGTTCCAGCTCGCGTTCAGGGCCTCGCTGGAACTGGGCCGCGAAGAGAACGGCGAGGCCGATGGCGTCTTGCTGCGCGTCCTCGCGCCCCTGGCCAAGCTCTGCACGGCGAAACAGGCTGTGGCCGGCGTAAGCGAGCTGTTGGAAGCCTTCGGTGGCGCGGGCTACATCGAGGACACGGGTCTTCCGGTCCTGCTGCGGGATGTGCAGGTGCTGTCCATCTGGGAGGGCACCACCAATGTGCTGGCCCTGGAAGCCTGGAAGGCCCTCCAGGCCGCAGGCGGGTTAGGCATTGTGAAGGCCGAGTGCGAATCGGCCATATCCGGCACCGCCTTTCCTGATGCCATCGCCTCCATCCGCGCCGCGCTGGCGAGGGCTGAGGCCTGGTGGGCCGCGCCAGAAGAGGCCTCCGCCCGGGGCTTCGCCCTCACGCTGGCCCGCAGCCTAGAACTGGCGCTCCTCATCCGGCAGGCATCAAAAGACAAGGATCCCCGTTCGGCGGCCGCCGCGGAGCGGTTCACCGAACACGGCGTGGATCTGCTGCGGTGGTCTGCGCTGGAGGCCTCCCGGCGCCTTGCTCTGGACGAGATCTGAGGCGGGTCCGCTATCCTGGTAGGCCCCGGAGGCTCCGTGCTCATCAGCCGCGAGATGGTGCTGGACCAGGACATCGGCCTCAACGCCGCGCTGTTCGGCGGCGACATGATGTCCCGCATGGACAAGGTGGCGGGCATCACCTCCTCGTTGGTGAGCCACAACCGCCGGTTCGTGACGCTCAAGGTGTCGGAGCTGGAGTTCCACAGCCCCGTGCGGGCCGGAGACATCATCGAGTTCTACGGTTCCATCACGCGGAAGGGCACCACGAGCCTGACGGCGCAGCTGGAGGTGAAGGTCTACGCGCCCGTGAGCAACGCGCGGCGGGATGTGACCAGCGGCTCCTTCGTCATGGTGGCCGTGGACGACAACCTGCGCCCCGAGCCCATCCTCTGGAAAGAGGACATGCTCAAGGAGGCCAGCGCCGAGGCCCAAGAACGCATTGACGAGAAGCAGGGTTCCAAGCGCCGGAGGAAGGCGTGAGCGACGGACTGGTCAAAGCCCACCTGGACCACCGGCGCGTCTGGGCGGACTTCGACTACTGCTATCCCGTCATCTCCCGCCGCAGCAAGGGCGTCTCGCTGGGCGTGAACCTGAATCCCGACAAGGTGTGCAACTTCGACTGCGTCTACTGCGAGGTGGACCGCGTCACACCTGCCAAGCGCAAGGACATCGACCTCGACCAGCTGGAGCGGGAGATGGCGGCGCTCCTGGACCTCACGCTGGACGGCACGCTGTTCCGCGTGGCGCCCTTCGACAGCGCGCGACCCGAGCAGCGGCACCTCAACGACATAGCCTTCAGCGGCGATGGCGAGCCCACCACCGCGCCGGAGTTCGCGGAGGCCGTGGACCGCATCGCCAAATTGAAGTGGAAACGCGGGCTCCACGAGGTGAAGCTGGTCCTCATCACAGATTCGAGCCGCCTTCAGGCGCGCGAGGTCGTCCAGGGCCTCGACACGCTCCAGGCCAATAACGGCGAGATCTGGGCCAAGTTGGACGCGGGGACGGAAGCCTTCTACAAAACTGTCAACCGCAGCGCCATCCCCTTCCAGAAGATCCTCGACAACCTGGAGATCACGGCGCGCCTGCGGCCTATCACCATCCAGACTCTTCTCTTCTCCTGGCAGGGCCAGGGCCCGGATGACGCCGAAGTGGAGGCCTACATCGGCCGCCTGCGCCATATCCTCAATTGGGGCGGGAAACTCACGGGCATCCAGCTCTACACCGTGGCCCGTCCCACACCAGAGGCAGAGGCCCGCCCGCTGAAGGCCGCCCAGCTGGACGCCATCGCCGCCAAGCTTCGGGCGGACCTGCCGGAAGTGCCGGTAGAGGTCTTCCACGGCCCGGAGGATTGGCCTGAAGCGAACCAGCATGAGGCCTAGTTTCTGGGTCGCAGCCGTAGGACTTGGGCTGGCGAGTTCCTTGCCCTGGCACCGGAATCCGCCTCAGACGCCGCCCTCTACCGCGATGCCTCAGGTCACAGTGGTCGCCATAGGCGACATCATGATGCATGGGGATGTGAAGCAGGCGGCAGCGCAGGGGGGCTTCGATTCGCTCTGGGCGGATCTCGCGCCAGTGTGGAAGAGCGCCGATGTAGCCTTCGCCAATCTGGAGACTCCCGTGGCACCCACGACGGGCCGGCCCGGCAGGCCCTACCAGTTCAACGCGCCCGCGGAACTGCCGAAGGCCCTGAAGGACGGGGGTCTTCAAGTTCTTTCCACGGCCAACAACCATGCCTTCGATCAGGGACCGGAGGGCATTGTGGAAACGCTCCAGCGCTTGAACGGCATGGGCCTCATCACCATCGGCACGGGCGCCACCAAGGCGGAGGCGGAGCAGACCGTCTATCTGGAACGGAACGGGATGAAGCTGGCCTTCCTCGGGTTCACGGATATCTTCAACAACGACCTGGACGGCAACCCGTTGAAGCCCTGGGTCCGTAAGCTGGATCTGGATGCTGCCTGCGCTGCGGTGGCCGAAGCGCGGAAACAGGCCGACGCCGTGATCGTGAGTGTCCATTGGGGCATCGAGGACCATCACGAGCCCACCGCGCGCCAGCAGGAGGCCGCAGCGTGGCTGGTGGCGGCTGGGGCGGACCTCATCCTGGGCCACCATCCCCATGTGCTGCAGCCGGTGGCATGGGTCTACGCGGGCGGGCGGAAGGGGCTTGCGGCTTATTCCCTGGGCAACTTCATCAGCAACCAGAACAGGATCTACCGTGCCACGGACAAGCCGGTGATGGGTGATGAGCGGGACGGGCTGCTCCTGCGCGTCGTTCTGCGCAAAACGCCAACTAGCCTGGAGATTGTGTCTGAAGAAGGCGAACCGCTCTGGTGCGAGAACAATTGGCGGGAGCGGAAGGGCAGCCGTCTCATCCGCGCCGTCCGCATCGCGGACGCGCTGAATGGCACAGGCGCGGACAAGGCTTTGTTGAGAGCCCGCGCCGCTCGCATCCGGGATATCGTGGGTCCGGTGGTGGCGCCTATCCTGCCACAGGTGGTTTCGACTGGATCACCGTCCGGTCCAGTCCCCGCAGGATCTCGTCCATGAGCTGGATCACCTTGGGCGCCTCGAAGTAGGCGCTGTGGATGCCCGTGGCATCGGGCGGGATGAGGGCCGAGCAGTCCTGGTCCCACACATTGTCGGGCAGGGGCAGGGTGGCATCCAGGCCGCTGCGGCCCAGGCGCCGCTTGCCGAAGTGCTTGAGGCCCGCGGACACGCCTAGCACCGGATCGCGGCCCGTGTAGAGCGCCGTCACCCGGTAGCAGAGGTTGGCGATGGCGTCCCCGTCGCTTCCGGTCTGCTGCTCGCCACTGCCGAAGAGGTCGTTGTCCACATCGGCCGCTACCATGATGAGCTGGTTGACGAGGCTCATGAGCAGGGGCCGGTTCGCCCGGGTCCAGGCCGTCTGCATGGCCTTCTGGAGGACATGGTTCCCCATGCTGTGAGCGATGATGGAGGTCTTGGCCCGGCAGGCCTTCGCGGGGTCCTTCGCGGTCTGGCGCTGTTTGACGGCCATCCAGTCGTAGAGCTGGCTGAGGAGGTCCGCCAGATCCGGCGCCGTGGCCTCGGCCTCGCCCCGGTCCGGCAGGTAGTCCGTCGGCAGGCCGCCGCTGGGCCAGGTGAAGAGGACGCAGATGCCCAGGGGCTTGTCCGTGTCGAAGAGCGAACCGCAGATCTGCTCGTACCGGGCCGCGGCGTCGGACCAGGAGACATTGAAGCCGTGGATGAAGAGGTTCAGGTGCTGCTGGTCCGTGTTGTCCTGGTCATCCGGAAGAGGTGGGAACTGGTTCGTGGCGTCCACCAGTGCCTTTTGGAACTGGGCCGCGCTCACGCGGGTCCAGCTGGCAAAGGCCTTGGGATCGCCTCCCTCGGAGGTCCACCAGCTCAGGGCGCTCCTGCTGGAACCGAGCCCGTCCTTGGAGATGGTGCGGTTGCTGACCATCCAGTACCGGGGCATGCATCCTCCGGAAGACCAGCTCCCATGATGACTCAGGTGTCCTCATAGACCTATGGGAAACCTGGTCTTCATCAGGAGAAAAGCGGCTCTCAATGTTCCCGGGTGATGAAGGGGTCCACGCCCCGATCCTTCAGCCGCTTGGTGATCTGCTGGGCGGCCTGCTCGGCATCCTCGCGTCGGGTGTAGCTGCCCACCCGGACCCGGTGGACCGTCACGCCGCCCGTCGTGGTGGCGTCCTGGAGGGTGACGGCGCCGAAGTCGGATTCAAGCTGTTCGCGCAGGCGCTGGACGTTCTGGGCATCGCGCAGAGCGGCCACCTGGATGGTGTAGGGGTTCTTCAGATCCTCCGCCGGATCCAGGGCCACGGGGCGGTCGTTGAGATCCACGGCGCGGATGCGGACCTCGGCCGTTCCGGTCCCCAGCATCCCCAGCCGCTCGGCTGCGGCCTTGGAAAGGTCCAGGATGCGTCCCCGGATGAAGGGCCCGCGGTCATTGACCTTCACGAGCACCTTGCGGTGGTTGTTGAGCTCCTCGACCTCCAGCCAGGTGCCCAGGGGCAGGGTCTTATGGGCTGCGGTCAGCTGGGAGGGATCGAAGATCTCGCCGCTGGCTGTGGGCTTGCCCGCGAAGCCGTCGCCGCCGCCGTACCAGGAGGCTGTGCCGGATTCCTCATAGGTGTCCGACGGGAGGGCACTGTCCGGCGTCAGGCGCCGCCCGCGCTGGGATGTCATGGGGGGTCGCGTGCAGTGCAGGGTGAAGCTGGCCATAAGGACCACCGCAAGGGGGCCGGAAGCCATGCGCACCACCCGGAGGAAGCCGCCCCGTCCCACGCTCACCGGAGTCACGGGGCCGAGGGCGATGGAGATCTCCTCCATCCACGAGGCGCTTGGCCGGGCTCCGTTGGTGGGCTCGAGTCGGGTACAGTCCATGGGTCTCCGAAGTCGGGGTCCCGGGCGAGGGCCGCGGGTTCAAGCACTACGGACCAGCATAGCGGAAAAAGGCGTTGTTTCAATCGAAATAACTGTAAGACTCCCAGTGTCATCCATACAAAATGGTGACTCTAAGTATATTTAGATGGAAATACTGAAAGGATTACTGCTTCTCGGGCAGACTGGAGGCCTGGAAGGGGTGTGGTTTGTTTCCGCCCCTGGTGAAGAGGTCCGGCAGGCGGGCGATGGCGGCTTGGGCTTCGGCTTCTGATCCGAAGTGGCCGAAGCAGACCTGATGGCAGGTGCGCCCATCCTTCATGGCCATGGGCACGAGGAAGAGATCCGCCGGTTCTTTGAAGGCGGCCACGGCCCGGGCCAGGGTGTCGGGCTGACAGGCGACCTCCAAACGAAGCACCCAGGCGTCTTTGAGCGCGGCGCGATGAGTCGAGCCCTGGGCCATGGCCGTCCCCCAATCACTTTTGTGAAGGGTCGTCCATCGGAGCGAAGGCGAAGCGTCGGTCCTGGAAGCCTCTGTTTTGGGAGGCGCGCTCACCGGAGTCTGCACGGGGGCTGCGGGCAGCTCTCGGGGCGGCGGTGTCCGGCTCAGAACCTCGGATTCCGGAACCGGGGCTGGGGTTGTGGCAGGTAGCGCCTGGATTGGCGTGGTCCGCGTCCACTGCCAACCGGCATAACCGCCACCGGCACCGATGAGAAGGAGCAGGAGCCACCAAAGCCCACGGCGTTTTGGCGCCCGGACCTCGGCAGGCGGCGGGACTTCCATGGAACTGGGGGTTTCCGCGCGGATGCGGAGGTCCGGTCCGGCTTCGGGGTCAAGACCGGGTGGCAGTTCGTCCCTCAGATCCAGCGGCTCGGCGGTATCCAAGGTGTCGAGGGCCTTGGACAGGTGGTTGAGGTCCACCGTAGGCTGCTGAGCCGCCTCGATGGACGCCAACAGGGGCGAGGAGGATGGCGCGAGGGCCGTGGTGGCGAGCGGGATCTGGATGGGCGGCGCCTCCACCACGGCGGGCGGACCGAACTGGAGCCGCGCCAGGCCCATCTCACGCAGGAAGAGGGCGAAGGCGCCCAGGCGCATGGGCTCGACACCGGCCTCCTGGGCCAGGTCCAGCAACCGCCGTTCGCCATCCAGGAGCGGCGCGACCTTGGCAAGGTCGGGGGGCAGGTTCAGCTCCAGCCTGGATTCCAGATGGAGTTTCTGTTCAAGAGGTCCCAGCAGCTCTAGGAGCCTTTCCCGGTCCCGCAGATGGAGGCATCCCACCAGCAGGGTGAGAGGGGTGTCCAGACTCAGGCGCACAACGGAGGCATCCAACTCCCGAGCCTGGAACCGCGGCTCCTCCTCCATGTTGCCCATGGCGCCCCAGACCACGCGCTCCACCTGGGCCTTGGCGACTTCAAGCAGGTCCCGCTGGGTGATGAAGCCCAGTTCGATGAGGTTCCGCCCGATGGAAAGCCCCGGTTTCAGATTCTGGAGGGCGTAGTCCATCTGGGCTTGGGTGAGCTTGCCGCGCTCCACCAGCAGGGTCGTGAGCTTGTCCAGCGGGTGCGTGCTCTGGGCAAAGGCCAGGAGGCCCCGTTCCAGGTAGATGGTGCGCTGAGGATCATTTCCCAGAGTCCAGACCCCGGTTTCACGGCTCCGGTGGCGTGCGAAGAGGTCGAGGAGGGCCTTCACCCGACTACCCAGCGTTCGAGCTTGAGCTTGCCCACTTTCACCAGCAGCTTCATGGAAGCCTTGAGGGCCAAGCGGAAGGAGGGGTCGGAGACCTTCTCGCCTTCCAGGCTCACAGCACCCTGGGTGATGAGGCGCTCGGCCTCCTTGCGGCTGGCGGCGAGGCCGCGGTCCACCAGCAGGCGGGCCAGGGGCACTTCGCCTTCGGTGGGAGGGACGGCGATCTCGGGAGCGTCCTCCGTCTTCCGTTCGGAAAAACGGCGGATCCAGGATTCCTGGGCGGTCTCGGCAGCGGCGGGACCATGGAAGTCGGCCACGATGGCGCGGGCCAGCTGCTTCTTAGCGTCCATGGGATGGCCTTGCTTGAGGGCCTCAATATCATTCGGCAGCAGGTCCGTGAGGAGCAGGTACCAGTCCCACATGAGGGTGTCGCTGATGCTCATGGCCTTGCCGAACTGAGTATCAGGATCCTCGAAGAATCCAATGTAATTATTCAGGGACTTTGACATCTTCTCGACGCCATCCAGTCCGAGCAGGAGTGGCACGGTGAGCACGGTCTGGGGCTTCTGCCCGCTGGCGTCCTGGAGATCCCGGCCCCGCATGAGGTTGAAGAGCTGGTCGTTGCCGCCCAATTCCACATCCGCCTGAAGCGCCACCGAGTCATAGGCCTGCACCAGAGGGTAGAGCAGCTCGTGGAAGCTGATGGGCTGCTGCTCGGCCATGCGCTTCTGGAAATCGTTGCGTTCCAGAAGCTGGGCCACAGTGAACTTGGCCGCGAGCCGGATCCAGTCCTCGCCCTTCAATTGGCCGCACCATTCGCTGTTGAAGCGAATTTTCGTCTTCTCCGGGTCCAGAATCTTGAAGACCTGGGCCTTGTAGGTCTCGGCGTTGGCCAGAACCTCTTCCCGGGTGAGGGGCGGGCGCGTGGCCTTCTTCCCGGTAGGGTCGCCGATCATGCCCGTGAAGTCGCCGATGAGGAAGGTGACCTCGTGCCCCAGCTTCTGGAACTGGGACATCTTTTGGAGCAGCACACCGTGGCCCAAGTGCAAATCAGGCGCCGTGGGGTCGAAGCCGGCCTTGATGCGCAACGGCCTGCCCTCCGCCAGACGGGCTTTCAACTGCTCCGGGCTATGGCAGGTGACAGTGCCCTTGAGCAGCAGATCCAGGGCGTCAGTGGTCGAACTCGATGGCATAGGAAAATACTGACGGAAACCGGGGCTCCGCCGCTAGTGGCAACGCGGGGTCAGGGGGAGAGATCAGCGGCGGTTCCGGCTGTCGAAGGCGATCTCGACGATCTGATCGTTCCGCCAGATGATGACGAACATCCGGCCGTCGTCCATCTTGTAGCCCGCGACGGAGGTCTTCCCCTCCGTGTCAGGCGCTTCCCCGCTTCCGATGTGGACCGTGTGGTTCCGGCCCTCGAAGGCCATGGCGCGGCCCGAGGTTATCGAAGGCATCTGGTCCGGCGGCGTCTGGAGGGCAGGGCGCCATTCCGCGATCTGCGACTCGAAGGCGTCTGCATCCGAGAAGTGTTTGTGGAGCCCGGGACTCGCCTCATAGAGTGACTTGGTGGTGGCGGGATCCTGGAGTTCCCTGACCGTCTCCACATAACGCGGCCACTGGGCTTTCCCCATGTCCGAAACCTTGTGGAGGCCCCAGGCCGCGAACCCGACGCAGCTGCCGATGGCCAGCACAGCGAGGATGCCGCAACCCGCCAGCAGCTTCAGCCAGGTGGGCATGCCTTTCTTCCGCGGGGGCAGTCCGCTGTTGTCCCAGGAGGAATCCATCGCCATCTTCGTCGTCCTTAAAGGAGGTTACTGGCCAGTTCGGCGAGCTTGCTGCGCTCGCCCTTCATGAGCGTGATGTGGCCCGCGATGTCCAGGTGCTTGAAGTGCTCGGCCAGGAAGCTGAGGCCGTTGGTCGAGGCGTCCACATACGGGTTGTCGATCTGGTGGGGGTCGCCCGTCAGCACGACCTTGGTCCCCTCGCCCGCGCGGGTGAGGATGGTCTTCACCTCGTGGGGCGTGAGGTTCTGGGCCTCATCCACGATGAGGTACTGCTGCGGGATGGAACGGCCGCGGATGTAGGTGAGGGGCTCGACGCTGAGGTAGCCGGCCTCTTCCAATTGTCCCGCGGTCATGGTCGTGCGGCGCCGCAGCTCCATGTTGGCGGCCACGATGAACTCCAGATTGTCGTAGATGGGCTGCATGTAGGGCCGCAGCTTCTCATCCACATCGCCGGGAAGGTAGCCGAGGTCGCGGCCCATGGGCATGACGGGGCGGCTCACCAATAGCTTGTGATAGCGCTCGTCGTCCACCACCTGTTGGAGGCCCGCGGCGATGGCGAGCAGTGTCTTGCCGGTGCCGGCCTTGCCCAGCAGCGTGACGACCTGGATGGATTCGTCCATGAGCAGTTCCAGCGCGAACTGCTGCTCCCGGTTGCGGGGCTTGATGCCCCAGGGCGGCGCTTCGTATTTGTGGAGCGGGCGGAGGCGGCCTTCGCCGCCGTGCATGCGCGACAGCGCCGTGTGGTTCGGATTGATCCTGTCCACCAACGTCACAAACTGGTTGGGCTGGAGCCGCAGCGCGGCGTCCGGCTCCAGACCTTCCTCATAGAGCGCGTCCATGGCCTTGGCGTCTACTTCCCAGGTGCGATGGCCCGAATAGAGCTCCTCCATCTCCACCATGTCCGTGGTGTAGTCCTCGGCCTGGAGCCCCATGGCGTCGGCCTTGATGCGGAGGTTGGTGTCCTTGGACACCAGCACCACCTTCTCCTTGCGCTCCCTCAACAAGCCCTTGGCGCAAGCGAGGATCTGATTGTCCGCATGGTGCTTGTCCAGGCTGGGCAGGCCGATGTCGAGGTTATGGACGGCCACATCCACCTTGAGCATGCCGCCGCCATCCAGCTTGATGCCGTCGCTGAGGCTGCCTTTCGCGCGGAGGCGGTCCAGCAGGCGCGAGACGGTGCGCGCGTTGCGGCCCACCTCCGTCTGGTCCTTCTTGAAGTGGTCCACCTCCTCGATCACCACGATGGGCACCACCACATCGTGTTCCTGGAAGTGGAAGATCGAGTTCGGGTCGTGCAGCAGGACATTCGTGTCGAGCACAAAGAGCTTTTTGGCGCTGGCGATCAAGTGTGGCTCCTTGGCGGGAGGCTACCATCCCGGCCGGTTCTGTCCAGCGCAACCCTCGCCTAACGATGCTATGCTCCCGGCTAGGCTTCCAGGAGAACGCATGAGGAAAGCGCTGATGACCCTTGCCATCACCGGATCGCTCTTCGCCCAGGCTCCCGTCCAGTACCCCGAAACCCGCAAGGACGCGGTGGTGGACGACTACTTCGGGACCCAGGTGGCTGATCCTTACCGCTGGCTGGAGGACGATAACTCCGCCGAGACGAAAGCGTGGGTGGAAGCTCAGAACAAGGTCTCCTTCAGCTACCTGAACGCGCTCCCCGGGCGGGACGCCATCAAGGCCCGTCTCACCAAGCTCTACGATTACGAAAAGTATTCCGCGCCTTTCAAACAGGGCAGCCGTTACTTCTACAACCACAATAAGGGCCTGGAGCCCCAGGCCAAGCTCTACTGGACGGAAGGCCTCAAAGGCGAACCCAAGGTCCTCATCGACCCCAACACGCTCTCCAAGGACGGGACGGTGGCGCTGTCGGGCCTCAGCATCACCCACGATGGCACGCGCGCCGCCTATGCGCTCGCGGAAGCCGGCTCCGACTGGATCACCTGGCATGTGCGGGATGTGACCACGGGCAAGGACCTGCCCGACGTGATCCAGTGGTCTAAGGCCAGCGGCGCCAGTTGGCGGAAGGACGGCAGCGGCTTCTACTACAGCCGCTACGACGCGCCGAAGGAAGGCGACGCGCTGAAGGGCATCAACCAGAACCATCAGGTCTTCTTCCACAAACTGGGCACGCCGCAGGCCGATGACATCCTCGTCTACATGCGCCCCGATCATCCGGACTGGTACCTCGGCGCGGGCGTCAGCGATGACGGCCGCTGGCTCATCATCAGCGCGGGGAAGGGCACGGACCCCAAGACCAGTCTCTTCGTCCAGGATCTCTCCAAGCCCGGGTCCAAGGTGCATCCGCTGCTGGACGCCATGGACGCCAGTTACGGCGTCATCGGCAACGACAAGGACACCTTCTTCGTCCTCACCGACAAGGGCGCCCCCCGCTACCGGCTTGTGGCCGTGCGGGCGGGCCGCACGGACCCGTCCCAGTGGAAGGAGCTCATTCCCGAAGCCAAGGACCGGGATGTGCTGAACGGCGTCTCTTTCGTGGGCAACCAGTTCGTGGCGGACTGGATGCATGATGCCCACACCCGCATCACCTTCCATGATCTCAAAGGCAAGGAGACCCGTGAGCTGGGCCTGCCCGCCATCGGCACCGCCGCGGGCTTCGGCGGCGAGCGCACGGATATGGAGACCTTCTACACCTTCACGGGCTTCACCGCGCCGCCCACCATCTACCGCTACGACTTCAAGACCGGCAAGAGCGAGGTCTTCAAGGCGCCCAAGGTGGAGTTCGACCCTTCAGCCTATGAGACAAAGCAGGTCTTCTACCCCAGCAAGGACGGGACGAAGATCCCCATGTTCCTCACCTACAAGAAGGGCTTGAAGCTGGACGGCACGAACCCCGCGCTGCTCTACGGCTACGGCGGCTTCAACATCTCGCTGACGCCTGCCTTCTCCTCGACCCGCGTGGCCTGGCTGGAGATGGGCGGCGTCTACGCCATGGCCAACCTGCGGGGCGGCGGCGAGTACGGCATGGACTGGTACAACGCCGGGCGCCTGGACAACAAGCAGAATGTCTTCGACGACTTCATCTCCGCCGCCGAGTGGCTCATCCGTGAGAAGTACACGAGCACGCCCAAGCTGGCCATCCAGGGCGGCAGCAACGGCGGCCTCCTTATCGGCGCCTGCGAGACCCAGCGGCCGGACCTCTTCGGCGCCTGCCTGCCTGCCGTGGGCGTGATGGACATGCTGCGCTTCCACCTGTTCACCCTGGGCTGGGGCTGGAAGAGCGACTACGGCAGCAGCGAGACGAAGGCGGGCTTCGACACCCTCATCAAGTACAGCCCGCTGCAGAACATCAAGCCGGGCGTGAAGTACCCGCCGACGCTCGTCACGACGAGCGACCATGACGACCGCGTGGTGCCCGCCCACAGCTTCAAGTTCGCCGCCGCCCTGCAGGCGGACCAGGCCGGTCCCGCGCCCGTCCTCATCCGCATCGAGACCCGCGCGGGGCACGGCGCCGGCAAACCCACCGACAAGATCCTGGCGGAGATCGCGGACGAGTACGCCTTCCTCGCGAAGAACCTGGACATCAAGCTGCCGGAGGCCTACAGCAAGTGACGCTGGGGATGCCTGACACGAGAAGAGGCCCAGTGGGCCTCTTCTTTTTTTGGAGCCATCTACCAGAGTTGAACTGGTGACCTTCGGGTTACGAATCCGATGCTCTACCAACTGAGCTAAGATGGCGCTCAATCATCCATTTTGACGAAAGCGGCCACGCCCTTCAAGGAAAAGTCCTCGCGGAGCCGCTGTCGCTGGCGGCTTGGGTTCGCGGCTTCTAGGATGGAGGAATGATCTTCCCTCTCTCCCGCCGCGCCCGGACCCGCCTCTACCTCCTCGTGTGGCTGGTGGTGATCGCGCTGGGGTGGAAGCTGGGGTTGCGCTACGGGCCGGACCTGGCTTCGCGAAACTGGAAGCCGGGCGCCGGATTCTTCGAGGCCCAGAACCCGGCGCCCGGGGCGTTCCGTTTCCACGCGCGGCTCATCCTGGAGGCGGAGCTGGCCTTCCCGCGCAGGCTGGACGGCTATCTCCCCGAACCTGGCAAGGATCCGAACCGCCGCCTGCAACTGGAGGCCATGGGCTGGTGGAAGGGCGATGGCTGGACGCCCATGGCCCTGCGCCACGGCCAGCAAGAAGGCCACGGACTGCGTATCCACCTGGGGCGTCTTCTGCTGGATGGCGTGGAAGGCGTGACGCCTGCCCGCGATTACAACGGTCCGGTGCTTTGCCAAGCGGACTACCGTGCCCGCTGGGATGTGCCGGAGGATCTCAAGACCCTCGTGCTGACCCGCTCGCATTCGGGCCTGCGCCTGCCGGAGCGGCTGGGCATCGAGATGCCCGGTGGCACGGAGGTGCTCCAGTCCACGCTGGAGCGTGCCGGGCTCGGATGGAAGCTTCAGGATGCGGACCAGGTCCGCAAGATGCTCCCCGGCCAGCCCAGCGGTCGTGGCTTGTCCTGGCTCACGCCGCTGCTCTAAGGAGATCCCATGCCGCTCTCCTTCCCTTTCAATCGCGGTCAGCTGGTGGTGCTCGTGGCCGTGAACCCGCGCGAACGCGTGTGGGGCCGCCTCGTGGGCCTCGAGTCCGCGGGTGTCGTCATCCGAGGCATGGAACTGGGCTCCTGGGAGGAGAACCTGGGCCTCATCCGCCAAGGCCAGACGCAGCATGTGAGCATCGGCACACGCTTCGTCCCCATGCACCGTGTCGAGAGCCTCTACCTGGACGAGGCGGTCGCGGGCGCGCCCAGCATGGCGGAGCTCTTCCGCGCAAACACGGGCGCGGACCCGCTGGATTTCCTGGCGGATCCGGAGATGCCGAGGCGGAGCAAGCGTTGAACCCGAATCATGCGGCATGGATGGAGCGGTTGCGCGATCGCGCGCGGAAGGCCGGGCGCCATCTGGTGCTCCCGGAGGGCTCTGATGACCGCACGCTCCAAGCTGTCCATGAGCTGCTCAAGGGAGGCATCTGCCGCCTCACGATCCTGGGGGATCTGGAGGACATCCACCGGCGTTCCACCGCGTTGGCGCTGGATTTGAGCGGCGCTTCCTTGCGTGATCCGCTCCATGATCTGGACCGTTTCGAGCTGGCGGGCGCCTTCTATGAACGGCGCAAGGCGAAGGGCCTCACGGAGGAGGCCGCGGTCGAAGCCATGACCCATCCGCTCTGGTTCGCCGGGATGATGGTGGAGCAGGGCGAGGCTGATGGTTTCGTGGGCGGCGCCCTCAACACGACGGCGGACACGGTGCGGGCCTGCCTCCAGTGCATCGGCACCGCGCCGGGCATCCGGACCCTCTCCAGCTTCTTCCTCATGATCCATCCGGACGCGGTCTTCGGCGAGCAAGGCGCCATGATCTTCTCCGATTGCGGCGTGGTGCCAGATCCCACCGCGGAGCAGCTGGCGGATATCGCCATGGCCGCCGCGGAAAGCTGCCGCAAGCTCCTGGACGCGGAACCGCGGGTGGCGCTGTTGAGTTTCTCCACGAAGGGTTCGGCGGAACACCCCCGCGTGGACAAGGTGCGGGAAGCGTTGCGCATCCTCCACGAGCGCGCGCCCAGCCTCGCGGTGGACGGGGAGTTGCAGGCCGACGCGGCCCTGGTGCCCGCCGTGGCGGATCGCAAGGCGCCTGGATCGTCCGTCGCGGGCCGCGCCAATGTGCTCGTCTTCCCCGATCTCGATGCCGGCAACATCGCCTACAAGATCACGGAACGGCTGGGTGCCGCCGCGGCGCTGGGACCCTTGCTGCAAGGCCTGGCCAAGCCCGGCAACGACCTCTCGCGCGGATGCAGCGCGCAGGACATCGCGGATGTGGCAGTGATCACGGCGGTGCAATGACCAGGCTCGCGCTCTTCATCTCCGGCACCGGCGGCAACGCCTTGAACCTCGCGCGCGCCTGCGGGGAAGGGCGTGTGCCCGCGGAGCCGACGCTGGTGCTGGCCTCCACGCCCAAGGCGGGCGGCCTCGCGCGGTTGGAGGGGATCCCGTCGAAGGTGGTGGAGCGGAAGATCTTCGATTCCGACGAAGCCTTCTCGGAAGCCTGCTATGCCGCGGCGGAAAGCGCGGGCGCCACGATCATCTGCCTGGCAGGCTGGCTGAAGAAACTTTGGGTGCCGAAGCGATGGGAGGGCCGCATCCTCAACATCCATCCCGGCCTGCTGCCGCGTTTCGGCGGGGCAGGGATGTACGGCATGCATGTGCACCGGGCCGTCCTCGCGTCGGGCGAGCACGAGAGCGGCTGCACGGTGCATCTGGTGGACAACGAGTTCGACCACGGCCGCGTGCTGCTGGAGCGCCGCGTGCCCGTGCTGCCCGGAGACACACCTGAGACGCTACAAGCGCGCGTTTACGCGCAGGAGATGAACGCTTATCCGGATGCGCTGGCGGCCTTCCTGGCGGGCCGCTAGTCCCCATCGAACCAGCGGAGGCCGGATTCGGTGAGCACACCCTGGACGGGAAGGTCACGGGGCTCGCGAGGCAGATCCGCCGCTTCCTGGCAGCCGAAGGCCACGGCGAGGGTGAGGATGTCCTCGGGCAATCGCTCCAATAGCGCGTCGTAGAAGCCGCCGCCGTAGCCGAGCCGGTAGCCGTCGCCGTCGAAAGCGAGGCAGGGCACGAGGAGCAGTTGCACAGGCGGCAGAAGGTGCTGGGCGAAGCTCGGTTCGAGGATGCCGAATCGGCCCGGCTCTAGCGGCTCCGCGCCCCATGCCAGGCGGGGCGGCTGGTCCGTGATGACGCGGGGGAAGAACCAGAGCCAGTCCTGGCGGGCTTCCAGGACTGGCATCAGATCCGGCTCGCCGCGGAAGGCCGCGAAGAGGCCGACGCGCGTGAGGTGGCGGTCGACGCAGAATTTGAGGAGCCTGGCGCGGATGGCGGCGGATTTCATCAGCCGTTCAGGCGCGGGGATGCCGTCGCGCAGGGCGCGCATCTCCCGCCGGAGATCCGCTTTCGATTCCATCAGGCGGACGTGGCGGCCTCGACCTCGTATTCGCGGTAGAGGTTGTCCCGCTCCATGGGCTCGAAGCCGGCCTCGCGGATGAGGCGCGCCAACTCGGCCTTGGAGAGTCCCTGCGGACTTTTGGCGCCAGCGCGGTGGGCGATCTCCTCCTCGATGATGGTGCCGTCGAGATCGTTGGCGCCGTAGCTCAGCGCGACTTGCGCGAGGCCCGGCGAGATCATGACCCAGTAGGCCTTGATATGGTCGATGTTGTCGAGCAGCAGGCGCGCCACCGCGATCTCGCGCAGGTCCATGGCGCCCGTGGTCTCGGGGATGGCGTAGGTGCGGCTGAGCTCGTTGTCCTCGTTCTGGTAGGCCAGGGGAATGTAGGCGAGGAAACGCGCCTTGCCGCCCGCGATGGAGCGGTCCTGGATCTCCCGCAGGCGCAGCAGGTGGTCCACGCGGTGCTTGGGCTCCTCGATGTGGCCGTAGAGCATCGTGCAGTTGGTGGGGATGCCCTTCGCATGGCAGATCTCGGCGTTCCGGATCCAGATGTCCGCGTCCTTCTTGCCCACGCAGATCTTTTCGCGGATCTCGGCGTCGAAGATCTCCGCGCCGCCGCCGGGGCAGCTCTCCAGGCCCGCTGCCACGCAGCGATCCAGGAACTCCTCCACGCTGAGGCCGCTGTTCTTGGCGTAGTAGCCCATCTCCACCATGGTGAAGACCTTCAAGTGCAAGTCAGGGAAATTCTCCTTGAGCTTGCGGAAGAGATCCTCGAAATACTCGATCTTCAATTTCGGATAGTGGCCAGCCACCATGTGCAATTCGCGCACGCCGCGGTTCTTGGGGTCCGTGAGGTCCTTCACGATGTCATCGGCGCTGAGCACATAGGCGCGCGGATCGCCGGGCTTGGCCTGGAAAGCGCAGAACTGGCACTGGGTGTAGCAGATGTTGGTGTAGCTGAGGCGGCGGCTCTGCACGAAGAAAGTCTTGAGGCCGTGGCGCTTCAGGCGCTGGTGGTGGGCCATGGCGCCCAGGCCCACGAGATCGCGCGTGCCGTAGAGCGCGAGGCCGTCCTCGAAGCTGAGCCGTTCGCCCGCCATCACTTTTTGAGCGATGGGCTTGAGGGCGGGATCGGTGGTGTAGCGGTCGAGGGGAAGGGCGAGGCCGGTCATGGCAGCTCCTGTGGGCATTCTATCGGAGGCCTCGCTCCTGCTGGACACGGGAAGAGGCCCTCGCGGGCCTCTTCTTTCGGGGCACTCCAAGGTGCCTATTCGACGCTGATGGGGGCTTCGGTGGTGTAATCGAGGGTGACGACTTCGCCCTCTTCCCAGCCGATGCGGTTCTCCTCGACTTCGCGGATGGCCACCTGGGACCAGAAGGAGGCGAGGCGCGGAGCGTCCTGCGGGGCGCCATGCTTGTCCACGGGGACGATGACTTCCACCTTGGGGTAGGCGCTCTTCTGCAGCTGCTCGCAACGCTTGCCGGCGATGACGGCGAAGCGGTATTTGTTCCCGATTTCCTCAGGCACATGCACGATGGTGCGCTGGCTCATGAACCCTCCCGGACTGGCAAGTCTAGCATCGAAGTGCCTGATTTCCAATGGAATCAAGCTAGGATGTGGGGTCTTGGAGGGGCCCTGATGGAACGCGGCAAGCTCTGGCGCACGGCCTACAAGACCACCCTGGCGCTGCTGGAGCGCAATCTGCCCGGCCTCACGGACGAGCTGGCGGTTCAACGGCCTGGACCCGCCGCCGCCAGCCCCGCCTGGCTCCTGGCCCACACCTACATGACCCGGAGGCTGATCCTCAAGATGCTCGGGATGCCCCAGGTGAAGGAAGAGGACCTGGGCGAGGACGGCTACCGGGGCAGCGACGGTGTGACGGTGCATGTGCCCTTCTCAGACCTGGTGAAGCGCTTCCGAGCCACAGATGAAAAGATGAAGCAGGCCTTCATGGCCGTGACGGACTGGGAGCGCCCCACGAAGAACCCCGGCACCGGCCAGGAGCAGCCGCTGGAGGGCGTCATCGCCTTCCTCCACATGCACGAGAGCTACCACATCGGCCAGATCGCCCTCGCCCGCAAGCTGCTGGGCCTGCCCGGAGTCATGTGATGCGGCTCCTGCTGGGCATCCCCGGCGGCATCGCGGCCTACAAGGCGGCCGATCTGGCGCGGCTACTCGCGAAGGAAGGCCACCAGATCCGCTGCGTGCTGACGGAGTCCGGTGCGCGCTTCATCACGCCCCTGACGTTGGCGAGCCTCACGGGTGAGAGCGTCTTCGGCGCCAACCCGGATTTGCCGGAATGGCGCCCCAGTCCGGTCATTGAGCACATCGAGCTGGCCCGCTGGGCCGATGTCGTGGCGGTGGTGCCTGCCACGGCGGACATCCTGGGCAAGACGGCCAACGGCCTCGCCAATGATCTGTTGAGCACGATCTTGCTGGCCACCCGCGCGCCCATCCTCTGGGCGCCTGCGATGAACACGCAGATGTGGGCGCACCCGGCTGTGCAAGCGAATGTGGAGCGGCTAAAGTCCTTCGGGCATCAAATGATCGAGCCCGCCGAAGGCCTGCTGGCCTGCGGAGAGGAAGGTTCCGGCAAGCTGGCGGAGGTGGAAGCCATCGCCGAGGCCATCCGCGCGCTTGGTTCTCCCAAGCTGCCAGGGCTCCAGGGGAAGACCGTGCTGGTGACGGCGGGGCCGACCCGCGAAGACCTCGATCCGGTGCGCACACTCACCAACCGCAGCACTGGCAGCATGGGCATCGAGCTCGCGCGGGCTCTGCGCGATGGCGGCGCCACCGTGAAGCTGGTGCTGGGTGGCGACCTGCCCGCGCCATTTGGCATCGAGACTACCCGCGTCCGCAGCGCCGACGAGATGCTGCGCGCTTGCCAGGCCTGGTGGCCCTCCTGTGACGGTGTCTTCGCCGCCGCCGCCGTGGCGGATCAGCGGCCGGAGCGGATGGCGGTCGAAAAGGTGAAGAAGGCCGATGGCCCCGAGACCCTGGTGCTTATCCGCACGCCAGACATCCTGGCCACGCTCTCGGCCTCCAAGAGGTCCGGCCAATGGCTGGTGGGCTTCGCCGCGGAGAGCGAGAAGCATCAGGAGCACGCGATTGAGAAACTGCGCCGCAAAGGCCTCGATGCCGTCCTCGTGAACGATGTCCAGGACGGACGAGGCTTCGGCACCCAGGAGAACACGTTGACTCCAGTGACCGCCGAAGGCCCGCAGGCGTCTCTCGGACCGCTGCCTAAGACCCAGCTGGCCCAAGCCGTTGTGGCCTGGTGGGCAGGGCGCCTCGGCCGAGAAAACTGAGGCCGATCCGAAGACCGGCCTCAGGGCGGAGCGGGTGATCGCTACTGCAGCGCGATGGTGCCTGTGGCGATGCTGATGGTCTGCATGCCGGAGCCCTGGAGCTCCTGGGAGACCTTCACGCTGAGGCTGACGGACGCGGTCTTCTGCGCGCCGGAAGCGAGGTCCAGCGCGATGCTGGACACGGCCCCGGCGCCATGCGCCACCGGGGTGGTCGTGAGCCCCTTCTGGTAGATGCCGGTGATCAGGTCTCCGTTCTTCGAGACGGCCTTGATCAGCTGGGCTCCGGTCCCAAGGTTGTAAGCCGTGTTGTGGATGAGCTGGGCATCGGCGCTATTCACCTTGGACCAGGCCAGGCTCGAAGGCGCGTTGATGGTGACACCCAACCCGAAACCCGAGACGGCATCGGAAGGCGGCATCAGGTTGAGGATCAGGTGGGTGTCCGTGCTGGCGGCATCCTTCTTCAAGACCCACTGCGTGCTGGTAGGCGTGGGATCCGTGTAGACCAGCTTGGTGGCCGCATTCGGGTTGTCAGGGGTGCCGCCACCGTTCGTGCTGCTGCTTCCGCCCCCTCCGCCGCAGGCCATGAGCGAGGCCAGGATGATGAAGGAACCGGACTTGAACATCGTTTTCATCGTGTTCTCCAAGCGCATGGTCATCACCTCACTGGCCGAAGGCGTTGAGGAGGACGGCGGCGTCGAGGTCATCAACCGCCCCATCGTTGTTGAAGTCCGACAGCGGCGCTCCGGTCCCGTAATCCTTGGCGAAAAGGCCGAGATCAACGCTGTCCACCTTGGTGTCCGCGTTTTCATCCGGCACCGCGTACTGGGTGTTCAGAGCCACATCATCCACACGGAAGCTGGTCGTGCCGGCCGCACAATTGCTGTCGAAGACGATGGCGACGGTCTGGCCGCCATAGGAGGAAAGGTTGAAGGGACCCAATTGCTTCCAGCTGGAAGTCGCGGCGCTGTTCCCGGTAGCATCCTTGCCACTCACAGTCTGGAGGGATTGGAGCTTGGCGCTCAGAGCTGAGTCATAGACCGCAACCTCCATCGTGTCGCTGGTGGAGGTGGTGGGATACGAGGTGTTGCTGATGCGGGTCCACAGCGCGAAGGACGCCCCGGGCAAGCCTGCCGGGAGGGTGAAGATCTGGTAGCCGTAACTCTCTCCGGTTCGCCCAGCCGCACCGATGATGGCGTAGTTCGAACCGCCATGGGCGTTGGTCGGGCTGGTCGAGATCCCAGCGTAGGCGCCGCCAAAGCCCCAGTTCACGCCGCCCTGCTCGAAGCCCGGATCGATGAGGAACTGGGCGTAGCTGTTCAGGGTCGTGAAACTGAACGGCGAGGAAGCCGTGTGGTTGCGGTAGGCGTCATAGGCCGTGGCGATGAGCGAATGAGTCCCGTTGCCCAGCATGTGCGAATCGAATGGTGCGGTGCCAGCGGCATTCATCTGGGCCATCGCGGTGCCATCGATGGAGAAGGTGATCCGCTCGATGCCCACATTGTCCGTGGCCGTGGCGCTTAGCGTCACAGTCCCCGTCGTTCCGCTCTCGCTGGCCGCCACTCCCGCCGGAGGCGTGGTGTCGTCGGATCCTCCGGCGGCCGGGCCCACATTGATGGCGGCGAAGGCGTTCTGGACGGCGGCCAACTCGGCGGCGCCGTAGAGGAAGCCGGCCGCGTTCTCGCAGGCGATGCGGGCATCGTGGTAGGTCGAGGAGCTGGTGAGCCCGGTGGTCATCACGCGGTACCAGATCTTGCTGGCCTTGTCGTTGCCGATGCCCGCCATGCCCGCGGGAAGGTAAGTGGAGCTGGTGTCACCGGTGGTGGCGGCGCCGTTGGCCAGGAAGTACATGGCGCGGGTCATGGGGCCGGAGGAGTAATGGACATCCAGTTGCCCGATATCGAAATACCACGCGTCCGGCGAAGCGGTGTCCTTGCTCGGCTTGTACATGAAGCGGAGGGGGGGATTGGAGATCTGCGAGCCGATGGTCCAAGGGGTGTAACCGTGCAGATTGCCCCCGGGGATCGTGTCGGGGACCGTGCCGCCCGTTCCCCCGTTGTAGCCGTAGAAGGTGACGAAGGTCCCGTTGATGTCGGAATCGGCCTCGTTCAGGCCGCCGCTCTCGTCGTAATAGTTGAGGCCCCCGGCGACGCTGTTGGCGATGACGCCATGGCTCAGCTCATGGCCGATGACATCTATGTCCGTGAGGTTGTTGAACCCGCCCGCCGTAGCCGCGCTGCCATCGCCGAAAGTCATGCAGAAGCAGCTGTCGCTCCAGAAGGCGTTGTTGTAGTTCGAGCTGTAATGCATCCGCAACAGGGTTGCCTTGCCAGTGCCGTCAATGCCGTTCCGGCCATGGACATTCTGGTAGTAGTCCCAGGTCTTCTCGAAGCCGAACTGCGCGTCCACGGCCGCGGTCTGGCCCGTGGGGCTGGTGGTGGACATGCCGGAGCCGTCCACATAGTTGTCCCCGTTTCCCCAGATATTGTCCGCGTCCGTGAAGATGGTTCCGCTGCCCGAGGTGCCATTGGCCATGTCAGTGACGGTGGTGTTCGCGCGGAGGGTGTCGCGCATCTCATAGCTGTTGGCGGAGAGCTGGTTCGTGCTGAGGCTCACGGTGCCGCTGTACTGGCTGTTGCCGGTGCCAGTGACCCCGGCTGTCTCTATGCTGGCCCACTTCTTCAGGACCGAGCCGTTGGACGCGCTGATGAGGTAATCCATGGCGCGGGTGTCGCTCTGGGTCTGGACTTCCAAGCGCAAGTGCCAGGCGAGATCAGCGCCGACAACCGTGGAGATCACATCGCTGGCGTTGGCTTGGGCGGCTGCCACGCCCGCCCGCAGGGAACGCTGGACGCGGGGCAGGACCACCAGCTGGGAGGTGGGCGTGTAGGCGAAGGCGCCTTGCGGCGCCATGTCGCGGGAAGCGATGGCCAGGGCCTCCGAAGCCTCCAGGGCTGGTGCCACACCCACATTGAGGCCGCGGATGAGTTTGTCTGTCATAGGCAGGGATTGATTCTCCGCGTCCGTGTGGAGGATCGCGTCGCCACCCCAGACGGGCACGCCCTTGTAGGCCTGGTGGACATGGACATGGAGAACGCCGAACGCGTCCGTGCTGGAACGCTGCATCTGGAAGGCGGTGTCGGCGCTCAGGCCCAGGGAGGCGCCCTGGCCCTGGAGCTTCTGCATGGCGAAGGCTGTTCTAGCGCCTTCCTGGGCCTTGAGCGCGCACAGTTGAGGCTGAGCCAGCCTGGGCATCCCGGCATAGGCGGACGCGCCCGCAGCCAGGATCAGCGCAAAGGAGGTCAATGGATTGCGTGACATCGAGTTACACCTCTCAAGCCGGGACCAGCCCGGTAGAGATGTAAAGGTAATATCATGTTGTCGAGTCGATATATTAAGAAATGTTAAGGTTTCGTACGTTTACAGGTCTGGACTCAGCCAAGGGAGGACGAGGCCTGGAGCGCTGGGAACCTGCCCGGCCCGGACAGCGACCACGACGAGCCAGCCCGCAGGCCGTTTCAATCCGGACAGGTCTAGCCGGAGTGGTTCTCCTGGGCTGGGCAGTCCGGGGCGTCGGCGCTCCAGGACGATCTCGCCATGGGTGAACACATCCTGCGCGGTGGGCCGCGAGAGACCCAAGGGAAGGTATAGGACCCTGACGGCATCGAGTCCGCGGAGCTTGTCGCCCTTCGCGTCCAGGGCGGGCAGGGTGACTTCCAACTGCCTCAGAGAAGCCCATGCGGCCTCGGGCGCCGCAGGCGGCAGGGGCGGCGCGGGCACAGGATCGCCCTTGCGGGCGCAGCCGCAGACCACCAGCAGAAGGATCACGGCGGGCTTGGCTAGACTGGGGGTTCGCACCAAACCATTCTGCCCGCAGGAAGCCCATGCCCGTCACCAAAGTCCTCATAGCCAACCGCGGAGAAATAGCATGCCGCGTCATCCGCACTTGCCGGGAGATGGGGATCCCAACCGTGGCCGTCTATTCCGAGGCCGATCGCGGGGCGCTCCATGTGCGCATGGCGGATGAGGCCTGTTTCATCGGCCCAGCTCCGGCGCGGGAGAGCTACCTCGTCGTGGACAAGATCATGGAGGCCTGCAAGCAGTCCGGCGCCGACGCGGTGCACCCGGGCTACGGTTTCCTCAGCGAGAACGCCGAGGCCGCCAAGCGCTTCAAAGCGGAAGGCATCACCTTCATCGGCCCAAATCCGGAAGCCATCGTGAGCATGGGCTCCAAGACCGCCGCCCGCGAAGTGGCCATCGCCGCCGGGTGTCCCGTGGTGCCGGGCATCCAGAAGACCATGAGCGATGATGATCTGCTGGCGGAGTCCACGAAGATGGGCTTTCCCGTCATGCTCAAAGCCGCCATGGGCGGGGGCGGGAAGGGCATGCGACTCGTGGCCAAGCCTGAGGAGTTCGCGTCTTCGCTGGCCCGCGCGCGCGGCGAGGCCCTCAGCGCCTTCGGTGACGACTCGGTCTATGTGGAGAAGGCGATCCTCCAGCCCCGCCACATCGAGATCCAGGTCTTCGGCGACCAGCGCGGCAACCATGTGTACCTTTGGGAGCGCGAGTGCTCCGTGCAGCGCCGCCACCAGAAGGTCATCGAGGAGGCGCCCTCGCCTCATGTGACACCGGAGATGCGCCGGGCCATGGGCGAAGCCGCGCTGAAGGTGGCCCGCGCCGTGAACTATGTGGGCGCCGGCACCGTGGAGTTCTTGGCCGACGCCGACCGCAATTTCTACTTCCTGGAGATGAACACGCGCCTCCAGGTGGAGCACCCCGTCACCGAATGGATCACAGGCCTGGACCTCGTGAAATGGCAGATCCTCGTGGCACGGGGTGAAGCCTTGCCCATGAAGCAGGAGGAGATCCCCCTGAACGGCTGGGCCATGGAATGCCGCGTCTACGCAGAGGATCCCGACAAGAACTTCATGCCTTCACCCGGCCGCATCACCTTCCTCCGCACGCCCTCGGGCCGCAATGTGCGCGACGACTCCGGCGTCTACGAAGGCGCCGATGTGCCCCTGTTCTACGACCCCATGATCTCCAAGCTCTCGACTTGGGGCCCCACCCGCATCGAGGCCATCGACCGCATGCGCGCGGCGCTGGGCGAGTACCGCATCGGCGGCATCCGCCACAACATCCAGTTCCACGAAGTGCTCATGGAGCACGGCCCTTTCCGCGAAGGCGCGCTGCACACCGGCATGCTGGACAAACCCTTCTGGAAGAAGAAGGAACAGGGCCCCAACCTCAAGTTCGCCGTGGCCGCGGCCCTGGTGCAGGAGATGGACGCTGAAGAGCGCCGCGCCGCGCAGCCCGCCGGCACCGAGGGCAAGCCCGATGCGTGGAAGCATTGGGGCAAGTTCAGCCGGCTATGAAACCGCGAATGACACGAATTCCCGCGAATGGGATTGGCGTTCATTCGCGCCATTCGCGGTTCCAGTATTGAGGTACCCATGAAGCGCACACTCATTCTCGGCAAGGAACAGCACGATGTGGAGCTCGTCAGGCGGGACGGGGCCCTCACGCTCCTATGGGATGGCGAGGCGCAGGACGCGGACATCCTCGAGGTGGAGCCCGGTTGCTACTCGGTGATCCTGGGCGGCCACAGCGTGGATGTGCGGCTCGATGCGGCTAGGAACCCCGATCCCGATGTCCACGCCTTTCGCGCCAGCCTCTACGACGGCGCCTACGAGTTCGCGCTGCAGGACCCCATGAAGGCGCTGCTGGCTGCGTCGGGTGGTTCCTCTGCCGGCGGTGGCGCGCTCGCGTCTCCCATGCCCGGAAAGATCGTGAAGGTGCTCGTGAAGGAGGGCGAGGCTGTCATCGAAGGCCAGACCCTCCTCGTGATGGAAGCGATGAAGATGCAGAACGAGCTCAAGAGCACCTGCGCGGGAACTGTGGCCAAAGTCCATGTCGAAGAGGGCGGAACTGTCGAGACTGGCGCGAAGCTTGTGGATGTCAGGTCCCTCGGCGCCGACTAGCGGGAGGCCTCGCGTATGTCGCAGGCATACCGAGAAGATGCAGAACGAGCTCAAGAGCACCTGCGCGGGGACCGTGGCCAAGGTCCATGTTGAAGAGGGAAGCACCGTCGAAACCGGGGTCAGGCTTGTTGAGGTCTGGCCTCTCGAAGCCAACAAACGCGGTGATCCTGTACATGCCGGTGATACGGAGAGGACCCATGTGCAAAACGCCCGGATTTGGGCATAAAGATGTTTGAACACGACTCTTTTGACCTAATCTTGGCCGATTAATTCGGCACAAATTTGCATTACTCGTGATTCAAGTTGAAGGCCCGTCAGAATCCTCTTGCAACCTAGTAATGTGAGGCCTGCCCTGCTTAAGGAAGCCTTAATTAGGGTTCGGCCTGGGTTGGAAAGACTGGGAGTTGGAAAGAGATTTTGCCATCGGCTTGTGTGTTCCAGCCCTTCTTCCTACACTGTGCGAGCTCTTCAACCATTCCCTTTTTCCAAGGAGGCAAGATGCGGAAAGCACTTAGTGTGCTCCTCATGGGCGCGGCGCTGACCCTCGCGGCTCAGGACGGGCAGACCTGGCTGGTCGGGCAGGTCGGCGAGACCTTCCACTCGAGCGACAACCTCTACAAGAACGGCCTCCACTACGGTGTCGGCTTCGGCCATTGGTTCACCGACCGCTGGGGCTTCGATGTGAAGGCGCTGCAGAGCGAGTTGAAGCTGAAGGATAGCGCCCAGGCCGCCTACCCCGGGATCGGGGACGACCATGAGCAGATGGCGCTGGGTTCTGTGCTCTTCAACCTCAGCCCCGGCGGCAACTGGTATCCCTACCTGGCCGCGGGCGTGGGCGGTTCCAAGCTACCCCAGCCCCTTACCAGTGACGCCACGAAGCTGAACTACCACGCGGGCCTCGGCATCATCGGCCACACGGAGAACGGCTTCACCGTCCAAGGCGACGCGAAGTATGTCCGCGTGGATCTGCCTCAGAGCAGCCATCACACCGACATCCTCGCCACGCTGGGCCTGGGCTACACCTGGGGTGCCTCCAAGCCGCTGCCTCCCCCGCCTCCT
>DASRXV010000114.1:0-30367 GCA_035687325.1 Holophagaceae bacterium
ACGCCCGGCACCTTCTTCAGCGCGCGCTCCACGCGGCGCACGCAGGACGCGCAGGTCATGCCTTCGACGGGAAAGGTGCGGGTTTCCATCACATCACCGGTACTTGAGCAGTTCCATGAGTTCATCCACCATCCGAGCCTCATCACCGCGAGCAGCGGCGGTGGCCACATGGTGGGTGAGGTGGCTCTTCAGCACGAGCGCGCCCACGCGGTCCAGCGCACCTTCGACGGCCTTCAGCTGCTTGAGCACATCCACGCAGTAGACGCCCTCGTCATCGAGCATGCGGAGGACGCCCTCCACATGGCCACGAACGGAGGCCAGGCGCCGCTTGGCATCGGCGCGGACGGCCGGATCGAGATGGAGGCCATGCCCCTTCACGGCCGCATCTCGGCCTTGTAGCCTTCCGCCGCCACGGCGGCGATGAGGGCTGCGGGGTCCGGCGCGCCCTCGACCTTGGCCGTGCCACTCTTCAGATCCACTTCCGCCGCCTTCACGCCCGGCACGCCCTTCAGCGCTCCAGTCACGGCGCGCACGCACTGGCCGCAGGTCATGCCCGTGATCTTCAGGTTCAGCATGGCGTCCTCCAATGTCCCTCCCCAGGTGGGGTGGATAGCTACTATCGACCTGCCAACTCCTTCCGTCAACCCCCGTGTCATCCTGGGTGGCGAGGCGTGATCTTGGACACAGTTGACATCCTCATCATTGGCGGTGGCATCGCCGGGCTCGCGACTGCCAGCGCCCTGGCCAGAAGCAGGAAATCCATCGCCCTGCTGGACCGCGAGGTAGTGCCGGGCTTCTACGCCTCCGGCCACAACGCGGGCATGGCGCGCGCGCTCACGGGCCGGATCGAGCATTCGCGGCTGGCCGTGGAAGGCCGCGGGCGTCTGGCAGAACTGGGCTTGCTGACACCCACAGGCGGCCTGCTCCTCGCCATGGACCCCGCCCGCCTGGACGCGCTGGAAGCGGAAGCAGACGAGCTTTCCGTCGAAGTCCACCGGGGCGAAGGCAGCGGCGAGCCAAGCCTGAAAGCTTCCTCGCACCTGCGCATTCCCGGCGATGGCGTCATCGACATCCACGGCCTCCTGGGCGCCTGCGCGCGGCGCGCGCGGGAGGCGGGCGCCGCACTGCACTACGGCGCGGCCGTGACGGCCATCCACGCGGATAGAAACGGCTTCACAGTCGAAACCGAAAACCGCATCTTCCGCGCTACCACGCTCGTGAACGCCGCGGGCGCCTGGGCCTCCGAAGTGGGCCGCATGGCGGGCGGCCTGGATCTGAAGCTGACTCCCCAGCGGCGGCACCTGGCCTGGAGCGACCATCCCTGCTCCGTGCAGCCCTGGGCTTGGTGGGTGGACCGGCCCTTCTACGCCCGCGCGGAAAGTGGGGGCACACTGCTCTGTCCCTGCGATGAGGGCGAGGTTTCCCTTCCTCCGCCTGGCCAGCAGCCCGAAGTGGACAACGACGCCATCGCCTCCATGCAGGCGGTTGTGGATGAACTGGCGCCCGAGGTTTCCAGTTACGCCATCGTCCGCGCCTGGGCGGGCCTCCGCACCTTCAGCCCCGACCGCCGCTTCGTCATCGGCTGGGACCCACGGAACCCCCGCCTCTTCTGGGTCGCGGGCCTTGGCGGCCACGGCATGACCACCGGCCTCGCTGTGGGACGGCTGGCGGCGGAGCTGATCCTCGACGGCGGAAGCGGCCCGCTCTCGCCGCCGCGGTTCGCGTAAGGAAAAGCATCACTTACACGGAGTGCGCGGAGGAACGGAGGACACAGAGTTTTTCTCCGCCCCTCAGCGGCCTCCGTGGAAGTAGTTCAGCTTTAGAACTTGAACTTCACATGCACCGCCAGGGTGCGCGGTGCGATGACATGGGTGCCGCCGTAGGTGCTCAGGAAGTTGTAGATGGCCTTCCTGTCGAAGGCGTTGAGCAGGTCGGCGCCCACTTCCAGCGAACGTTTGTCGGAGACCTTGAAGGTCTTGCCGCTGTTGAAGTCCCAGACGGTGCGAGGCTTCACCCGGTGGATGGTGTTGCCCATGCCGTCGGAGGCGGGCTCGATGTAGGCGAGGCCGGACCCGTAGTCGGGATCGTTCGGCGAGATGCCCGTGGGATCGCCGGCCACGAGGCCGGAGTCGTAGCGGACCTGGGCTTGCGCGAACCAGCTCTCCTGCTCGAAGCGGAAGCCCAGCTGGCCCGAGAGTTTCTCATCGTGGTCGATGAGGTAGCGGGTGCCGGGCACCTGGGGCGCGTCCAGCAGGAGGCCGCCCACGGCGGGTGTCTCGAAGATGGCGCGGGTGTGGCCCAGGGACAGGTAGGTGGAGAAGCCGTGGACGGGCACCAGGTCGAAGCGCACATCCCAGCCCCGGAAGAGGCCGCGGGCCGCGGCGATGGGGAAGACGATGCCCGTGTTGAAGAACTGCTGGTTGTCCGCCGCGTTCACGGACTTCTTCTCCCAGTAGTCCACGCTCAGGCGCCCCGCCTGGCCCAGCTGCTGCTCGGCCCCGTAGGAGAAGCTGTTCTGGATCTCCGAGGCCAGCGGCGGCACCGGCGTTCCCGCCTGCGCACCGAGGTTCCAGGCCTGCTGGCTGATGGACAGCGCCAGGTTCTCGTTCTCCGGCGTGATCATCAGGCGGTCGTAGGAGGCGCGCAGCACCGTGCCGAGCGCGGGCACAGTGTAGGCGAGGCCGATGCGCGGCTGGAGCTGGCCCTGCGTGAACCCCCGCTGGGTGTAGCGGTCATAGCGCAAGCCCGCGGATAGGTGCCAGGCCGAGAGCTTCCAGTCCGACTGGACGAAGGCCGAGGCCAGCGTGGGCGTGAGGCTGCTGTCGAAGTGGAAGAGGTTGCCGCCTCCCGCGGGCGTGTAGGGGTAGAGCGGATCGGCAGGGTCCGTCACCTGGTTCGGATCCGTGATGGCGAAATCGAAGCGCTCATGGATGGGATAGCGGATGTAGCTGAGGCCCGCCTTCACCGTGCCTTTGCCCACCTGCTGGGTGTAGATGGACTGGAGGCCCTGGTTGTCGAGCGTGCGGTCCTGCTTCACCCACACGGGGAAGTCGGGGCCGCCCGCCGCGAAGCCGGGCTGGAGCTCCGCGGTGGGGTCCAGCCTGCTGCTGCCGTGGCGGTAGAAGAGGGTCGTTTCCAGCGTGCGCGCATCGTCGAAGACATGGGCCCAGGCCAGGCTCGTGTTCGCGCTGGACTCATGGAAGCGCTCGTCCATGCCGCCGGCCTGCTGGGTGGGCAGGTTCACCACCTCGCGGTCCGTACGCCCGCCGCCAATGGAGAGGCGCAGGGTGTCGGCGCTCCCGAGGAGCCAATCGAAGCGGGTGAAGAGGTGCCCGGTCTTGCCGTGGTTGTGGAAGTTGTCGAAGGTGACGGCGTCCTGGAACCGGTCCGAACTGCTGGCGAGGCCGCTCACGAAGTAGCCGAAATCGCCTGTGCCGCCCCGCAGGTCCACGCCGCCCTCGAAGGTGGCGAAGCGCGAGGCGGTGACAGTCACATCGCCGCTGAGACCGGGCTGACCCAGGCCTGTCTTGGTGGTGAGGTTCACGACCGCCGCGGGCTTGCCGCCGTACTCGGCGGAGATACCCCCCGTGACGACTTCCATGCTGTCCACCTGGTCGGGAGCCGGCCCGGAAACGCCGCCGATCTGGTCCGTGACAGGCACGCCGTCAATGACATAGGTGACCTGGCCGTGACTGCCGCGGAAATGGAAGCGGCCATCCGCATCCTGCGCGAAACCGGGGGTCTGGAGGATGATGTTGTCCAGCCCCTTGCTCTGTGTGGCCGTGGGGATGGACTGGATCACGCTCTGGGTGATGTCCACATGGGCGGTGGGTGTGGCTTCCACCAGCTGGCTGGTGTCCTGGATCACCACCGTGGCGCTGGCCGCGCTGACCAGGCTCAGCTTCTCCGCCACCGCGATGTTGGAGCGCACCTCGATGTTGCGGTGGGCCTCCGTGAAACCGGGCGCCCCGGCCTCCAGGTGGTAGTTGTTGAAGGGCACATTGTAGAAGACGAACTTGCCGCTGGCGTCCGTGCGGACCGTGGCCAGGTAGCCGCTCACCTTGTTCTGGATGCGGACGACGGCGCCCTCCACGCCCTGTCCGGTGCCGTCATCCACAATGCCCTGGACGGTGCCGGCGCCTGCTGTGGCGGGAGCGGCAGCGATGCCCGGAAGCGCGACCAGGGCGAGGAGGAGGCTGGGGAATGGGCGCATGGGAATCCCTCAAAGACCGCGATACCTCTGAGCGTGAGGCACGGCTTAGTTGTCGTCAATGAAAATATATTCCATTTAGTAAATGTCAGCCGTGCCTAAACCCGCATCCTCTTCGCGCGGAACCTTTCCTGACCGTATCTGTCCTATCGGGGGCCTTTGACATGAAGCGCAAGAAGCTCTGGTTCATCGCCGGGGGCGTCGGCCTCCTCATCGTGGTGAGTATCGCCGCCACTCGGAACAGCGAGAAAGGCGCGGGCGTGCAGGCCGCACAGGTCAAGCGCGAGCGCCTCATCTCCAAAGTCAGCGCCAATGGCACCATCCAGGCCGTCACCAAAGCGGACATCTCCGCCAATGTGATGGGCCAGGTCACCAAGCTGGCCGTGAAGGAGGGGGACCGGGTCAAGAAGGGCCAGTTCCTCCTCGAGATCGATCCCACCCGCGCCCGGGCCGATGTCGCCGGCGCCTCCGCGGGCGCCCAGGCTTCCCAGGCTGACTACGCCACCGCCCAGGCCCGGCTGGCCCAAGCCAAGGTGGACTTCGAGCGGGCCCAGGCCAACTTCAAGGCGGGCATCCTCTCCAAGGCCGACTACGACCAGTCGCAGACGGCCCTTCTCACCGCCCGGAGCGGTGAGGCCGGCGCCCGCCAGCGCGCCGATCAGGCCCGCGCCCAGGTCCGCTCCTCCAAGGTGAACCTGGACTACGCGATCCTCACGGCGCCCATGGATGGTGTCGTCACCGCGCGGCGCATCCAAGTGGGCGAGACCGCCGTGCCCGGCATCCAGAACAGCCCCGGCACCGTGCTCGTCACCGTCAGCGACATGAGCAAGGTGGAGGCCGAGATGCAGGTGGATGAGGCTTCCATCCCCAATGTGAAGGTGGGCCAGCAGGCCGTGGTCCACATCGACGCCTATCCCGGCCAGCCCTTCGACGCGCAGGTGACGGAGGTCGGCGGCAGCCCCATCGTGCAGACGGCCACGAACGAGGCCATCAAGTTCAAGGTGAAGGTGTGGATCAAGAATCCGCCCCTCACCATCAAGCCCGGCCTCAGCGCCCAGGCGGACATCTACACCGGCGAGAAGGACGACGCCCTGGCCGTACCCATCCAGGCCCTGGTCATGCGCGACATCCCCCTGAAGCCCGGACAGACGCTTGCCCCCGGCCAGCCCCGCGAAGAGGAAGGCGTCTATGCCATCGACGGCGGCAAGGTGAAGTTCATGAAGGTGAAGACGGGCCTCATGGGCGACTTAGATGTGGAAGTGGCCGAAGGCCTCAAGGGCGGCGAGCAGATCGTCCAGGGGCCCTACCGCGCCCTGCGCGAGCTGAAGGACGGCGCCGAAGTCCACATCCAGAAGGACGCCCCTAAGGGTCCTGACGGCAACGGCCCCAAGAGCTGAAGAGGCCGGGGCCCGCCCATGGACTACCGAGAACTCCTCCGCGTGGCGCTCCGCGCGCTGCGGGCTAACAAGCTCCGCAGCACCCTCACCCTCCTGGGCGTCATCATCGGCGTGTCCACCATCGTGGGTGTCGTGGGCGTGATCTCCGGCCTCGACAACTATGTGAAGGACCAGCTCAGCGTCATGAGCCCGGATGTCTACTTCATGGACAAGTTCGGACTCATCCGTTCCCGCGAGGAGTTCCTCCAGGCCATCAAGCGCCCGCCCATCCGCTGGACCGACTACGAGCGGCTCATGGGCTCGGACCTGCGCCACACCGAGGCCATCTGCGTGAGCGGCGGCCGGAGCATGAAGGTCGTGAACGGCGCGCGCCAGCTGCCCAGCGTGAACATCAACGGCGTGGGCGCCAATTTCTCCGACATGTTCCGCCTGCAGTTCGAGGCCGGCCGCTTCTTCACGCCTCAGGAGGACCAGTCCGCCCAGCCCGTGGCCATCATCGGCTCGAACACGAAGGACGAGCTCTTCCCCATGGTGGATCCCATCGGCCGCACCTTCACCATCCAGGGCCTGCCCTTCCGCGTCATCGGCGTGATGCCCATGCAGGGCCGCGGCATCGGGCTGGGGCAGGACAACGAGATCTACATCCCCTTCCAGGTCTACCGGAACAACTACATGCCATCGACCGAGTCGCTGCAGCTCATGGTGAAGGCGGCTGGCGGCGTGGCGGGTCTGGACGCCTCCCAGGATGAGGTCCGGGCCATCATCCGGGCCATGCGGCACACGCCCTACAACGCGCCGGACCCCTTCGGGATCTTCACCCAGGACACGCTTAAACAGCTCTGGGCGAGCATCAGCACGGCGGCCTTCATCCTACTCATCCTCATCTCCTCTGTCTCTCTGGGCGTGGGCGGCATCGTGATCATGAACATCATGCTGGTGAGCGTGGTGGAGCGGACCCAGGAGATCGGCGTGCGCATGGCCCTGGGCGCGCGGAAATGGGACATCCTCCGGCAATTCCTGCTGGAGGCGGCGCTGCTCTCGCTGCTGGGCGGCCTCATCGGCATCGGCATCGGAAGCCTGGGCGTCCTCCTCGTGAAGACGGCCTTCGGGGTGCCCGCGCAGGTGACGGCCTTCATCATCGGCATGGGCATCTTCCTCGCCGTGGGCGTGGGCGTGGCCGCGGGCTTCCTCCCGGCCTGGCGCGCCTCACGGCTCCTCGTCATCGACGCGCTGAGGGCGGAATAGATGGCTTCCATTAGATTCAAATCCCCCGGCCTCCGCGCCATCGGCAAGGAGAACATCCGCTTCGCCTTCCGGGCGATGGCGGCGCAGAAACTGCGCAGCTTCCTCACCCTGCTGGGCATCATGGCGGGCGTGGCCACGGTCATCGGCATGGTGAGCTTCGTCGTGGGCTTCAACCGCAGCGTGACGGACTCCTTCTCCTCCTTCGGGACGACGCTCGTGCAGTTCCAGAAGTACGAGGCGCGCTTCGGCGGCGGCGGGCCGCTGCCCGAGGACCAGAAGCGCCGCCGGGACCTCACCATCGAGGACGCGAAGGCGCTGAAGGAGCTCTGCCCGCTGGCCGCGGCCGTGAGCCAGGAGCGCTACCTCTTCGGCCCCGCCGGCGCGAGCCTCATCATCAAGAACAGCGAGGGCCAGGTGGCCAACGGGCCCACCTTCTGCGGCACGAACCCCGACTACGCGCCGGCCAATAACTCCTTCATCCACGACGGCCGCTTCCTCGTGGATGCGGACATCCTGCACGCCTCCCATGTCTGCGTCATCGGGCCCAGCACGGCCGCGACGCTCTTCGGCAAGCGCGACCCCATCGAGAAGACGCTCTACATCCAGGGCATCCCTTTCCGCGTGGTGGGCCTGCTGGAATCCAAGGGTTCGGCTTTCGGCGGCGACCAGGACAACATCATCCTCATCCCCGTCAGCACCTTCGACGGCATGTTTCCTCAAGTGAAGAACGGCGGTGGCGACACCATCCATATCGCCACCGTGCCCAAGGATCCGAAGGGCATGTACGAGATGATGGACATGGAGACCGCCATCATGCGCTCCCGGCGCGGGCTGAAGGCGGACCAGCCCAACGACTTCGCGATCTTCACGAGCGAGGCCCAGCTGAAATCCTTCCAACAGGTGACGGGCGGCATCGCGGCCGCGATGATCCTCGTGGCCGCCATCGCGCTCCTCGTGGGCGGCGTGGGCGTGATGAACATCATGCTGGTGAGCGTGACCGAGCGCACCCGCGAGATCGGCGTGCGGAAGGCCCTTGGCGCCACGCGCAAGGACATCAGCTTCCAGTTCCTCGTGGAGGCCGTCACGCTCACCGGCGTGGGCGGCGCCATCGGCATCATGGCCGGCCTGGGCTTGGCCTTCTTCGCCCGCATCGTGCTGAACTCTCCCGCGGCCGCGCCGCTCTGGAGCATCTTCCTGGGCTTCGGCGTGAGCACCGCCGTGGGCCTGGTGTTCGGCATCTGGCCCGCCATGAAGGCCGCGTCCCAGGACCCCATCGAGGCGCTGAGGTACGAGTGAGGCGCATCCAACGGCGACTGGCCAGGGCGCTGGGCGCTTGGCTCCGCCCCGCGCACGCGCACTGGCTGCCCGCGAACGGGCGTGCCGAATGGCACGCCCTTCCACGATCGCTTCGCGCTCATGGAGCGGGTCCCCCGGCCCGCCATGAAGGCCGCGTCCCAGGACCCCATCGAGGCGCTGAGGTACGAGTAGGCCGCGTCGGCGGCTGGAAGCCAGTAGCCTGTTGGGATGCAGTCCCGACTCGATCTCGCGCGCGTAGCCGGAGACCTCGCGGTCTGCCGTATGGATCCCGATGCGGAGACCCCCGCTTGGGTGGCGGGCGGTGACTTGTGGTGCGTCAGCCGGACGCCGGATGAGCTGAGCCTGATCTGCGCCTTCGGGCAGGTCCCGCCCGAGGTGAGATGCGAGGGGCCTTGGCGCGCCCTCCAGGTCCAGGGCCCTCTGGACTTCGCCCTCACGGGCATCCTGGCCGCCCTGGCCGTGCCCCTGGCCAAAGCGGGCATCCCCATCTTCGCCCTCAGCACTTTCGACACCGACTACCTGCTGGTGAAAGCGAACCAGCTCGAAGCGGCGGCCGTCGCGCTCCGCGGCGCCGGACACCGCGTTCAATGAGATCCTGAGGCATGGACGCGCCCATCTCGGTCAAACGGTTCCTGGAGCAAGTGAAGGCGCGCATCGAGGCGCCCTTCGCGGGCGTGTGCCTGGTGGGAGAGGTCAGCAACTTCCGTGGCTCGGGCAAGCACTGGTACTTCACACTGAAGGAGGAGGGCGCGTCGCTGAACTGCGCGGTGTGGGCCAGCCAGCAGCGGCTGCTCAAGCACTCGCCCAAGGACGGGCAGCGCGTCATCGTGAAGGGCAGCCTCAACCTCTATGTAGCCGGCGGAACCCTCACGCTCTCCGTGACGCACTGCGAGCTGGCGGGTGTGGGCGATCTCCAGCAGCGGTTGCGAGAACTGGAGGCGGGGCTCCGGGCCGAAGGCATCTTCGACCGGCCTAAACGCGCGTTGCCCAAGTTCCCGAAACGCATCGGCGTCGTGGCGGCGCTGGGCGGGGCCGCGCTGCAGGATGTGCTGCGGGTGACGCACCGCCGGGCGCCGGGGCTGGACATCCTTATCGCGCCCGCCGCGGCCCAGGGCGAGCGTTGCGTGCCGGAGAACCTCCACGCCCTGCAGGCGCTCCAGGAGCCGACGCTGGGCTGCGACCTCATCCTCGTCGTGCGGGGTGGCGGCAGCCTGGAAGATCTCTGGGGGTTCAACGATCCCGTCCTCGTGCGGGCCGTGGCCGCCAGCCGCGTGCCGGTCGTCACGGGCGTAGGGCATGAGATCGACACCACGCTGGTGGATCTCGCCTCCGATCTGCGCGCGGCCACGCCCAGCCAGGCCGCGGAGCTGGCCACGCCGGATCGCGCCACGTTGCTCCAAGCTCTGAAAGGCCGCACGGACCGCCTGGCCTTCCGGGCCCAGTGGCGGCTGGACGGGCTCGCCACCACGCTGCACCTTCTGAAGGACAGCACCGGCATGCGCGCCGTTCCCGATCGTCTGAAGGAGCTGCATGCGCGCCTCGCGCAACTCGGCACGCGCATGGCGGGCGCGCACCCGAGGCGGCGCATCGAAGTGTCCGCGGCCCGGTTCTCGGCTCTCCGCCATCGCATGCATCAAAGCGCGATCCGCATTGGCGAGGCGGACCGCCCCCGCCTCATCGCCGCCGGGCGGCATCTCCTTCCCGCCATCGAAAAGCGGCTAGCCGCCCAGGCCTCGCGCCTGGCGCTGGAATCCGAACGCCTCAATGGACGCGATCCCAAAGCACCTCTTGAGCGCGGCTTCGTTCTGGCGCTGGATGGAAGCGGCAAACCCGTCGTCTCGGCCGCCGCACTGCCGAAGGGCGCGATCCTGGATCTGCGCTGGGCCGACGGGAAGCGGAAAGCCGAACTGGCCGATTAGCTCCGGATGATCAGCAGCGTCAGATCGTCCTGCAATCCGGACGACTCCGCGAAGGCCGTCACATCCGCGAGGATGGCGCCGCGCAGGTCGTCATCCTGCGTGCCTTGCAGCAACGCCTGCAGGCGCTCCAGGCCGTAGAGCCTTCCGTCCGCGTCCATGGCCTCCGTGAGCCCGTCCGTGCAGATGATGAGGGCGTCGCCTTTTTCGAGGGTGCCTGTCCGCGCTTCGAGTTTTTCGCGGAACCGCGCGGCGCTGAGGCCGATGCCGAGGCCGTTGGAGCGCAGCAGTTCCACGCGGCCATCGCCGTGGCGCAGGAGCGGTTCCGGGTGGCCACAGCGCGCCAGCTCGAAGCGGCCCGTGGCGGGATCGAAGGTGCCGTAGACCATGGTGAGGAAGACCTGGCGGCGGTGTCCCTTCGTCCAGAGGTCGTTGATGCGGGCCGCGACTTCGGTGGCGCCGTGCCGGGCCTTGTCCAGCGCGGAGATCATGCCTTTCACTTCCGCCGCGTAGAAGGCCGCGGAAGTGCCCTTGCCGCTCACATCCACCACCAAGAAGGCGAGGCGGCCGTCCTCCAGCCGGAAGAGATCGTAGTAATCGCCCGCCACTTCCTGCGCGGGCAGCAGCGTCGCCTCCACGCGGGCAGGCAGGTCGAGCGTGGCGAGGTCCGGCAGCAGCCGCATCTGCACTTCCCGGGCGATGCGCAGCTCCTCCTCCAGCGAGAGCCGCTTCTCCCGTTCGAACTGGGAGGCCTCCAGCTGCACGGCCATGTCGTTGAAGTTCCGCGCCAGCACACCCACTTGGTCGCGGCTGCGGGGCCGCACGCGGGCGGAGAAATCGCCCTGCGCCAGCCGGCCGACACTGCGGTGGAGATCATCCACCGACCCGCCCAATGACCACGCCAGGCGCAGACCCAGGATCATGGCCGCGATCTGTGCGATGGCCATCACCAGCAGCAGGAGCGCGATGGCAGCCATGGCGTAGATGGCCTGGACGCCCACATTGCCCTTCTCGCCATCGCCGATGCCGTAGCCCGCGAAGAGGGTGGGGATGCTCGTCTCCGGTGTGAGGGTGAAGATCATGCCCTTGCCCGTGGCCCAGTCCGTGGCCTGGAGCGACACGCCCGGAAGGGGAAAGGGGCGAAAGAACCCCGAGCCCTCCAGCGGCGCGCCCGTGGACCAAGCGAGGGCCTGGACTCCGCCCATCGGAACCTTAACCTCCTGGCCGCCCTTCTGGACGCGGACCATGCCTTTCTCCACCCCCGAATCTTCCCTGTCCCAGTCGAGCCTGAACTGCGTGCGTCCGCCCCAGAGGTTGCCGCTCTGGCCCGTGAGCCCATCCAATCCCAGCGTGAGCAGGCGGTAGCGGGCGCCCTCCGGCTTCACCGCGCGCAGCATCACCGCAGGCTTGCCCGTGGAGGGATTGATATCCTGGACGATGTCCACGAAGTCCGGCTTCACGCCGCTGGGCAGCGCGTCCACGCGGGACACCCAGGCATCGCCCAGCAGGCTCAGCTGCTGGAGGGCTGCCGTGTCATCGGGCACCGCGGAGGCCTTGGTGAGCGCCGTCCTCAGGCCCGCGAGGCTGCCCTGCACGGAACGGCTCACCTGGCCGCCCAGCGTGAAGTAGCCCAGCGAGAGGAAGAACACATGGAGCGCCACCACAGGCAGCACGGAGAGCAAGACAATGATGGTCCACACCCTCCGCGAGACCTTGAAGACCAGCTTGCGCCAGGACCAGAGCAGGCCCCGCCACAGCAGGACCACGAGCCCGAGCCAGATGCAGAGCCGCAGTGGCAGCGAGGGGAACGCGCGGTAGCTGAGCAGCCCCAGCAGCAGCAACGCCCAGGGCCAGAGGACCCAAGGGCCCCAAGCGCGCAGGCGTTCCATGATCCGGTTCAGCACCTTCCGGCCTCCAGCCTCAAGCCTGTCTATGGCATCAGCATCCCGCCGTTGACGCTGAGCACCTGCCCCGTCACATAGCCGGCCTCATCGCTGGCAAGGAAGGCCACGGCCGCCGCGATATCGCCCGGCGAGCCCATGCGGCCCAGCGGGATCTGCTTGGTGAACTCCGCCTTCACATCGGCCGGGAGGTTCATCGTCATGTCCGTCTCGATGTAGCCCGGCGTCACCGCGTTGGCCGTCACATTGCGGCTCGCCAGCTCCCGGGCCACGGACTTGGAGAGGCCGATGAGTCCCGCCTTGGCCGCCACATAGTTCGCCTGGCCCGCGTTGCCCATCTGGCCCACGACGCTGGCGATGTTGATGATGCGGCCGAAGCGCTGCTTCATCATGGGCTTCGTCGCGGCCTGGATGGCCGTGTAGGCGCCCTTGAGGTTCGTGTCCAGCACCGCGTCCCAGTCCTCCTCCTTCATCTGGATGAGGAGCTTGTCCCGGGTGATGCCCGCGTTGTTCACGAGGATGTGGATGGCGCCATGGCGCTCCACCGTGGCGGCCACGGCGGCCTTCACGGACTCGGTGCTGGAGAGGTCCATCACCACCACATCGGCCTTGCCTCCAGTGGAGCGGATGGCATCCGCCACAGCGTTCAGCTTCGACTCCGTGCGCGCCGCGCAGACGACGACCGCGCCCTGCGCGGCGAGCGTCTTCGCGATGGCCTCGCCGATGCCCTGGCTGGCGCCGGTAACGAGCGCGACCTTGCCATCAAGACGGAACATGGATCCTCCTGTTTGAAGGTCCAGTGTAGCGGTAGCCTGAGGCCACCCATGAGCTCCCGCATCCCACTCACCCCGGGCACGATCCTGGGCCGCTACCGGATAACCAGCCTCGCCGGGGAAGGCGGCATGGGCGACATCTATAAGGCCTTCGACGCCTCGCTGGAGCGGACCGTGGCGCTCAAGCGCATCCGCAGCGGCAAGGCCGATGATGCTGCGCGGGAGCGCTTCCGGCGAGAGGCGCTGGCCCTGGCGCAATTGAACCACCCCGGCATCTGCCAGGTCTTCGAGATCGCGGAGACGGACCTTGGCACTTTCATCGCCATGGAGTGGGTGGAGGGTGACACGCTCATGGACCTGCTCCATCCCGGCCCCCTGCCCTGGCGCCAGGCCGCGGGCCTGCTCCGGCAGGTGGCGGATGCCCTCGCCACCGCCCACGCCAAAGGGCTCGTCCACCGCGATCTCAAGCCCGGCAACATCATGGTGCGGCCCGATGGCAGCGTGAAGGTGCTGGACTTCGGCCTCGTGCGTTTCGCGGGTAAGGAAGAAATCGCATCACCCGCCACCATCATCGCGCCCGCCAGCCTGCCGGAGGACGCCGAAACCGCCCCGGGCATGATCGCCGCCTCCGGCTCAGGCTCCGGCCGCGCCCTCACGCGCATCGGCAGCTTCATGGGCACGCTCGGCTACACGAGCCCCGAGCAGGCCCTGGCGCGGCCCGTGGGCCCGCCCAGCGACATCTTCTCGCTGGGCATCCTGGCCCAGGAACTGGTGGCGGACGAGCGGCCCTTCGCGGGCGAGGGCAACGCGGCGCTGGATGCCGTCATCGACAACCAGCGCGAACCCTTCCCGCGGAAGGCCGCCCCCAAGGCCTACCGCGCTCTCGTGGACCGCATGCTGGCGCCAAATCCCAAGGAGCGTCCTTCGGCCAGCGAAGTCTCCGCGGCCTTCGCGGACATGCTCAGCCCCATGGGTGTGCTGGCCTGGTCGGGCCTCAGTGCCGCCGGCGTGGCCTTGCTCATCCTCGGCGGCTACTGGCTCTTCGGCCGCGGCGCGCTGGCGGGCCTCGTGAAGGGCCGCCCTGCCCGCGTGGCCGTGCTGGGATTCAGGAACCGCACCGGCGTGCCCCTGCTCACCTCGCAGACGGAGCTGGGCCTCTCCGATCTCATCGCTTCCCGTCTGCGCACCGAGCAGAAACTCCAGATGCTCAGCGCCGATGCGGTGGCCCAGGCGGCCCGCGCGCTCAAACTCGACCTCGCCACAGCCTCGCCCGGAGACCAGCTCCGCCTGGCGGAGGCCGTGGGGGCCGATCTCGTGCTCTCGGGTGAAGTGGACCGTCGTGATGGCCTCGACCGTCTGCGCTACGCCCTTCGCGACGCCCTCGGCCGCGCCCGCGCCCAAGGCGAGGTCGAAGCCAAGACCCTGTCCGGAACCATGCTCGCCGCCCTGCCCCTGGCCCAGGCCGCTGCCCGTGAGCTCAAGAAAGCAGTGGATCCGTTCGGCCATGAAACGCGCCCCGACCCCTACACCATCAGCCCCGAAGCCTTCGCGGCCTACGCCAAGGGCGTGGAAGCCTACCGGCGTGGACACTACAAAGAGGCCGAGCCCCTGCTGGCCCAGGCTGCCTATGCCACACCGGAATGGCCCGATGCTGTGGCAGCCTACGGCTACACCCTCACGCAGCTCGCGCAGCCTTCCGCGGATACCGCCCTGCGGTGGGCGCTCGTGACGGCGAGGATGGGATCGAGCCTTCACGATGAATCGAATGTGCTCCAGTTCCTCGGGGTCCGCGCCATCAAGCAGCGGGACACTGCCGTGGCGAAGAGCTGCTTCGAGCAGGCGCTGGCGGCTGCCGAACGGCAGAAGGATGCGAGCAGCCGCGCGCTCTGCCTGAACGGGCTCGGGTGGGTCGCCGAGTCGGAGGGCCAGATCGAGACCGCCACCCGGCGTTATCAGGAAGCCTTGGATGCCACTGGCGAGAACGGGGACCTGATGATGCGGGCCCAGGTCCTCACCAATCTGGGAAACCTCGCCTTGAAAGGGGGCGACCTTGGCGGAGCGGCGGACAAGTACCGCTCAGTCGTGGAGACGGCGCACCAGTCCGGTGACGAGGCCGGGGAAGCGCTGGGCCTCAACAACCTGGGCATCGCTCTGCTTACCGAGTTCAAGACGGTGGAAGCCCGGGCCGCATTGGAGCGGTCGCTCGCCCTCCGGGAGAAGAACGGTGATGCCAACGGCGTGGTGAGCGGCTTGCGCAATTTAGGAGGGAATGCCTTGGCTGAAGGCAAACCCCAGGAGGCCCGCCTCTGGTTCCAGCGATCGCTTGATAGAGCCGCGGCGATCCCCTCCGTGTTCGGCCAAGGCCAAGCGGAGTTCTACCTTGCCGAATGCGACCGCATGGATGGAGACCTCAAACGGGCTTTGAAGGGTTATCAAACGGCCATGGAGCATTCCGTCTCGGCCCACGACTCGCGCAAGCAAGGCCTCGAGATGGCGGGCGAAGCCGAATGCCTGCTGCGCCTGCATCGGAGCCAGGAAGGCGAGACCGTCCTGGTGAAGGCCGCCGCGCTCGTGCCTGGCAATCCCTTCCTTCTGCGCGCCCGAGCATGGGCCGCTTTCCTGCGGGGAGACGGCGCCTCCGCACGCGAGCTCGTGGAGCAAGCCATCCGAGATATCAAGCACGACGCTCCCGAAATCCGCGCCGAACTTGAGGCCTTGCAGTCCCGCTTCTCGCGACCATAATCGGGAAACCCTCAACCAACCTTTTGGAGTCAAACCGTGGCCAAACGCCAGTGGAAGAATCTCGACCAAGGCACGACTTACATCATCACGGCGGGAGACGGATGGGCGCTGTCCAAGAACACCGACGGAACCGTGAGCCTCGCGTACACCGGGACGGCCGCCCAGGCGAACAATGTGGATCTGGCAATGGACCCTGATCCTGGCGCCGGCAACAAGTACCCCCCTACCGAACCGTGAAGATCCGGCTCCGACGAAGGCGCGGCTATTTGGCCGCGTCTTTTTCTTTGGCCGGATGAGGCCGTCGTGATTCCGGGACTCCTCACCGATGAGGCTTGGTAGCCTGGGTCGCAGCATGAGCAGCCAACTCCCCATCGTTCCCGGCACGGTGCTGGGCCGCTACCAGATCCTCGGCCTGGCCGGGATGGGCGGCATGGGCGATGTCTACCGCGCCATGGACAGCTCGCTGGAGCGGATCGTGGCACTCAAGCGCATCCGCAGCGGTCTGCCTGACGAGGAGACCCGGGAGCGCTTCCGCAGGGAGGCCATGGCCCTCGCCCAGTTGAACCATTCGGGCATCTGCCAGGTGTACGAACTCTCGGACACGGAATTCGGCACCTTCATCGCGCTTGAATGGGTGGAGGGCGAGACCCTGGCGGATCTCCTGGGCCGTGGCGCCCTGCCCTGGCGGGAGGCGGCCCGGCTGGTGCGACAGGTGGCGGAGGCGCTCGCAGCCGCCCACGCCAAGGGGCTCGTCCACCGCGATCTCAAGCCGACCAACATCATGGTGACGCCGGACGGGCGCGCCAAAGTGCTGGACTTCGGCCTCGTCCGCTTCTCCGGCCGGCCGGATGAAGCCCCGCACGAAGACACGAAGGCGGACATTGGCGCCGTGCCCGCGCCGCCATGGGACGACCTGACCGACCCGGGCGGCCATGGGACATCTGGATCCGGCCGGGCCATCACCATCGTCGGCACCTTCATGGGCACCCTCGGCTACACCAGCCCCGAACAGGCCATGGCCCGCGCTGTGGGTCCGCCCAGCGACATCTTCGGACTCGGCATCCTCGCCTACGAGATGGTGGCGGGTGAGAAGCCGTTCAAGGGCCAGGGCCGCGCGTCGCTGGAAGCGGTGGTGGAGGACCGCCGCATGCCCTTGCTGCGGAGCCAGGCGCCGAAAGCTTATCGAGCCCTGGTGGACGGCATGCTGGCGCGCAAACCCAAGGACCGCCCAAGCGCGGAAGAGGTCGCGCAGGAGGCGGCGGCCCTGCTCAGCCCTCACGGCCCTGTCTGGTGGTCGGCTGTGAGCGTGGCCACGGTGCTGGTGTTCCTGCTCGGCGGCTACTGGATCTTCGGCCGCGGCGTCCTCGCGGGCGTCGTGAAGGGCCGCGCCGCGCGCGTGGCCGTGATGGGGTTCCGGAACGAGACGGGGGAACCCGCCCTCACCGCGCAGACGGAGCTCGGCCTCGCGGACCTGGTGTCGGGCGGGCTGCGGGAAACGCCGAAACTGCGGATCCTGGATGCCGATGCGCTCGCGCAGACGGCCAGATCGCTGAAACTTGATGTCGCGCAGGCCGCCCCCGCGGATCAGCTGCGCCTCGCGCGGGCCATGGGCGCGGACCTGGTGCTCAGCGGCGAAGTCCGTCGCGGCGAAGGCATGGACGAGGTCCACTTCCTCTTGCGCGACGCCACGGGCCGCGTCCTCTCCGAAGGCACGGTCCGCGCGCCCCAGGCTTCCCCCCTTGTGCTGGCGGCCTCCCAGCTCGCGCGCGAATCCGCAAGACGGCTGAGAAACGCCGTGGACCCGCTGGGGCGCGGCAGCAGGCCGAAGGAGAGCGACATCCCGCCCGAGGCTTTCGCCGCCTACGCCAAGGGTGTCGAGGCCTACCGCCATGGGCGCTATGCGGAGGCGGAACCCCTGCTCGCCAAGGCCGCCTACGCGGAACCGGAATGGACCGAGGCCGTGACGACCTACGCCACGGACTTGGTGGGGCTCTCCCGGTCGGAGGCGGACGCCGCGCTCCGCTGGGCGCTCCTGGCGGCTCGCAAGGAATCCAATAGCTATCTGGAATCAACCCTCCTGCGCTTCCTGGGGAAGCAGGCCATCCTGAAACGCGATTTCACTTCGGCTCAGGACTATTACGAACAGGGATTGGCCCAGGCCCGTTCGCGGGGTGATCTCCAGGGCGTGGCGTTCTGCTTGAACGGCCTTGGCCTGGTGGCGCTCTCGACCGGCTCTCGGGAATCCGCGACGCGCCGTTACGATGAGGCCCTGGCCGCCGCCGTCGAGACGAAGGACTTCATCATGCAGGCCCAGATCGAAGCCAATCTCGGCAATCTGGCCCTGGAGGCGGGGCGGCTCGACGAGGCGGCCAGGCACTACCAGGGCGGCGTGGACGCGGCACTCCATGCCGGAGATGAATCCGGCGAGGCCTTGGGGCTGAACAACCTCGGCATCACCCTGCTTTCCGGTTTCAGGACTCGCGAGGCCCGCTCTGCGCTCGAACAGTCCCTCGCCATCCGCGAGAAGAACGGAGAGGCCCGGGGCGTGGTGAGCGGATACCGGAACATGGGCATCTGCGCTCAAATGGAGGGGCAACCGGAAGAAGCGCGCTCCTGGTATGAGCGGTCCCAGAAGGCGGCGCTCGCCATCCCGGATGCGTACGGAGCGGCCCAAGCTGCCTTCTACCTCGCCGAATGCGACCGGCTCTCAGGCGAGACCGGCAAGGCCCTTCCGGAATACCAGGAGGCCTCCCTGCAACTGGAAGGCTTCCGGGACGCCACGCGCCTGGGGCAAAGCCTGGCTGCGGAGGCGGAATGCCTGCTCCGACTCCGGCACGCCCCCGCGGCTGTCGCGGTCCTGTCCAGGGCCGCCAGTCTGATTCCGGGCAATCCTTACCTGCTCCGCTCTCAAGCTTGGGGCGCTTATTTGAAGGGGGACCGGTCCGGGGCGCAAAGCCTTTTGAGCCACGCTATCCAGGACCCCAACCACGACGCGCCTGAGATCAGGCGTGAGTTGGAGGGGCTCCGCGCGCGATTCCCGGGGCCCGGACCCGGCCTTAAGCGGATGACCAGGAGTAGCCGGGGTTGAGATGAGGGTTCACCTTGAATCGGGGCCGTGCCCCATTTCAAAAGGTGATCTCATGAACTTCTCCAACTCCTCCGCCTGGGCGCGTCGCGCGCTCCTGCCCGTCCTCTTCGTCCTGCCCCTGGCCGCGAGCACCCCGACCTGGAACCTTCAGCCTGGGACGGAACTGGTGCTGACTCCGTCCGGTGGCACGGCGAGCGTCGTGCTCGTCCAGAACCAGCTCACGCTGAATTCGAGCACGGTCCTCACCGTGACGCCAGACCCTCTGGGCCAAGGCATCTCCCACCAGTGGGTTCTTCCGGCAGGCACCGTCATCACCCTGAATCTCGGTCCGGGTCTGGCCCTCCGCAGACTGGACCTCGCGCAGAGTGTCGAGATTGAAGTGATCACCATGACCAACACCAGCATCTTGGCCCCCATGACGATCACGGGCACATCTACCCTGACCATCAATCCGGATCCTGGAACGGGTAACCAGGTTCCTCCCGCGCACTAATTCAGACCGCTGAGCGCGGTGTGTGAAGGAAGAGGCCGGGCTCTGGCCCGGCCTCTTCTCGTCGGAACCGCCGATAAACAGCGATGGTTCCAATCATTTCAACTGATTCAGCCAGGCTGCGAGCCTGCCCAGGTCCGCAAGGGGCGTGTCATCGCCGTAGGCGCCCATGGCGAGGGGCGGGGTGAGGTCTGATGTGGATCGCGTCTCGCGCTTGAGCAAGTGGTTCGCCTGCAGGATGCGGACGAAGGCGCCATGGAAATCATCCGGCGCCTTCAAGGGCGGGAAGCTCTGCATGTCCTCCTCGCCGTAGACCACCGCCACGGGCACGGGGCACCGCGCGGCCAGCCGCCAGGGATCGAGATCCAGCGTGCCGCGCACGAAGCTCAACGATTCCGGCGCCATGAACGATTGGCCGAGACGGGCCAGCGCGGGATAGACCTGCTCGCCCGGGACAGGCGCGGCGGTGGTGTGGCGGATGGCCTCCAGCACCGCATGGAGGTAGTCCGTGTTGGCCTTCCTCACGGCCTCTGGCGCCGCTTCGAGCTGGCGACCCACCTGCGCCTCGATGAGCGTCCCCATGGGCTCCGGCGGCAAACCGATGAGCAGCAGCGCATCCGCGTCGGAGGAGGCCAGCAAGCTCAGCAGCGCGCCCTCGCTGTGGCCCACGAGCAGGAGCTTGCGGCCCTTCGCCTCCGGCAGCGCGCGGGCCGCGGCAATCGCCGCCCTGATATCGCCCACCTGCGCGTCCAGCGAGATGTCCAGCTTGGGATCCTTCGTCCCGATGAAGCGCTTGTCGTAGCGCAGCGACGCGATGCCCTGCGAAGCCAGCCACGCCGAGAAATCCCGCCCACCATGACTGGGAAAGGGGATCAACGGATTCGACCAGTCGCGGTCCGTGGGGCCCGAACCCGCCACCATCACGGCGAAGTAGGTGGAGCCCCGCGCCGCGTGGAGGCTGCCCTTGAGCGTGACGCCATTGAAGCCGGGAAAGCTGAGCTCGCGATCAGCGGGTGCGGGTGCTTGAACAGCGGGCGGAGTCTGGAGCGGGATCATGGGAAGGCCTCTTCAAGAACGCGGGCGAGCAGGGCGAGGGAGGCGGAGGCCAAGAGCCCGTGGTCATCTTCCAGGATGTGCAGGGTGGCCCCAGGGTTCCGTGCCACGAAGCCTTCGCTCTCGGAAAGAGGCACCGCCTCATCGTGGCGGCCGTGGAGGATGGTCGCGGGAACCTGGACGCGCCAGGTGCCGTCGTCCATCCATTCCGGGAGATCCCCCCGCAGCGCGGGGCCCAGCCGCACCAGGCGCTGCTGGCCGTAATGGTAGACTTGCGCCTCACCGCGTGCGCGGTAGTCCGCCCAGACCGGTGAGGCCATGCGCCGCGCGGCGAAGCCGATGGCGGGCGCCAGCAACAACAAGGAGCCCAGCTTCGCGCCGCCATGGGCCACCGCCGTGGCGATGAAGCCGCCCAACGAGGAACCCGCGAGCACGGGTGGCTCCGGCAGCGTGCGAAGCAGCGCCTCCACGGCCTCCACCTGCGCCGTCACAGTGAGCGATTCGAAGCTGGGCAGGTTCAGGTCGGGCGCGAGGAAGGGAATCCCCCGCGCCTCCGCCCAACGGCGGCAGAAGGAGCCCTTCGACCCGCCCGGCGCGGAGCTGAAGCCGTGGAGATAGACGAGGGCGGTCACCCCAACTGCGCCAGATCCTCGGGCCCCGCGATGGAGACCGTCTCCACTTCGATGCCGCGCTCCTTGGCCTGGCGCTTGGCGAGGCCGCCGAGGACTTTGCCGGGGCCCAGTTCGAGGAAGCGCGTGACGCCTTCGTTCAGCAGCAGATCCATGGTCGCCTCCCAGCACACGGCGCCAGGGATCTGGCGCACGAGACCCTCGCGCAGGGCTTCGGGATCGCGGACGGCCACGGCGTCCACATTGTTCACGAGGGGGCAGAGCGGCGCCTTGAAGACCAGGGCGCCCAGCACGGGCAGCATGCAGGCTTGGGCGGGCGTCATGAGCGGCGAATGGAAGGGCGCGCTCACGGGCAGCTTCATCATCTTGCGCCCGCCCTTCGCCTTCGCAGCTTCCATGGCGGCGTCCACGGCCTCGGCATGGCCCGCGATGACGATCTGGCCGGGACCGTTGAAATTGGCGGGGACGACGATCTTGCCCGTTGCCGCCTGGGCTTCCGCGCAACTCGCCTCCACATCGGCCGCGCTCATGCCGAGGATGGCCGCCATGGCGCCCACGCCCACGGGCACGGCCTCTTGCATGGCCCGGCCCCGCTCGCGCACCGTCCGCACCGCGTCCGTGAAGGAGAGGGCGCCGATGGCCACGAGGGCGGAGTATTCACCGAGCGAATGGCCCGCCGCGAAGTCTGGCTTGGGCAGCTTGTGGGCGTAGGCACGCACCACCATGGTGGAGTGCGTGAGGATCGCGGGCTGCGTGCGCTCCGTGAGCTTGAGCTGGTCCTCGGGCCCCTCCGCCATCAACCCGGAGAGCGCGAAGCCCAGCGCGTGATCGGCATCCTGCATCACCGCCTGCGCGGCAGGCTCGGCCGCCGCCAGCGCCACACCCATGCCCACGGACTGGGAGCCCTGCCCGGGAAAAAGCCACGCGGTTTTGCTCATGGGCGGCTCCTCTGGATCAGGCTTTCGGCGCCAGCTGGGCGATGCGGGCCTGAATGCGCTCGTGGAGGCGGCCGTCCACGGCGCGGATGGCGGCGCCGATGCCGTTCTTCACGGCGCGGCCATCGCTGCTGCCGTGCCCGATGACGGAAACGCCTTTGATGCCCAGCAGCGGCAGGCCGCCGTATTCGCGATAGTCCAGCTGCTTGAAGAAGCCCTGCAAAGCGGGCTTCACGAGCCAGCCGCCGAGCTTGGCGCGCAGGCTGGACATCAACGCGCCCTTCAACCCCGCGCCCACCATCTTCGCCATGCCTTCGGCGCTCTTGAGGACGATGTTGCCGACGAAGCCGTCGCAAGCGATGACATCGAAGCGGCCGTTCCACACATCGCGGCCCTCGGCGTTGCCGATGAAGTTGAGGTCCATGCCGCGCAGGCGCTCGGCCGCTTCCAGCGTGACGGCCGTGCCCTTGGAATCCTCTTCACCCACGCTCATCAGGCCCACTTTGGGAGAGGGCACGCCCAGCACCTGCTCGGCGAACACCGCGCCCATGAGGGCGAAGCAGGCGATGTGGTCGGCGCGTGAATCGATGTTGGCGCCCACCTCGATGAACACCGTGGGGCGGCTCGAGAGATTGGGCATGAGGCTGGCGAGGCCGGGGCGCTCCACGCCCTCCAGCTTGCCGATGACGAGGGTGCTCGCCACCATGGCGGCGCCCGTGTGGCCCATGCTCACCATGCCGTCCGCGCGGCCTTCGCGCACCGCTTGGGCCGCCACGCGGATGGAGCTGTCCTTCTTCTCCTTCAGGATGGCCATGGGCTCGTCGTGGAAATCCACGACGGAGCCGGCATGGACCAGCTCGAAGCGGCTCTCCAGAGCGCCGGAAAGCCCGTGTGCGGACAGCGCTCCGCGCAGGCGGGCCTCGTCGCCCACCAGCAGGAGCTTCAGGTCCGGCCAGCTTTCCAGGGCCTGGCGCGCGCCATCGAGGGTCGCCTGGGGGGCGTGGTCGCCCCCCATCGCGTCCAACGCAATGCGGCAGGTGCCCAAGGCGACGCCTTAGTTCGCGGCGACCCGGACGGCCTGCTTGCCGCGGTAGTGGCCGCAAGCGGGGCATACGCGGTGCGGGAGCTTGGCCACGCCGCAGTTGGCGCAGTTCGTCGAGCTCATGACATCGAGGGCATCGTGGGCGCGACGGCGGTCACGACGGGCCTTGGAATGGCGGCGCTTGGGATTCGGCATGGCAGGCTCCGGTTGGAAAGTTTACAAGCGTTCAGGATTCGAGGTCCAGCCGGACGCTCTTGAGGGCGCGGGCCAGGGCGCTTTCGGGCTTCGCGGCCTCGGCGGGGCAAGCGCAGGGCCCCTTGTTCCAGTTCTTGCCGCAGAAAGGGCAGAGCCCCTTGCAGTCCTCCTGGCAGAGCGGATGCCGGGGGGCCTGGAGTTCGAACTGCTCCCGGGCGAGGTCGGCCTCGTCCAGTTCATCCTCCGGAAGGAAGACGACATCGAGATCCTGGCTGCCCAGCGTGTGCTCGCCGCGGCGGGCCAGGTCGGGATCGGGGCTGCCGAGGTATTGGGCGGTCACGGCCATGGGCCGGTCCAGGGGCGCGAGACAGCGGGAGCAGGCTCCCTGCCAAGTGCCCTTGCCCTGCACATCGATGAAGAGATCCTTCCCCGAAGGCAGGAGGAAGACTTCAAAGGCCGCGTCCAGCAAGCGGTCCTCGCCCTCCAGCGCCAGATCGCTCAGGGCGCCTTTGAGGCGGATGCCCTCGGTGGGCAGCTTGTGGCGGTCGATCACGGTATGCCCTTACTTGCCCTTGGGCGCGGGCGTCGCAGCGGGAGCCTTGTCCCCGGCGGCCGCGCCAGATGCAGGCGCGGCCTGGCCGCTGCCCAGGCTGAGGCCCTGGTCAGGGGTCATGGAGAAGGGACCATGGTCCTCAGCGTCGTTCGGATCGCCCTGGCAGGTCAGCGTGTAAGTGTGGGGGTTGGATTGGCCCTGGTAGGGCTGGCTGAAGGGGTCGCTCACGGACATGTTGGTCTTGATGAGGCTTTCCTTCACCAGCGGCGAACTGCCATCCACCATGGCCGCGAAGTTGGAGAAGTCGGGGTAGCGGCCGTGCTTGAGGTAGTACTGGGCGAGGCCGTCCGCCACCACCTGCATGTCGTCCTTGGCCTTGAGGTAGCGGGCCTGGGCTGTGTGCTTGCGGATCTGCTGGAAGCCGAGCGTGCCCAGCACCGCCAGGATCATCATGGCGACGAGCAGTTCGAGCAGGCTGAAGCCCTTTTGGCGGTGCATAGCAGAACCTTCCAAGGTGGAACGGCAGCCGCCAGCGACAGGCTGCCCAAGCGCTCCAGTGTGCCAGAAACCGCTGGGAAATCAACGATCCACAAGGAGCTAGGCGTCTCCCGGGCCCTCTGTTCCATCCGTGTCGGGCGAGGGCGGATAGGCCTCGGGCCGTGGGAAGGCGGCGGGCTGGGCCTCCACGCCGCCCAGTTCCTGGAGCCAGTAGCGGTAAGCGCGGAAACTCATGCCCAGGCGGCGGCAGGCCTTGGTCTTCACGCCACCGGCCTCCTCCAGCGCCCGGCGGAGGAAGTGGCCCTTGAGGGCCTGCATCCAAGCCTCCAGATCCACGCCATCCGGAGGCAGGGTGAGCGTGAGCAGCGCGGGTTGGGGTCCGCCGGACAACACCTCGTCCGGAAAGAGGTCGCGGGTCACAGGCCCGCCGGGATTGAGCGCCACGCAGCGCTCCATGAGGTTCTCCAGCTCGCGCACATTGCCCGGCCAGCGGTAGGCGCGGAGCGTCTCCAGCGCGCCAGGGTGCAGGGGCATGGGCGCCTTGCCCAGACGCTCGCAGGCGCGGCGGATGAAGTGCTCCGCCAGGACTCCCAGATCCTCGGACCGCTCCCGCAGCGGCGGCAGGTCGATGTGGAGGATGTTGAGGCGGTAGAAGAGGTCCTCGCGGAAGGCGCCCTGCTCCGCCCGCTCCCGCAGGAACTTGTTGGTGGCGGTGATGACGCGGGCGTCCACCGGCCGCTCCTCCGCCGAACCCAGACGCCGCACCTTCCGCTCTTGGAGGGCCCGGAGCAATTTCACTTGCAGCGGCAAGGGCATCTCGCCGATCTCGTCGAGGAAGAGAATGCCGCCCTCAGCTTCTTCAAACAGCCCGCGCTTGGTGGCCGTGGCGCCCGTGAAGGCGCCCTTCTCGAAGCCGAACAGCTCGCTCTCCAGCAGGTTCTCCGGCAGCGCGCCGCAGTTCACAGCCACGAAGGGCCCGTTCCCGCGGTCCGAGTAGCGGTGGATGAGTCGCGCCACCACCTCCTTGCCAGTGCCGCTCTCGCCCGTGAGCAGCACTGTGCTGTCGGCGCGGGCCACCTTGCCCACCAGCGCCTGTATCTTGCGCATGGTCTGGCCCACACCCACGAGCTCGCCCACCACATCCAGCGCGTCGCCAGGCACGGGCTCCGCCGTCTCCGCCAACAGGCCCTTGAGCGTGCCGATGAGATCCTCGTTCCGGAACGGCTTGGTGATGAAGTCCACGGCGCCCAGATTCAGCGCCTGCACCGTCGTCTCCGTGGTGGCGTAGGCCGTCATGATCACCACGGGCAGGGCGAGACCGCGCTCCTTCATCCAGGTGAGCAGTTCGATGCCCGAGCCGTCCTTCAGGCGCAGATCGCTGAGGACGCCATCGTAGCCGCCCGCCGCCAGGGCGGCTTGAGCCTCCTTCAACCCCGCCGCCGCCGTGCAGCGGAAGCCCTCCTGCGCCAGCGTGAGACCCAGCACTTCGCGGAGGCCCTGTTCGTCCTCGAGCAGCAGGATGTGGTGGGTGGCGGTGGGCATCGTGGAGTCGGCAGGCACCAGTATGCCCTGCCGGATCGCGGAGCGGGCCTGGAGCGGATCGCGGATTTGACGCGGCGGGGCGCGGGCCGGACCATGGCCGGATGCGCTTCCTCCTGAGCCGGACCGATGCCTTGGGCGACCTCCTCGTCTCCCTGCCGGTCATGGCGCGGATCCTGGAGCGGGAGCCTGCCGCGGAGATCCACTGGCTCGTGCGGCCCGCGACCGCGCCCATCCTGGAGCGGATCCCTGGCATCACGGGCGTGCATCTGCGCGAGCCGGGCCAGGACTTGGCGCGGCTCTTCAAGAGACTCCAGCCCGACGCGGTGCTGAACCTGGGCCACCGCGACAAGGAGATCCTGCCTGCCGCTAAAGCCGCAGGCGTGAAGCTCCGCGTGGGCCGCGCGCGCGGCATCGGCCAGATCCTTTCGTCTACGCATCGTCTCTGGAAAGGCCGCACGGGCACGGGCCGCCACGAGGCGCAACACGCGCTGGATTTCCTCGCGCCCTTTGGATGGGCGGGTGGCGAACCGGAAGCGCCACGGTTGGTCCTCTCCGCGGAGGAACGCGCGGCGGGCGAAGCTGATCTCGCCTCCAGGGCAAGGCCCCGGCTGGGCCTTGCCCTTCACGGCAGCGGCGCGGGGGCGGCGCCTTCGGAAGTGTGGTGGGCCAAAGCCCGCGCGATCTTCGAGCAAGCAGGCTGGCATCCCGTCACGCTCGCGCCGCCGGAAGCTTCCGAAATTCCTCCCGGTGATCTGCGCCGTCTCATGGCCCGCCTTGCCGTCTGCGATGCGGTCATCTCCCCCAGCACGGGCCCAGCCCATCTCGCCGCGGCGCTCGGCGTGCCCACGGTCTGCCTCATGGGCCGCCGCGCCGCCCATGGCCCCGACCGCTGGAAGCCCCTGGGCGCGAAGGTGGCGGCCCTCCAATATCCCGGCGCCGGGGCGGACGCGGGCGGCGGCATGGACCGCCTCGATCCCGCGGAAGCCCTTCACGCTCTGGAGGCGCTGCGATGAGCGCCCTGCCCCAAGGCGCAACCTGGGTGCGATTCCCCCGCTTCGTGGGCGACGCGGCCATGCAGATGCCCGTGTTGCGGCTGCTGCGCGTCGCGGGCACGGGGCCGCTAGTGGTGTGGGGGCCCAGAGCCGCCGTGTCGCTGGTGGAGAACACGGATCTTTGTGATGGCGTCCTCTTCGACGAAGGCAAGCCTGGCGTCCTCGCCATGGCGCGCACACTCCGCGGTCACCACGCCGCGCGCAGCGTCCACTTCCCCAAGAGCCTGCGCCCCGCGCTGGCCTCTTTCCTGGCCCGGGTCCCGGAGCGCATCGGCGTGGACGAGAGCCTCGCGGGGCTCTTCAACACCGTGAGCGGCCCGTTCTGGAAGGCGGAAGGCCCCTTCCTTCTCCGCTACGGCGCCGTGTTGAAAAAGGCCTTCCCGGACGCGGGGCCCATGCCCTTCGCGGACTACGATCCGGGCATCGCCATCAACGCGCCGCGGGAGCGCTACCTCTGCCTCATGCCCGGCAGCACCTGGACTTCAAAGAGCTGGCCATCCGCGCATTTCCGCCAACTCGTGCTCCGCGCGCGGGGAGAAGGGTTCGCGGTGGTGATGCTGGGATCGCCGGATGAGGCCAAGCTCTGCGCCGAAGTCGCGGGGGAGGAAGCCATGGATCTCGCGGGCAAAACCTCCTTGAAGGAGGCCGCGGCCTGGCTGCGGGGCGCTTCCGGCGCCATCGGCAACGATTCGGGGCTCAGCCACCTCGCCGCCGCCTGCGGAACGCCGGTGCTGGCGCTCTACGGCGCCACCGACCCCGGCGGCTCCGCGCCCTGGGGGCCCAAGGTCCGCATCCTCCGCCGCGAAGGCGTCCCCTGCGCGCCGTGCTTCAAGCCCATCTGCGCCGTGGAGGGGCATCCCTGCTTGGATGGGCTCGCACCGGAAGAGGTCTGGTCCGCCTTCCTGGAACTCCTGCGACAATAGGCTCACGAAACGATAGAGGAACGCATCCATGATTCGTCGCGCCCTGCCCTTCCTGCTCCCCGTCCTCGCGCTCGCGCAAGCGCCGAAGATCGCCTTCGACGCCACGCACTTCGACTTCGGCCGCATCAGCCCCGACAAGAAGGTGAGCCACCTCTACAAGGTGACGAACGCGGGCAACGCCATCCTCAGCATCACCAATGTGCGGCCCGCCTGCGGCTGCACTTCCACGGTGACGGGCCAGTGGTCCGTGAAACCCGGGGAGAGCACGGACATCGAAGCCACCTTCGACCCCAAGGGACAGCGCGGCATCGTGCGCAAATCCATCGTGGTCGTCTCCAACGACCCGGCCGCTCCCGAGACGACGCTCACTTTCGACGCCGAGGTGGTCCAGCCCATCCAGCCCAGCAAGGACAATGTCTTCTTCGACAATGTGGATCGCGCGGGCGCGGCCAGCGACAGCATCCGCTTCATCTCCCATGACGGGAACCCCGTGAAGCTCACCGGCGCCGAGGTTCCCGGCGCGCCCTACCTGCATCTCGCCACCCGCGCGGACGGCAAGGACGCCGTGCTGGACCTGAGGCTGGCGGGCGCGGAGATCCCCAAGGGCCAGGACATGGGAATCGAGGTCGTGACGGTGCGCACGGCGAATCCTCAGCTGCCCGTGTTCCGCGTGAATGTGCAATGGCAGGTGAAGCCCTCCATCACCGCGGAGCCCTCCGCCATCGCCTGGAGCGAGGCCAAGGCCGGGCAGGAGCTGCGCATGGAGCTCACGCTCAGCCAGGCCCAGGGCAAGGCCTTCCGCGTGACGAACGCGAGCTCCACGAACCCCATCCTGGCGGTGGAAGGCGTGGGCGGGCCCGCGGCCGCGAAACAGAAGCTCGCCATCGTGTTCTCCGCCAAGGCGCGTCCCGGCCGCTACAGCGAGAAGGCCACGATCCTCACGGACGATCCTCAGCGCCCCACCATCGAGATCCCCGTCTACGCCGTCCTGAAGTAGACGACCGGCAGCTACACTCCGGGGATGCGCAAAGCGTCCCACGCCGTCGCCGTCGCGTCCCTGGGCGGGACGGCGTTCATCTGGGGCGGCACCTTCGGGGCCGTGAAGTTCGCGCTCAACGCCGGCATGGGCGTGGAGGCGCTGCTGGCCTACCGCTTCCTCATCGGCACCCTCGGCTTGGCGGTGTTCCTCCTCGCGCTGCGCATCAAACCCCAGGCCCGCGAGGTGAAGGACGGGCTCTGGCTGGGGTTGCTGCTCTCCACGCTGTTCTGGCTGCAGACGGACGGTCTCCGCTTCACGACCACCACCAAGTCCGGCTTCATCACGGGCCTCTATGTCATCTTCACGCCCATGGCCGCGGCCTTCGCGGGGGACCGGCTCAAGGGCTCGCACGCTGTGGGGGCCCTCATCGCGCTCGCGGGGCTCAGCTTCCTCGTCTACCAGCCGGGCGTGGGCTTGGCAGGCTGGAACCGCGGCGACACGGAGACGCTGCTGAACGCCATCCTCGTGGGCGTCCACATCGTGATGACCAGCCGCTTCAGCCGCCGCTCCAGCGGCTGGGTGCTGGCCTACGTGCAGGTGGCGTTCACGGCCGTGGTGATGACGGCGATGGCGGCCTTCAGCGCGGGGGGCTTCCGCGGCGCGGAGCCCTCGCTGCGCTCGCCGGGCATCTGGATCTCGCTGGCCTACCTCGGCCTCATGGCCACGACGCTGGCGTTGTGGGTGCAGAGCACCATGCAGGCGAAGGTGACGGCGACCGAAGCCGCCATCCTCTTCAGCCTGGAACCCGTCTTCGCGGCGTTGCTGGCGGTGTCAGGCTTCATCCCGGGCATCCGCGAGCGCCTGGGCCCCTGGCAGATCGCCGGCGCGGGGCTCATCGTCGCGGCCACGCTGGTGGCGGAGCTGGGGCCGAGGCTGCTGAAGAGAACCGCTACTAGCTGACGCGGTCCAGCACCACGAGCGTCACATCGTCGCGGAAGGGCGAGGCGCCGTTGAAAGCCTTCACGCGGGAGACGATGTGCCCCGCGGCCTGGTCGGCGTTGGCCGGGAGCTCGGCGCAGATGCGGAGGAGGCCCTCCTCGCCCAGCATGCCGTGGTCCTCGCGCTCCGCCTCCACGAGCCCGTCCGTGTACAGCACGAGCCGGTCGCCGCTGGGCAGTTCCGTCTCCTGCTCCGTGAAGGGCAGGCTCTCGTCCAGGCCCAGCATGAAGCCCTTGCCCTGGAGGAACTCCGGGCGTCGCAGGCCGCCCTCCGCGCCCGAATGGATGCGGAAGGGGCTCGTGTGGCCCGCCACCACATAGCGCAAGCGGCCGGTGCCGGGCTCCAGATGGGCCACCCAGGCTGTCGCGAACTGCTCGGCCAGGATGGTGCGCGTGAGATCGCGGTTCATGCCTTCCACCCAGGCCAGGGGGGCGCCACCGCCGCGCACCTGGCTTTCGAAGCTCGTCTTCACCATGGCGCTGATGAGAGCCGCCGTCACGCCGTGCCCGCTCACATCCGCGATCATGATGGCCGTGCCGCCGTCCGGCGTGGGCGTGAGGGCGTAGATGTCGCCGCCGATGCCTTCCGCGGGCAGGTAGCGGTGGCTCCAGCGCACGCCCGGCGCGCTGCCAGGGAGCTGGGGCAGCAGGCCCATCTGGAGCGCCGCGGCCAGGGACAGCTCGCCTTCCATGCGTTCCTGGAAGGCCGTCAGCTCGCGGTTCTTGAACCGGATCTCCTTCTGCATGGCGATGAGGCGGAAGGCGCTGTCGATCTTCGCGAGCACCTCCTGGGCATGGAAGGGCTTGCTGATCATGTCGTCGGCGCCCAGGTTCAGGCCGCCGATCTTGGAGGCCGTGCCGTCCAGCGCGCTGACGATGATGAAGTAGG
>DASRXV010000115.1:0-8530 GCA_035687325.1 Holophagaceae bacterium
ACGACACAGTGACCTTCACCGCCACGGACAGCACCGGCGTCAGCAGCTCCGCCACCCGGACCGTCACTGTGAACCCGGCGACCGCCGGCGGCACCGAACTGGTCACCAACGGCGGCTTCGAGTCCGGCACCACCGGCTGGAGCGGCACCACCGGCGACATCGGCACCTTCACGGGCGAGCCTGCCCACTCCGGCACCAAGAACTGCTGGCTCCTGGGCAACGGCACCACCGCCACGGAATACATCCAGCAGACCCTCACGGTGCCTGCGAGCGGCGCCACGCTCACCTTCTGGCTCCACATCGACACCGCGGAGACCACCACCACGACCGCTTACGACACGCTGAAGGTGCAGGTGCTCAACAGCGCCGGCACGGTGCTCGGCACCCTGGCCACTTACAGCAACCTGAATGCCGCCGCGGGCTACACCCAGAGGAGTTTCAGCCTGGGCGCCTACGCCGGCCAGACCGTCACCCTCAAGTTCCTGGGCGCCGAGGACGCGTCCAATCAAACCTCCTTCGTCCTCGATGATGTGAGCGCCAAATAGTCCTGAGCACCCCCCCCGCTTCACCAAAGGGGCCGCCGTGAGGCGGCCCCTTCCCTTTCCAGGCTTTGAAACGGAAGCGGAAGATCCAACCTCCAAAAACCGGACCCTACGGGACCCGTTTCATTTTTGGGATTGCGGGGGGGGGCTCCACCCTCGTAAGGTGAGGGTCATTCCACGGAGCCCTCATGCCGCGCCTCAGCGCCCTCGCACTCAGCCTCTGCACCCTCGGCCTGCTCGCGCAGGCGCCCGCCAAGGCGGAGAAGAAACCCGAAAAGCCCAAGTTCGAGTTCGGCGTCCCCGACAAGCCGTTCACCAGCGATGTGTCCAAGCTGATGAAGGAGGTCGCCGACCACCAGCAGGCTGTCTCCAACTTGGAGGAGATGAGCGACAGCATCGGCCCCCGCCTCACGGGCTCTGACCACCTGCGCAAAGCCCAGGCCTGGGCCATGGACAAGCTCAAGTCCTACGGCGCCGTGAATGTCCACGAAGAAGCTTGGGATTTCGGTCCCAGCTGGACCCGCGGCCGTGATTGGGCCCGGCTCACCAACTGCAACGGCACGGATCTCTCCATCGCCGGCATGGCCTGGGGCCCCGCGACGAAGGGCGTGGTGAAGGGAGGGGTCATCCTGGCCGAGGCCAAGACCATGGACGAGCTGAAAGCCCTCGTGCCCTCGCTGAACGGCAAGATCGTCATGTGGGGGAAGACGCCGAAGCCGCCCGAAGGCCAGGACCGCATGGCCTTCTACCGGGAAATGATGGGCATCCTGCGCGAGGCCAAGCCCGCGGCCGTCCTCCGCAGCTCGGGCCGCGAGAACGGACTCCTCAACATGACCGGCAGTCCCGTCTCCCAGTGGGGCAAGGCCACGGTGCCCACGGCCTTCCTCTCCGGCGAACACGCCAACCTGCTCACCCGCCTCATCAAGCGCGGCCAGCATCCCGAGATCGAGATCCAGATCGCGGGCGAGACCAGCAAGGATCCTGTGAAGTGCTTCAATGTCGTGGCCGAGATCAAGGGCTCCCAGTGGCCCGATCAGATCGTCATCGTGGGCGGACACCAGGATTCCTGGGACCTCGGCACCGGCGCCACGGACAACGGCACCGGGACCGTGGTGGCCATGGAGACGCTCCGCGCCATCAAGGCGTTCGGCGTCCAGCCCAAGCGCACCATCCGCGTGATCCTCTTCAGCGGCGAGGAGGAGGGCCTGCTGGGCTCCGAGGCCTATGTGAAGGCGCACATGGACGAGATGAAGGACATCCAGGCCGTCCTCGTGGACGACATGGGCACCGGCCAGATCCAGGGCTGGCCCGACATGGACCAGGAGCAATGGCGCGGGTATCTCGCCCAGGCCATGGCCCCCGCGAACAACATCGGCTGCAACGAGATCGGCGCCTTCGTCCAGCCTGGTGACACGGACCACTGGCCCTTCTACCAGCAGGGCGTGCCGGCCTTCGCCGCCATCCAGGATCCCGTGGACTACATGACTATCACGCATCACAGCCAGGCCGACACCTTCGACCATGTGGTGGCGGATGATCTCGTCCAGGGCGCCCAGTCCATGGCCGCCACCGCCTGGATGTTCGCGAACATGACCGAGCGCGTGCCCCACATCACGCCCACGGCCAAACCCGAGGACAAAAAGGACGAGAAGAAAGCCGCACACTAAGCTGACCGTTTCTCGACGAAGGGCCCCGATGGGGGCCCTTTTTCATGGCGCTAATCCCGGCGGCCTGGATCCTCGTACGATGAGGGCCATCTATTTTGGAAGGGAATCCCATGCCACGAATCCTTCCCGCGCTCGTGGCCTCGGCCAGCCTGTTCGGCCAAGCCCCGGCCCCTATCCAGAGTCAGGTTCCTGCGACGCCCACCATGCCCGGCCTCTTCCAGGCCGATGCGCTGCCCAAGACGGACGCCACCCGCATCCTCCAGGAGATCGCCAATCATTCCCAGGCCTTCAGCAACCTCGAGGAGATGTGCGACACCATCGGGCCGCGGCTCACGGGCTCGGACAACCTCCGTCGAGCGCAGGCTTGGGCCATGGACAAACTCAAGGCCTACGGCGCGGAGAATGTCCATGAGGAGGCCTACGACCTCGGCCCCAGCTGGACCCGGGGCCAGGATAGCGCCCGGCTCCTCACGCAAAACCACCAGACCCTCCAGATCGCGGCCATGGGCTGGACGCCTTCCACGCGCGGTGTCATCCGCGGCGAGGTGCTGGTGGTCCAGGCGGACACTCTGGACCAGCTCATGTCCTTCAAAGGCAAGCTGGCGGGCCATATCGTGATGATGGGCACCCTCCCCAAGATCGACTGGCGGGATCCCCAGCAGCGCGCCGGATTCCATCGGGCGATGGACCAGTTCAAGCAGGAGAAGCCGCTCGCCATGCTCTCCGCCACGGAGAAGCAGGATGACCACATGACCATGAACGGCAGCCCCTTGGAAGGCGAGGGCCTCACCCATGTGCCTTCCGCCTTCATCGCCAACGAGCACGCGGACCTGCTCAAGCGTCTCGCGAAACGCGGCGGGAAGATCGAGATGGAGCTCCAGATCGGCGGCGAGACCAGCAAGGCGCCCGTGAAGGCCTACAACGTCGTGGCCGAGATCCGCGGCAGCGAAAAGCCCGATGAGGTCGTCATCGTGGGCGGCCATCAGGACTCCTGGGATCTGGGCACGGGCGCCACGGATAACGGCACGGGCACGGTGGCCGCCATGGAAGTGATCCGCGCCATCAAGGCCTTGGGGCTTCAACCCAAGCGCACCATCCGCTGCATCCTCTTTTCCGGCGAAGAACAGGGCCTCATGGGCTCCGAAGCCTATGTGAAGGCTCATGCGGATGAGCTGAAGAACATCCAGGCTGTGCTCATCGACGATCTGGGCACTGGCGCCATCAAGGGCTGGACCCTGCAGGGCCGCGAAGATCTGGCCCCCGCCATGGGCGCGGCCATGGCGGGGGCCAATGTCATCGGCTGCAAGGAGCTGTTCTTCGGCAGCGTCCCGGCGGCATCCGACAACTGGCCCTTCGAGATCCGGGGCGTCCCTTCCTTCTTCGCCTTCCAGGATTTCGCCGACTACTTCACCAACACCCACCACAGCCAGCTGGACACCCTTGACCATGTGAAGCCGGATGAGCTGCTCCAGGGCGCCCAGGCCATGGCCGTCACCGCCTGGGGCTTGGCCAACATGCCCGACCGGTTGGTCCAAGCGGCACCCAAGAAGGATCCGGTGGACCACGACTGATCGTTCCCCCAAAAGCGAAGGGCCCCAGTTCGGGGCCCTTCGCTTTTGGGGGAAGAAAGACTTAGGAAGCCAGCACCTGTCGAAGATCGGACAGGAGGCGATCCAGGGCGCCCTGGGAGAGGGTCATGGGGATCTGCTGCTTCACCTCGTCCTTGCGGGTGAAGGCGATGCGCTGCACCGTCACGGAGTCGCGGCCCAGGTTGATTTCGTTGAACTGGATGCCGTTGTCGTCCTTCATGGGGGGCAGGCTGCGGAGCTGGATGAACATGCCGCGGCGGTCGTGATCCACGATCTCCAAGCGCTCGCCCAGATAGTCCACCTGGTCCGCCAGCAGCTCGGCCTTGGTCTGGAGCCGGTCGAAGCTGAGGCGCTGGGTGGCGCTGCGGGCGGCCTCCATGCGGCCCAGCTGGACGCGGCCGCCTTCGCGGCGCACCAGGGAGCAGACTTCCGCTCCGGCGGCTTGGACGGTCTCTGGCTGGAAGCCCTCAAAGGCGCCGGGCTGGATGCTGTCGTCGTAACGCTTGGCGGTGCGGGTGCGCTTCATGGTGTTCCCCCTGCACCTCCCTATGCGACCGCCGTGCCAAAGTCTAAAAATGCACACAATCACTTATATGCAACAAGTTGCACATTCTAAAGATTCTTCAAAACCTGCCGAAGTCCGACCAGATATGGTCAATCTTCGAGGTTCTGTCCAATTTTGGCCGGATCGGCCGCCTGGGGCCAACGGACCTTGTAGATCATCCGCTCCAGGGTCCGGTTGTAGGCCGACCAGTTGGAGTCGCCGCCTTCTTCGCGGATGGTGCGGAACATGACCTCCAGCTTGCCGTCCAGATCATCCAGGTAGTGGACGATGAGAGCCTCCGGCGTCTTAGGCAGCACGGGGGAGCCGAACTCCAGCTTCCCGTGGTGGGAGAGGACGATGTGGATGAGCTGGAGCCGCAGCTCCTCGGGGAAGCCCGGGATGCTGTCCGCGGTCTTCTGGATCCACTGGGCCTCCATGGAGATGTGGCCCAGCAGGTTGCCGATGTCCGTGTAGCCGAAGCTTCGGGCGTAGCTCAGTTCCGCTGTCTTGCCCACATCGTGGAGGAGCACCCCCGCCAGCACGAGATCCCGGTTGAGATCTTTGTAGTGGCTGCAGGCGCGGTCCGCCATGCCGAGGATGGACAGGGTGTGCTCCAGCAGGCCGCCCAGGTAGACATGGTGCATGCTCTTCGCCGCCGGGGCCTTGGCGAAGGCCGCGCGCAGGTCCGCGTCGTCCACGAAGAGGGCGCTGATGAGCTTGCGGACCCAGGGATCGGCGATGGAGGCGATCCACCCGTCCAGCTCCGCCAGCATCTCCGGAACGGGGCGCTTGCTCACGGGGAAGAAGCGGGAGAGGTCGCCCACCTCCGCGTCGTTGGCGAAGCGGACCTTGTCCAGGCGCAGCTGCATGCGGCCGTTGTAGCTGCTGATGGCGCCTTTCACCTTGAGGAAGGCGTCCGCCGTCACGGCATCCATGTCGCCCTCGATGGCGCGCACATCCCAGAGGAAGGCCTTGAGGTCGCCGCTGGCGTCCGAGAGCTTCAGCTCCAGGTACTCGCTGCCCTTGCTGCTGACCTTGAACGCGGCCTCCTGGGCCAGCAGGTAGCCGGTGAAGGTCTCGCCTTCCTTGAGTGAGCGGATGAGAGGCTGGTCAGTCACCATCTGACCCTAGCACAGCGAAGGGAAGATAGGACCGCGTGCCAAGGGTACGGCGGGGCGGAGCCCTGAGGGCCATAGGCCCGAGTCATGCCTCCAGTTTGGCGCTCAGTGGCTCCGCGGCGGCTTCCCCTGGGGGGCGAGCGGATCCTCCGCCAGCCCCATGTCGAAGGGGATGCGCTTCTCCTCCAGCACCTCGAACCAGGCCCACTGTTCGCTCTTGGGAGCGTTGCCTTCCGGCAGCCCCAGCACGCGCACTTTCAACTGGCGGGTGAAGAGGGGGAACTCCACCTCGTCGCCCACCTTCACATCGAAGGCCGCCTTGCGAGGATGCCCGTTGACGCGCACCATGCCCTCCTCGCAGAGGCCGTTGGCCAGCTCGCGGCGCTTGATGAGGTGGGATTTCTTGAGGTAGGCGTCGAGGCGCATGTCTGCTTCGCTAACCCTTCAGGACCTGGTCCTTGGGGACCATGTATCGGATGTTCGCGCGGGTGCGGAGATCCTGCAGGTAGCGCTCCACGGCGTTCTTGGCCTTGGGCTCCTGCACCTTCTCCAGGATCTTGTCCTTCACCTCCGCGAGCGGCTGGTGGCGGTCATCCTCTTTCGCGATGAGCTGGAGGAGGATGAGGTCCTTGTCCGTCTCCAGCAGGGGGCTCACCTCGCCGGCCTTCAGGGCCCAGGCGGCCTGCTCGATCTGGGGCTGGAGGAGCCCCTTCTGCATCCAGCCCAGGTCGCCGCCTGTGTCCTTGCTGGCGGCGGTGGAATCCTCCTTCACCAGATCCTCGAACTTCGCGCCGCCTGCAAGCGCCTTCTGGACCTCGGCCATCTTGGCGCGGGAGGCTTCCGTGTCGGCGGCCGTGGCGCCCTTGGCGATCACCAGCTCGCGAGCGCGGAAGCGCGAGGGCTGGGCGTACTCCGTGAGGTGCTGCTGGTAGTAGGCCTGGAGCTCCGAATCCTCCACGGCGATCTTGGAGTAGACCTCGCGGCCCAGCACCTGTTGCTGGAGCGAGGTCTGCTTCTGGCGTTTGATGAATTCGTCCAGGCTGATGCCGACGCTGGCCTTGATGGCCTTCTCAAGATCGGCGTCCGTGGTGAAATTGTTCTCCTTCTTGATCTGGTCGATCATGGCGCGCATCTGGTCGTCGCCGACCTTGATGTCCAGGTCCGCGGCCTTGTCTCCCAGCAGATCAGCGTCGACGAGGCCTTGGAGGGTCTGCTCCCGCGCCGTCTTGAGTTTCTCGTCCAGCTCCGCGCCGGAGAACTGCCGGTAGAGCGCGGCGTTCTGCTCCTCCACCGCCTGCTGGAGCGTGCGGCGGGTGATGATGTGGTTGTTGACGATGACGAGGATCTCCTCGCGGACCTTGGCGGCCTCGGCGGCGGGGAGCGTCCCGATGGCGTCGGGCTGGGCGCCCGCGGCCACGGCGGGCGGGACCGTCGCCACCTTCTTGTGGCAGGCGAGGCCGCCAGCCAGCGCGAGCAGGGCGAGGGGAAGGGCGCGCTTCACTTGCCAGCCTCCGGCTTCGCAGGCTCGGCGACGGGTTGAGCAGCAGGCTCAGCAGCGGGCTGGGCGACAGGCGCTTCGGGTTTCGGCTCAGGAGCCTTAGGCATCGTGAGCGTGACGGGGAACTCTGTCTTCAGCTTAGCGATGAGATCCTTCCACACCTGCTCCTGCCGCGCCTTGGTGGCGGTCTCCGTCACCTTCTCCTTGGCCTGCTCGAAGGTCTGGGCGGCGGCGGGCGTGCGCTTCTCCACCTCGATGAGGTGATAGCCATACATGCTCTTCACGGGCTCGCCCACCACACCGAGCGCTTGAGTCTCCACGGCCTTGGCGAAGGCGGGGTCCATGGTCTTGGGGTCGAAGTCCTCATAGAGGCCGCCCTTGTCCTTGCTGCCGGGATCATCGCTGTAGGTCTTCGCGAGATCCTCCAGCTTCTTGCCCGCCTTCAGCTCCGCCTGGATCTGCGCGACCTTGGCCTTGGCGGCCTCGTCCGTGACACCCTTGCCCTGGGTGGCCGGGCCGTTCACCAGCAGGAGGATGTGGCGGGCCGTATCCTTCTCCGGCGTCATGAAGTCCTTCTCGTGGGCCTTGAAGTAGGACTGGAGATCCGCGTCGGAGACCTTCATCTGCGCCTGGAGCGCGGGGGACTCGGCCTTCAGGTACTCGCGGGCCAGGAGGTCGTCCTTGGTCTGGGCCAGGGTGCGCGCGAACTCCGGCGTCTTGTCGAGGCCGCGCTTGGCGGCTTCCAGCGAGAGCAGCTTGCGCTCGGCGATGCGGTTGACCAGCTCCTCCTTCGCGCCCTGGACGATCTGCACCATCATCTGCTGCTGCTGGGGCATCTGGGCAAGGACGGCCTGGAAGTCGGATTCGGTGACGACGGCTGGGCCAACTTTGGCGAGGACGGGATCCTTCGCCGCGGGCGCGGCGACGACTGGTTTCTTCGCCGTCTTCGTGGCGGGCTTGGCCTTCGGCGCGCCCTGGGCGGCGAGGGTCAAGGCGAGGAGAGACATGATCAGAGGGCGCATGGGCGGCTCCAGAAAAGGGGGTCGTCCGGCCTAGCGCCGGCGCCCGCCGCCGAGGATGTTCAGCAGCGAGATGAAGATGTTGTAGAGGCTCACGAAGAGGTTGAGGGCGAAGCCGACGGGGTTGCTGAAGTCCGAGGTCTTCAGCATCGTCGAAGTGTCCCAGAGGATCTTGGCGGAACAGGCCAGGACGATGACGCCGGAGATCACGAGGCTGAACATGGGCAGGTTGAAGAAGAACGCGATGAGGCTGCCGCCGATGCCGATGACCAGGCCCACGACCACGAAGTTCGCCAGGAAGCTGAAGTCCTTTTTCGAGACGAAGGCGACAACGGTCAGCGTGAGGAAAGCCAGGGCCGTGAGTCCCAATGCGGCCAGCACCACGCCGGGGCCCGAGGTCGCGGCCACCATGAGCGAGAGCATCCCCGCGATGAAGCCGGAGATCCCCGTGGCAAGGCCGTAGGTGAAGATGTTCAAAGGGCGCGTCTGGGCCGTGCGGCCCGCCAGGAAGAGGGCGCCGAACTGGCCGATGACGATGGCGAACATGAAGGCC
>DASRXV010000116.1:0-4525 GCA_035687325.1 Holophagaceae bacterium
GCCCGGACGCTAGAATGAGGCGTTTGCCTGGAGCCCGCCCATGACCCTGAAGAAGCCCGTCCGCGTCGCTGTCACCGGGGCCGCCGGCCAGATCGGCTACAGCCTCCTCTTCCGCATCGCGGAAGGCTCCATGCTGGGCGATGACCAGCCCGTCATCCTGCAGCTCCTGGAGATCACGCCCGCGCTGAAGGCCCTCAACGGCGTCGTCATGGAGCTGAACGACTGCGCCTTCCCGCTGCTGGCGGGCGTCGTCGTCTCCGATGATCCGATGGTGGCCTTCAAGGACGCCGACTACGCCCTCCTCGTGGGCGCCATGCCCCGCAAGGCAGGCATGGAGCGCGGCGATCTGCTGAGCGCCAACGGCGGCATCTTCAAGCCCCAGGGCGCGGCCCTCAGCGAAGTGGCCAGCCGCGAAGTGAAGGTGCTCACCGTGGGCAACCCCGCCAACACCAACGCGCTCATCGCCATGAGCAACGCGCCCAAGCTCAAGCCCACCCAATTTCATGCCATGGTGCGCCTGGACCACAACCGCGCCATGAGTCAGCTCGCCGAGAAGACCGGCAAGACCGTCGCCGACATCCAGAAGCTCACCATCTGGGGCAACCACAGCAGCACCCAGTTCCCCGACCTCTTCCACGCTACGGTCGCGGGCAAGCCCGCCATGTCGCTGGTGGACGAGGCATGGTATGAGTCCACCTTCATTCCCACCGTGGCCAAGCGCGGCGCCGCCGTCATCGAGGCCCGCGGCCTCAGCTCCGCCGCCAGCGCTGCCAACGCCGCCATCGATCACATGCGTTCCTGGGCCCTGGGCACCGCCGAAGGCAATTGGGCGAGCATGGCCCTCGTGAGCGATGGCAGCTACGGCATCCCCGAAGGCCTCATCTACGGCTTCCCCTGCACCGTGAAGAACGGCGTGGCCGAGGTCGTGAAGGGCCTGGACATCAACGCCTTCTGCCGGGCCAAGATGGACGCCACCGCCCACGAGCTGGAAGACGAGCGCAAGGCCGTGCGGGAGCTGGGGCTGGTGAAGTAGACCTTCGGCAGACAGCGACAAGAAAGCAGACGGGCGCCTTTTTGAGGCGCCCGTTCCATGTCCGCCCGAGACTCAGTTCGTTTGGATCTTCACTTCAACCGGGTTCTTGAAGGTGTCGAGCAGGGGAGAGGTGCGCTGGACCTTGGCGTGGAGCTCCTTGATCTGCTCAGGGGTGCCGTTGCAGGCCAGATTCACCTTCACCCGCATCTGGGTGAGACCTGGGCGCACCTTGGGATCCAATTCCAGGAATCCGACAAGATCGGTGTCGGTCTCCATGTCGAAACTGAGGCTCTGGATATCGATGCCCATGGCCGCGGCGTTGTAGGCATAGGTCACGCTCATGCAGGAGGTGAGGGCGTGCAGCGCGGATTCCGCGGCATTGGGCGCGAGATCGCTGCCCAGCAACGCGACCGGCTCATCCCCCTCCAGGAAATGCGGTGTGGCCCGTTTGTGCTCGGTCCCGGCCCCGAAAAGGGTGTCGAAGGTGCTGTTGGAATGGGCTCCGTTGATCCACTTCGCCTTGGAGCGGAACATGAACTTGCCAAGGGCCGGTTTCTCTTTCACCGCAGCCAGGGTGGCTTGGAGGGCGTCAAGATTCACGCCATTGCGAGTCGTCGTGGTGGTGGTGGCCATGGATCCTCCTTGTGAGCGGATGTTGTCCCCGGCCAGGGGACGCCCCGGGCGCCGTGCCCGGGATGGGAACTCCTGAAAAGACACGCATTCGTTCCATCGACGCCAACTCTGGGCGGACAGACAGACATTTCACCCTCGTCCTTCTCGCGTCGAGGTCAACCAGGCAACCTTCAGACCAGCTTTGATCTCCCTCTTTGTTCAGGAACGGGTCGCGGGTTCTGGGAATTTATCCCATGCCAAATGGTCGCGAACATCTTTCAGTCGAGGCACCCGTTTTCTTTGGGCCACAGGCGCCACCATGTCTTGACACCCCATCCCGCATCGCGGGAGCCTGCCTCTTCTTTCTCTCCGGCTTCCCATGCCCCGCGTCGTGTTCACCGGCAATCTGCAGCGCCATGTGGCATGTCCTCCCAGTGAAGGGACGGGCGCCACGGTGCGCGAAGTGCTCGCCTCGGTCTTCGCGCGCTATCCGAAGGCCGAAGGCTATGTGCTGGATGAGCACGGCGCGCTGCGGCACCACATGGTGGTCTTCGTGGATGGCGAAGCCGTGAGCGACCGACGCCACCTCAGCGATCCTGTGCCGCCCAACGGAGAAGTATTCGTCATGCAGGCGCTGAGTGGGGGTTGAAGCACCTTCCGGAACATTGAGCCTTCGGGCGCTGAACCGCGCCACCCTCGCGCGGCAGGCGCTGCTGGAACGCGCCAGGCTCGAACCGCAGGAGCTCATCGAGTGCTTGGGCGGCCTCCAAGCCCAGGCGCCGAATCCACCCTATGTGGCGTTGTGGGCCCGTCTGGCGTCCTTCCAACGGGAGGAACTGACGCGGCTTCTGGAGCAGAAACGCGTGGTGCGCTCGGCTCTGATGCGAGGCACCCTCCATCTCGCCACGGCCCAGGATTACCTCGCGTTCCGCCCCCTGATCCAGCCTGTGCTGACACGCGGCCACAAGGGCGCCTGGGGCAAGTTCTTGCAAGGCCTGGATCCGATGGAGGTCGCCACGGCGGGTTGCACGCTCCTGGCCGAGATGCCGCTCACCTCCAACGACCTCGGGAAGCGCCTCCAGAAGCAGTGGCCGGAGTATGATCCGAAGGCCCTCGCTCAGGCTGTGCGCAACTTCGGCTCCCTTATTCATGTGCCACCGGCGGGCACCTGGGGCGCTCACCCCAATCCGCGGCTCACGCCGGCCGCAATATGGCTGGGGAAGACCCGCACGCCAGAGGGCTCTTTGGAGGCGCTGGCTCTGCGGTACCTGAGCGCCTTCGGTCCAGCTTCCGCCAAAGATCTCGGCACCTGGTGCGGTCTCACAGGCCTCAGTCCCGTGTTGGAGGCGCTACGGCCCCAGCTCCAGTCCTTCCGGGATGAATCTGGCCGCGAACTCTTCGACCTGCCAGACGCGTCTCGCCCGGATCCGGAGACTCCCGCGCCGCCACGGCTCCTGTCCGAGTTCGACAACCTGCTGCTCTCCTATGCCGATGGCAGCCGCATTCTCGCGCCCGAGCATCGCCGCGCCGTCATGACCGTCAACGGCCTGGTGAGCGCCACGATCCTCGTGGACGGCTTCGTCTGTGGCACCTGGAACCTGGAGCGCGGCAAGGGCCGGGCGCTGGTGCGGGTGTCGCCCTTCGCGGCGCTGCGCAAAACGGATCGCGCCGCGCTGGAGGCCGAAGGGCAGCGCTTCCTGGCCTTCGCCGGGGTTGAAGGGGAAGTGGCTTTCACGGCGCCCGGAAGCTGATAACCTTCGCAGCAAAACCGGAGGACCCATGTCCGACACGCTGCTCGTCTCCACGCGCAAAGGCCTTTTCACGGTGCGGCGAAGCAAGGGCCGCCGCTGGGGCATCGACCGTGTCTCCTTTCTGGGGGACAACATTTCGCTGGCCCTCGCGGACCCGCGGGACGGCGCCTGGTACGCGACGCCGGACCACGGGCACTTTGGCGTGAAGCTCCACCGCTCCGAAGACCAGGGCGCCACCTGGGAGGAGATCGGCGTGCCAGCCTACCCCGAGCCGCCGGAAGGCCAGGAAGAGAAGGACTGGATGGGCCGCGTCATCCCCTGGAAGCTCATCCGCATCTGGGCGTTGGAGCCGGGCGGCAAGGACCGGCCGGGCCGTCTCTGGGCCGGGACGCTGCCGGGCGGGCTCTTCGTGTCCGAAGATCGCGGCGCCACCTGGAGCCTTATCCGGTCCCTCTGGGACGATCCTCGCCGCATCAAGTGGAGCGGCGGCGGCGCGGACTACGCGGGCCTCCATTCCATTTGCGTTGACCCGCGCAACAGCGACCACATCACGGTGGCCGTCTCCACGGGCGGCGTGTGGAAGACGAAGGATTCTGGCGCCACCTGGGAGCTGGTGGGCGAAGGCCTCCGCGCGGAATACATGCCGCCGGAACAGGCGAACGATCCGCTCTTCCAGGATGTGCACCGCCTGGTGCAGTGCCCATCCGCGCCGGACACCTGCTGGATCCAGCACCACAACGGTGTCTTCCATAGCAAGGACGGCGCCCGCACCTTCCAAGAGATCAAGCATGTGCCGCCCGCGGTCTTTGGCTTCGGCGTGGCCGTGCATCCGAAGAATCCCGACACCGCCTGGTTCATTCCCGCGACCAAGGATGAGAAGCGCATTCCGGTGGAAGGCAAGGTGGTGGCGGCCCGCACGCGTGATGGCGCCAAGACTTTCGAGGTGCTGCGCAAGGGCCTGCCCCAGGAGCACGCCTACGACCTCACCCTCCGCCACGCGCTGGACATCGACGGCAGCGGCGACCGGCTCGCCTTCGGCAGCACCACGGGCTCGCTGTGGGTGACGGAGGACGGCGGCGACAGCTGGCAGACCGTGGGCGAGCATCTGCCGCCGGTGTACGCGGTGCGC
>DASRXV010000117.1:0-7250 GCA_035687325.1 Holophagaceae bacterium
TCTGGGTGGCGGCCCATGTCTCGCAGTGCGGCCTCGACGCCAAGCGCAAGACAGGGAACTACGATGATCCGGCCGGCTACGCGAAAGCCGTGGCGGATTGCGAAGCCGATTTCGAAGCCAAGGTGACATCGGAGCTGGGTCACTGACCTGATTCAGGCCCAGCGGAGCCTGCGTTGGATCGCCGAAGTTACGACTCAAGGCGGCCTTGGCGGCCTACCTTGGGAAGTGGCACCTCTTGTCCCAGGCCTTTCAGATGCCCAAACTGACTCCCCGATCCTGGCTCAACACGCTCTTCCTCGTGGGGACGCTGGCGTTAGCGTTGATCTTCGTGCCCTGGAAGCTGGCGGTGCAGGGGTTGCGCTGGAGCGAGGTGGCGGTCTTCCTCGCCCTCTACTCGCTCACGGGTTTGGCCATCACCGTGGGCTACCACCGCCTTTTCAGCCATCGGGCTTTCCAGGCGGCGTGGCCCGTGAGACTGGCGGTGTTGATCCTGGGCGCCGCGGCATTCGAGAACTCCGCCCTTGCCTGGTGTAGCGACCATAGGCACCATCACCGCTTCGTGGACGATCCCGAGCGAGATCCCTACGCGGTCAAGAAAGGCTTCTGGTACGCCCACTGGGTCTGGGTGATGGAGGCCACGGAACGGCCGCTCGAAGCCGTCGGAGATCTGGAGAAGGATCCGCTGGTGCGTTGGCAGGGGCGCCACCACTACTGGATCGGCGCCGCCGTGACGGCCCTCCCCGTGATCGCCGCGGGTCTGGCGACCCACAACCTTGTGGGCCAGCTGGTGATCGGCATCCTGCTCCGCATCGTGCTGACTCACCACAGCACCTTCCTCATCAACTCCGCCGCCCACTGGTTCGGCACGCAACCCTACTCGGACGCCAACAGTGCCCGCGATAACGCCCTGCTCGCGCCGTTCACCTTCGGCGAGGGGTATCACAACTTCCACCACATGTGGCAGTGGGACTACCGCAACGGGCCGCGCTGGTACCAATGGGACCCGGCCAAATGGCTCATCGCGGCGGGCTCGTGGACGGGCCTCGCCCGAGGCCTGCGCAGGGTGCCCGCCACGGAGATCCAGCGCGCCCGCGTGGCCATGGAGGCCAAACGCCTCGCCGCCGCGCTCCATGCTGATGCCGCGCCGGCCCGGATCTCCCTGGAGACCGCGCATGCGCGCATCGACCAGGCGCTCGCGGTCTTCCAATCCCAGCGCGAGGCATGGCATGTGAAGCGGGATCAATGGAAGGCGAAGGGGCTGGCCAAGGCCGAAGCTTGGCGCACGGCGCGCCTGGATTGGAAGACCCAGCGGGCCCGCCTCCTTGGCGATGTCCGCGCGGCCTGGGCCGCGTGGAAGCAGGCGAAGCTCCAGGCGCGCCAGCAGGCCGCGGCCTGAGTTCCGGAATCACTCACCAGGTCCGGTGCACGCGGCCCTTCACGATGCCGGGCGTGAGCCCCCGCACGCCGCGCAGGATCAGGATGGGGTCGAGCATGGGGTTGCGTTCGGGCGGAGGCTGGCCATGGCGTTGGAACCATGCGGCGCGGCCGGCATCGCCCAACAGGACCCAGCGGTCCTCCCACATGGTCTGAAGCCCCTGCGTGTAATCGGATCGTGCCGCCTCCTGGTCCAGGATCCGGATCAGCTTGCCTGTGCGTTTCATCGCGCGCTCCCGGGTGGTTCCCAGGCTCGAAGGGCCATGCCCAGGACCGGATTACTCCGCGTGGTCGCCCAGGACATCCACCGCTTTGATCCTGCGCTCGAATGACGCCCGCGAGTTATCTTTCGTGCTAAGTCCTGTCGAACGGGCGGCGCGGGGAATACAGCTTGTGTTCCCGAGGAATGCGCCCAGGGTTGAGGACAGCTGGTCACTGCCCACAGCGCGTAGGCAGGCTTGTGACCCGCTTTTCCGGTAGGCCCCCCGTTCGGGTCCGTTCATCAGGTTGCTCCCCGCGGGCAGCCTTCAAGGAGTTCCCATGTCCAATCAGCCCGAAGTCAAGCCCAACCCCAATCCCGCCGCGACCCCCGCGGTCGTCCCTGCCACCACGACCCCCGCGGTCGAGCAGGTCGCGAAGCCCGCGGTCACCGCGGTCGAGCCCAAGAAGGTCTGATCCAGACTTTCTGTTTTCCAGGCCGCATCAAAGGCCTGCACGGATCCCCAGGCGCCGTCATCGGTGGCCTGGGGATTCCTGTTTCCAGATCGTCAAGGCCGCTTCCTTCTTCGAGGAAGGCGCGTCCTAATACCTGCATGAAGCTTCCACCAGAGGTGATCGCATCCCTCCGCACCATGCCGGAGCAGGTAGAGGCGCTGCTGCGGCTGGTGCCGGAAGGGCGCTTGGATTGGATGCCGGATTCCTGGGAGGCCGTTCCGGGGGAGATGTTCTCCGTGCTGGGGCAGGTCTGTCACCTGCGGGACATCGAGGTGGAGGGCTACCACCTCCGCATCCGGCGGATGTTGAGCGAGACGAAGCCGGACCTGGAATCGCTCGACAGCTACGCCCTGGCGGAGTCGGGCGACTACCATGCGGCGGATGCTGGCGGGGCCATGGCTGCCTTCCGTGCGGCGCGGCAGATCACTCTGGAACACCTGGCCGGCCTCAGCGCGGCGCAGCTGGATCGCCCCGGAACCTTCGCGGAATACGGCCCCATCACCTTGCGCGGCCTCATCCACTTGCTGGCCAGCCATGACGCGCAACATCTGGCCTGCCTTCATTGGTTGTTGGCGAAGATGAGCGGCGCCACGATCCGCTAGTCTGGAGGTTCGCTCAGGAGCCCCGCATGATCACCAAGGACCAGCTCGCCGCCGCCATGCTCCGCGAGTGCGATATCTGTCTGCACCTCTTCTCCAAGCTGCCCGAGGGCGCGGCGGACTACCGGCCGTCGATGAAGCAGCGCTCCACCCTGGAACTGCTGCGCTACCTGGCCATTTCCGGCATCGCGGGCATCGACTGCCTGGCCCATGCGGACTGGAAGCGCTTCGGCGACCATGCCGCTTCGACGAAGGAGATGCCGATGGAGGGCTTCCCCGCAGCGGTGGGGAAGCAGAAAGCCGCCATCGAGGCCTTCTTCGCGGGTGTAAGCGAGACGGAGTTGGAGACGCAGGAAGCCCCCCTGCCCGGCGGCGGCTCGGCCCCTCTTGGCGTCGCCATCCTCAATGGCCCATTCAAGTGGCTTGCCGCCTACAAGCTCCAGCTCTTCCTCTACGCCAAGGCCTGCGGTGCGACGGAGATCGGCACCTCCAACGCGTGGCGTGGCGCTGACATGCCGCCGAAGGCCTGAGCCGCTTCAGCGGGCGGCTTTGCGGGCGCGCTTGGCGGCGTACATGGCTTGATCCGCGCGGGCGATGAGGGTATCGGCGTCATCGCCGTCCTCGGGGAAGAAAGCCAGGCCCAAGCTGGCGCCCACCGCGTGCTCGCGGCCATCCAGGACGAAGGGCCCTTCGAGCCCCGCGCCGATCTTTTCAGCCCCGCGCATGGCGCTCTCCCGGTCCCCCGTTGAAGGGAGGATCAGTGCGAATTCATCGCCGCCCAGGCGTGCGGCCACGTCGCTCTCGCGCGTGAGGGCGCGCAGGCGCGCGGCGAGCACGCGGATGGCCGCGTCGCCCGCTGGGTGGCCGTGGCTGTCGTTGATGCTTTTCAGGCCGTCCATGTCCACAAGCAGCAGGCCGAACCCCTCTTGTTTCCGCCGGGCCATGGCCAGCGCTTGATGCAGCTGGTCGTCGAAGAAGGCGCGGTTGCCGAGGCCCGTCAGGGTGTCGCGGGTGGCGCGCTGGTAGAGCGTCCTCGCCTCCTCCACCTGGGCGCCGTGCTCGTCGGCGTGGGCCATGGCGGCGGCGATGACTTCGGAGATGAGGGCCAGGGTCCGGGTGTCCGCGGCGTCGAAGGCGCCTGGGCGCGATGAGACGACCTTGAGCACGCCCTCGCAGGCGCTGTCGTGCCGCAGCGGAACGACCACCATGGATCTCAGCCCCACCGCGCGGCAGGCCCCCTTGTTCACGCGGGGATCCGTCTCGGAGTCGGCGCAGCAGAGCGCCTCGCCGGTGGCGACGCAGAGCCCCGAGATGCTCGCGTCGCGCGGGATACGCAGCCCCTGGTTCTTCTCGGCGATGCCCGTGGCGGCGCGGTAGACCATGTCGATTCCGTCCACCATCTCCACGACAGCCCCCTCCGCCCGGGTGAGCAGCTGGGCCAGGTCCGCCGTTCGCCGGACCACGAGCCCGAGATCCATCCGGGTCTTCGCGATCTCCGTCTGGAAATGGATGATCTGAAGCAACCGGTCCGCGGGCAGGGCGCTGGGGCTATCTGATGGGTTCACCATGATCGGCCGTTTCGGGTCAAGGATCGGCCCCTGTCCCTGGCTGGTCAAGCTTCACCCCAGCTCCAGCAGATGACCGCTCTTGGTGGCCTTGGTCTGGAGGTAGTGGATATTGAAGGGGTTGGCGCAGAACGCGTGGGGCTCACGTTCCACATCCAGCCCGCCCTGCTACAGCTGCCGCTTCTGCATCAAGAAGAGGCCCGACTGAGATCGGACCTCAGAGCGTCTTCAAGTCCAGCACGAAGCGGTAGCGCACATCGTTCTTCATCATGCGTTCGAAGGCCTCGTTCACCTTCGCCACGGGGATAAGCTCGATCTCGGAGACGATGCCGTGCTCGGCGCAGAAGTCGAGCATCTCCTGGGTCTCCTTGATGCCGCCGATGAGCGAGCCCGCCAGGATCTTGCGGCCGAAGATGAGGGACATGGCCGCCACGGGCGTAGGCGCGGGCGGGACGCCCAGGAGCACCATGGCGCCTTCGACGCGGAGAAGGCCCAGGTAGGCGTTGTAGTCATGGGGCGCGGAGATGGTGTCGATGATGAGGTTGAAATGGCCCGCCAGCTTCTTGAAGGTCTCCGGATCCGAGGTGAGGCCGAAGCCCGTGGCGCCCAGCTTGCGGGCGTCCGCCTCCTTCGACTTGGAGGTGCTGAGCATCGTCACCTCGGCGCCCATGGCCGCGGCCTGCTTGACGGCCATGTGGCCGAGGCCGCCCAGGCCCACGACGCCCACCTTGGAGCCCTTGCCCGTCTTCCAGTGGCGCAGGGGCGAGTAGGTGGTGATGCCCGCGCAGAGCAGCGGCGCGGCACCCGCGAGATCCAGCTTCGGCGAGATCTTCAGCGTGAAGGCCTCGTCCACCACCACGCTGCCGGAGTAGCCGCCGTGGGTGGGCGTCTTCCGGTCCATCTCGGTGCCGTTGTAGGAGAAGGCGGCGCCCTTCTCGCAGAACTGCTCCAGGTCGCGCTTGCAGGGGACGCATTCGCGGCAGGAGTCCACCAGGCAACCCACGCCCGCGAGGTCGCCAGGCTTGAAGGCCTTCACATGGGCGCCCACCTTCGTCACGCGGCCCACCATCTCGTGGCCCGGCACCATGGGGTAGGTGGCGTTGCCCCACTCGTTGCGCACCTGGTGGATGTCCGAATGGCAGATGCCGCAGTAGGCGAGCTCGATCTCCACATCGTGCGGGCCCACTTCGCGTCGCTCGATGGTGAAGGGCGCGAGGGGAGAGGTCGCGGAGGCGGTGGCGTAGGCTTTGACGGCGCGCATGGAGGCTCCTGGGGGCGGGCGAGACCTCCGACTCTAGGCGCTTTCCGGATGAAGGACAGCAGGTACTTCGCGGTGCGCGAGGCTGTCCGTCTGGCGGGGCCGCGCCTCGTCCATCTGACCGCCGCTCTGCTACGGTCGGAGGATGCCCTGGTCCCTCACCGTCGCCGCCGTCATCGAGAAGAACGGCCGCTTCCTCTTCGTGGAGGAGCGCGATGGGAGGGGACCGCGCGTCCTCAACCAGCCCGCGGGCCATGTGGAGGAGGGCGAGCCGCTCCTCGACGCCGCCATCCGCGAGGTGCGGGAGGAGACGGGCCTGGCCTTCACGCCGAAGGGGCTCGTGGGCATCTACGCCCTGCGAGCCGCCAACGGGAAGGACTACCTGCGAGTCTGTTTCCACGGAGCCGTGGAAGATGGCGAGGCGGAGCCGCAGGACGCGGACATTCTCGCCTGCCACTGGCTCACCCGGGAAGAGTTGACATCGAGACCCCTGCGCTCGGGTCTCGTCGCGCGCTGTCTCGACGATCACATGACGGGCCAGCGGCTGCCGCTGGAAGCGGCTGCTGTGTTCATGCGCGAGCGGTGAGCCTAGACCGCTTCGCGGTTCTTATCGAACCACCAGGCCCACACGGGGAAGAGCCAGCAGAGCAGGGCGGACCAGGCGAGGGCGCTCATGTCCGCGGGCGGGGGGCCGAAGGTGGCGCCGAAGTAGGCGATGAGCAGGAAGGCGGCAAAGGCGATGAAAGCCCAGCGGCCCTTGCCGTTCTTCGCGCGGGTGGCGCGCGCGTAGATGGCGAGCCCGGCAATGAACATGAGGCTTTCCACGGCGAGCGTCGCGGCCGTGGATTTCCATAGCCCCAAGCCCACTTCCGGGCCATGGGGCCAGAGCGGCATGTCGGGCAGGTGTGTGGCCCAATCCAGGACCCAATGGCTCAAGACGCAGAGCCCGATGACGAGCGCGCCGCGGGAGTCCTTCTTAAGCGCGAGGTAGACCCCGCCCACGAGCAGCGACCAGACCAGCGCCATGAGGAGGCTGTGCGTCCACGGGTAGCTGATGAAGTCGAGCCGCAGGAAGGGCGGTGCCCCGGGACGCGGCGCCACGTGCTCCAGGCCGAGGAGCAGGCAGAGGGGCCAGAGCAGGTCGAGAAAGCTGACTCCCAGCACGAGCCATCCCAGGGATGTCTTCGGAGCGGCTTTCTTGGATGCGAAGGCGAGGGCGTAGTGTCCGATGAACATCGGTCTATGCTAGCGGATGCGCCCAGAAACAGAACGGCCCCCTCGCGGGGGCCGTTCGCTGCTAAAGCGGAGCTTTAGACCTTGCTGACATTCGTGGCCTGGGGGCCCTTCTGGCCCTGGCCGACTTCAAAGCTGACGCGCTGATTCTCGTCGAGCGTGCGGAAACCCTGGGTCTGGATAGCGGAGTGGTGCACGAACAGATCGGCGCCTCCGTCATCGGGGGTGATGAACCCGTAACCCTTTTCGGCGTTGAACCACTTCACGGTGCCCTGAGGCATGTTGACTCCCTTGCATTCGTCCTGGAGAAGGTCTGGCACGGCTCCTTCCAGGCAGGGAGACCTTGCGCTTGCTGAAACCCGCCGATGCGGGCCCATGTCAAGTATGGGGGCAATCCCCCGAAAAAAAACAGCGGAAGTTGTCAGATATCTTTCGGCAACCAGGGCG
>DASRXV010000118.1:0-2672 GCA_035687325.1 Holophagaceae bacterium
GGATGAGAACGGCAAGGACCAGCCCATGGTCATGGGCTGCTACGGCATCGGCATCACGCGCACCATCGCCGCCGCCATCGAGCAGAACTACGACGACGACGGCATCCTCTGGCCCTGGCCCATCGCGCCCTTCCAGGTGCATCTGCTCAACCTGGATCCCGGCAACGCGGAGGTCTCCCAAGTCGCCAACGAGCTTGAAGCCTCGCTGGAATCGGCCGGTTTCGAGGTGCTGCACGATGAGCGCGAAGGCCTCAGCCCCGGCGCCAAGTTCAAGGACGCGGACCTGCTGGGCTTCCCCCTGCGTGTCATGGTGGGCTCCAAGGGCCTCAAGGACGGCATCGTGGAACTGAGGGAACGCCGCACCAAGGCGCTCTCGAAGCTGGCCCCCGATGCTCTGGTCGCCGCCGTCACCGAAGCCAAAGCGCGTATCCTCAGCGAACTGGTCGAAGCGGGGGGAAGGTAGCGATGGCTGAAGGGCGCGTGCTGCTCACCACCTTCATCGAGGGCGTGCTCGTCCACGGGAAGGCGGAGCCTCGCGTGCTGCTCGTGCCCAATCCCCACTCGCCCCATCGCGGCCTGCTCATGCCGGTGCAGGTGCCATGGGCGCCGGGCTTCCTGCCCTCCGCGCTGCTCACGGCGCAGATCCAGCAGACCTGGGGCATCCCCTTCCGCGTGGTGGACCGCGCCGCCGCGCTGCCCGTGGTCTTCGACGAGCGCACGAGCCGCCTCCCCACGCCGTGGCTCTTCCGCCTGGAGAGCCTCGAAGGCCAGCAGCGCCTCTACCTCACGCACCTGCTGCGCGCCAAGGCAACGGACGAAGAAATCCCCGCCCCCCCCGCCGGAGCCCAGTGGGTGACCGAAACCGAAATGGCCGCCGTGGATCTCATCCCCGGCATCCGACGCCTCTTCCAGGCCGCGTTCACGGCGGCGAAGGAAAGCTGATCCGCGAAGGGCCGCGAAACTGAAAAACAAAAGGGCCGCGAAAATCATCGCGGCCCTTTGATACTTTTACTTCGCGGCCCTTCGCGGAATCAGGCCTGCTGCTCGAATGCGTTGAAGAAGTAGCTCACTTCGAACGCGGCGGCTTCAGGCTTGTCGGAACCGTGGGTGGCGTTGCGGCCGATGCTGGCGCCGAAGCGCTTGCGCATGGAGCCCTCGGCGGCGTTGGCGGGATTGGTGGCGCCCATCAGGTCGCGCCAGCGGGAGATGGCGTTCTCGCCCTCCAGGACCATCAGGACCACAGGGCCCTCGGTCATGAAATCCTCGAGCTCCTGGTAGAAGCCCTTGCTCACATGCTCGTGGTAGAAGCCCTTGCAGATCTCCGGCGTCAGCAGGGTCATCTTGAGGCCCTTGACGGCCAGGCCGCTGTGCTCGATGGCGGTAAGGATCTCGCCGGCGTGACCTTCCTTGACGGCATCCGGCTTCACGATGGCGAAAGTGCGCTCAACGGCCATGGGTTCTCCTGGTCCAAAACTCCAGTTTGCCCTGCCGCTCTAAATCCCTCAAGGGAAAGGCGTTCGCAGGAGGGCCCTGGCGGGGCTTCCGGGTGGGCCGGAGAGGCGAAATGCGCTACACTCAACGGTTTGACGCGCATTTGAAAGTGATCGGATCCGGCCATGATGGATGAGCTCCTCAAAAAAGTCTTCGGCTCGAAGAACGAGCGGGACCTGAAGCGTTACTGGGCCAAGGTCCAGCTGATCAACGCCCTGGAAGAGGATGTCGCCGCCCTCAGCGACGAGGATCTCAAGGCCATGACCCCGGCCTTCAAGGAGCGCTTGGCCGCCGGCGAGACCCTGGACCAGATCCTGCCCGAGGCCTTCGCCGTCTGCCGCGAGGCCTCCAGGCGCGTGCTCAAGATGCGCCACTTCGATGTGCAGCTCATCGGCGGCATCGTGCTGCACGAGGGCCGCGTCGCCGAGATGCGCACGGGCGAGGGCAAGACGCTCACCGCCACGCTGGCGCTCTACCTCAACGCCCTGGCGGGCAAGGGCGCCCATCTTGTCACCGTGAACGACTACCTGGCCAGGCGCGACGCCGAGTGGATGGGCCGCCTCTACGGATGGCTGGGGCTCACCACGGGCATCGTGCAGCACGGCCTGGACGACCAGCAGCGCCGCGACGCCTACGGCTCCGACATCACCTACGCCACGAACAACGAGCTAGGCTTCGACTACCTGCGCGACAACATGAAGTGGGACCTGGCCGACTTCACCCAGCGCGGTTTCACCTACGCCATCGTGGACGAGGTGGACTCCATCCTCATCGATGAGGCCCGCACGCCGCTCATCATCGCGGGCGCCTCGGAGGAGGACACCTCCAAGTACTACCGCATCGACGCCATCGTCCCCCGGCTGGAGATGGAGAAGGACTTCAAGATCGAGGAGAAGGACCGGCAGGTGGTGCTCACCGACGGCGGCACGCGCCACGCCGAGGAGCTCCTGAGCGTCCCGAACCTCTACGACCCCGCGCACATCGAGACGCTGCACGGCCTCAGCCAGGCCCTGCTGGCCCACCACATGTACAAGCGCGATGTGGACTACATGGTGCGCCCCAAGGAGGACGGCAAGGGCCTCGAAGTGGTCATCGTGGACGAGTTCACGGGCCGCCTCATGCCCGGCCGCCGCTGGTCCAACGGCCTCCACCAGGCCATCGAGGCCAAGGAGGGCGTGGAG
>DASRXV010000119.1:0-26993 GCA_035687325.1 Holophagaceae bacterium
CACCGCGAAGACGAGCGCGTCGAGCTCCTTGAACGCCTCGAAGGGGGAGAGCGTGAGCCCGTATTCCTCGTGGGTGGCGCCGGCGTCCGCCAGCGGATCGTGGATGAGGGGCTCGATGCCGAAATTCCTCAACTCCTCCACGATGTCAGGCACCTTGCTGTTGCGGATGTCATGGACATCCTCCTTGAAGGTGAGGCCCAGGATCCCCACCCGCGCCGTCTTCACCGGCGTCTCCTGCTGGATGAGCAGCTTCACCAGCTTCTGGGCCACATAGGCGCCCATGGTGTCGTTGATGCGGCGCCCCGCGAGGATGACTTGCGGCTGGTAGCCCAGCTCCTCGGCCTTGGTGGTGAGGTAGTAGGGGTCCACGCCGATGCAGTGGCCGCCCACGAGGCCGGGGCTGAAGGGCAGGAAGTTCCACTTCGTGCGGGCGGCGGCCAGCACATCCATGGTGCGGATGCCGACCTTCTCGCAGATGATGGCCAGCTCGTTCATGAGCGCGATGTTGATGTCGCGCTGCGTGTTCTCGATCACCTTGGCGGTCTCGGCCACTTTGATGGAGCTCGCCTCATGCACGCCGGCGGTGACGACCGCGGCGTAGACGCCGGAGATGACCTTCAGGGACGCGGCGTCCTGGCCGGAGACCACCTTCGTGATCTTGTCCACGGTGTGGACCTTGTCGCCGGGGTTGATGCGTTCGGGGGAATAGCCCAGTTTGAAGTCCACGCCGCACTTCAGGCCGGAGACCTTCTCCAGCACGGGGCCGCAGATCTCTTCCGTCACGCCCGGGAACACGGTGGATTCGAAGACGACGATGGCGCCCTTGCCCAGGACTCTCCCCACTGTCTCGCTGGCCTTGATCATGGGCGTGAGGTCGGGACGGTTCCAGCCGTCGATGGGCGTGGGCACGGCGACGATGAAGAAGTCCGCGCCGCACATGTCCTCGGGGTCGGCCGTCATCTTCAGCGCCGTCGTCTTGAGCGCCTCTGGTTCCACTTCGCGCGTGCGATCCACGCCCGCCTGGAGCTCGGCGACCTTGACCGCATGGATGTCGAACCCCACGGTGCCGGGGAATTTCTTCGCGAGTTCCAACGCGAGGGGCAGCCCTACATACCCGAGACCCACGACGACGATGCGCATGCTGTTCCACCTTCCATGACCTGCGATTGACGATCTTCCAGTTTGTCCTAATTCGATCCTGATGGGGCGATTATTTCATATTTGAATGCATGCAATAAAGGGTTTTAGTCGCGGTTAAGCGGCTGCCATCTGCCATTCGAAATTGAAAAATCAGCCCTTGGTCCGGACCGTGATGGAATCGCGGAGGTTGAGGGCGCTGACATGGACCTTGAACTTCGACGCGCCTTCCGTGAGGGGCGTGAAGCGCACCCGCTTGACTTGCCCCGGCGCCGCATGGAAGTAGTTGCTGTCGGGGAGAAAGCCCTCACAGGAAAGGGCGATGGTCTGGAGCAGTGTGGACGGCTGGATCGTCAGGAGGACAGTGCCATCCGTGGACACTTCCGCGTTCGCGCTGATCCCCGAGGACTCCTGGACGGGAAGGTTCAGCCCGAGGGGGAAGTGGAAATCCTCGCCCAGCACACGGCCATCCTTCGCGGAGCTCAGCCTCGCCACCACCACATCATGCCGGGGCGGGCCGAAGCGGTAGGCGTAGGTGAGATCCGCGAAATAGGGCAGCACCGCGTCGGCCTGGAGGCTGTGGCTCCCGAAGGCGGGGATGGTGACGGGTTGGGCCGCGTGACCGACCGGCACCCTTCCGATCTGGAAGAGATCCAGCTCGAGCATGGCATCGAGGTTCTCCTCTGTCTCGTTGATGAGGTGGAGCTGCAATCCGTCGAGGCCTTCGTCGGTGATGAGCAAAGCCTGCCGCGCCCAGGCGCGCTTGAGATGCCAGTACGCGGCTTTGGGAGTGCCATCGCTGTCGAGGAGGCCCCACCCCGCGCCGGGACGGAGATCCTTGAAGAACCAGACCAGGCCGCCGCCGCATCCGCTCCCCGGTCTGCGCCATTCGGCGAAGACCGCTTTCATCACCTCGCCGCTGACGGCGCGCGACAAAGCGAAGTAGCGTTCCAGGTCGTGGCCGCGGAGCTCCACCGGGTCGAGGTCCGTCAGAATCTTGAGGTAGTGGTCGCGGATGTCCTCGAAATCCCAGCCCGCGCCCGCGTCTCTCGGCACGCCCGCCTTCCAGCGGGGATAGTGGGGCGCGGGTAGCGTCGTGCCGAAGTGCCGTTCCATCGCGCCCGCGTCCGGCACATTGGAGAAGCCCAGGCATTCGGCTGTGAACTTCACGCCAGCGCGCCTCGCATCCTCCAGGGGCCGCTTGTAGGCGCCGACGCCGTAGTAGTGGGAAACGCCCGTGGCGAGATGGAAGGGCAGCACGCCGCCCGTGGGCGTGGAAGGGAAGTAGGGGATGTCGGGGTGCCAGGCCGCACAGAGGCGGGGGAGCTCCTCCGTGAAGAAAGGCCCCGTCCATTCCGTCGCGGGCAGGCCCAGCATGGCCGCCTGCTGCTCGATCTCGCTGCCGCCGCAGAAGACGGCCAGACAGGGATGCCGCTGGAAACGGTTCAGGTGGTGGACTGTCTCCGCCTCGACTTCCTGGTGGAAGGCCTCATCGGCGAAGGGGTAGTCCATGTTGGCGAACATGAAGTCCTGCCAGACCAGGATCCCCAGCTCGTCACAGAGGTTGTAGAAGGCCTCGGACTCGTAAACCATCGTGCCGCCCACGCGCAGCATGTTGATCCCGGCATCACGCGCCAGCAGGAGGGCCCGGCACAGCGCGTCCGGATCTCCCGCGAGGGAGCGGAAATCGTTGACCGTCCAGCAGGCGCCCCGGCAGAACACGGGCTGCCCGTTGATGATGAGCTGTACGGCTCCATCGCGGCGGTCCAAGACGATGGATTTGAATCCGATACGCCCGCACTCGATGAGTATCGGACCCTCGTTGGACTGAAGTTCGAGGATGCAGTCCAACAAGTGGGGTGTGCCGTGAGTGTGCGGCGACCAGAGCGGCGCGCCCGGCAGCGTGAAGGCTCCGGAGATGACGAAGCTCTCCGCTTCCCGCTCGACGGCGAGCGGGAAGCGCTGCTCGCCCACGCTGAGATGGGCCTCCCGGAGCTCGCAGCCATCGAGAGCCCGCAGCTCCGCGGCGAGGGAGATGCGGCCTTCCGCTCCGCGCGCGGATGTCTGGAGATCGAGTTTCGTGAGGTGCGCGAGCCGGAGCGTTTCCAGCTTGATGTCCCGCCAGGGCCCCACGGGCGGGATGGCGGGCGTCCAGGAGGGGATCCGGCCCAGCAGTGTCGCGCGGATCCAGCGGAGGTTCTGGTGCGCCACCAGGGCGGTCTTCCAGCGCGGGCGGGGTTTCTTCAGGGCGCACTCCGCCTTCAGGGCGCGGAAGCAGATCACCAGCTCGTTGCGCTCGCGCATGAGGTTGGTGATGTCGCACACTTGCGGCACGAACATGTTGCGGGAGCTGAAGAGGCGTGTGCGGTTCAACCAGACTTCCGCGAGGGTGGCCAGACCCTCGAAGCGGAGCCGCTGCGCGCCTTTGGAGGCGGGCTGATCGAAGATGCAGCGGTACCACCAATCCTCGGCATCAGCATCGAAGGCCGTTTCGAGATCCACGCCGAGGCTGTCCGCCACCGTGCCCGGCACGAGGGCCGCGCGCCATGGAAGGGCGGCCGCGAGTGCGGCGTCCGCGGAGTCGTAGACTCCGGGGGGCGCGGGCGCCAGGTCCCACCCTTCGTGGAGAAAGACGGTGGGGTGGGCATCCACGCAGATCCCGGTGAGGACCGTCATCGCGAACCGCCGAAATGATGTTGGAGGCTGTCCATGGCGCGCGCCCACTGCTCCGCCATGCCATCCAGGGGCGAGAGGTCGAAGGCCTTCTTCCGCGCCATGGAGCGCGCGAGCTGGAACTGGAAAGCCTTGGTGGCTTGCGAGATCTGGTCGAAGGCCTCCAGCGCGAGGCCGAGATGTTGCACGCCTTGAGAGCTGAGCCAACTCAGGCAAGTGCCCGCAAGTTCAAAGCAGGCGCCGTACTGGCGGAGGGTCGCGAAGGAGTAAGCGTGGAAGACTTCCAGGTCCGACTGGAGGAGCCAGTCGAGATCCGTCTGGAATTTCGCTTTGAAGGCGGGGAACGGATTGCGTTCGGGGATCCGGCCGAGATGCCTCCGGACCAGGCCCACAGAGGCTTCGACCAGCGCCTTGCCGGACAGGGGTTGGACATGGGGGACCTTTTTCACGAACTCGATGTAGGGCGGCAGCATCCGTTCGTGCGCGAGGCCGTCCATTTGGAAGACATCGCTGAAATCCTGGCCGTCGAGAACGTGGTAGCCCTGGTTGTGGAAGTAGCCCAGGCGGCGCCCCGCGATGTCGATGGCGTTGACGGCTACCGTGGACTTCACATGCGCCAGCTTGTAGGCCGTGCCTGCCGTGTCCGGCAGGTAGTGGGAATCGAGCTCCACCAGCACGGGCCTGCCAGCCCCGACCTGTTCCTCGATGTGCTCCGTCAGCGGCCGCCAGGGCGCGAGCTCGTGGATGTCGAAGCCGTACAGCTCCAGGAGATCAACTTGGGGGAACTTGAAGAAGGTCCACTGGTCCCCCTCGAAGTCGATGGCCAGCGTGAAGGGGAGCGCGGCCATGGGCTCGTGGCCGAGGCCATGGAGCAGCTCGATGACGACATCCGTGTAGCAATTCGTCTCCGCCCAGGTCCGGTTGGCGCCATGGATGAGGTGGCGCTCATAGGTGGCCGGGTCCAGCGAGAGGATCTGTTTCATGTCAGATCCGCGCTCAGTCCAATTCCAGGATCTCGCGCACGGGCCCGGGCCAGGCGCGGACATCGAGTCCATGCGTCTTGAACAGCGCCAGGGCGATGCGCTCCAGCCCGAAGCCGACGCAGGCGGAATGGGCGGGCTTCCCGTCGGGCGTCTTGATATCGAAGGCGATGCCGAAGTAGTCGAGGTGGTAGTTGCAGGAAGTGACCGCCGTGGGCCGCTCCTCCGAACAGATGGGCACCACCAGTTCGTACTTGAGGATCTGTTCCCGCTGAGTCGCCTTCATCATGCGCCCGCCGCGCCCGAAAAAGGGGTCGTTGGCCACGACGGCGCGCGCGTCCAGGCCCACGAACAGGAGCATCTCCCTGCCCCGCTCCAGCCAGTAGTCCCGGTGGGCGAGGGCCTCCTCTCCCGTGCCCAGCCGCACGTATTCGCGCTGCCGGAAGATCTGCATGCGGGCGGGGTCGTCCGAAGGCTCGTGGCGGAAGACGAAGGATTCCAGGTCCACGGTGCGCCCTCCCGGCGGCAACGTGCCCGTGGCTGTGGGATAAAGCGGATAGCACGCGGCCGGGATCATCATCACGCCGCTGGCGGCGAGATCCCGGCTCCAGTCCTCGCCGTTCTCGAATTTCCGCACCAGTTCCACATGCTCGGGATCGCCGCCCGTGAAGGTGTGGACCGAGCCCATGAGGTCGGGGAAATTGTTGATGTGGTTGATGGAGGCGTAGTGGTCCCGGTTGAAGACCGGAGGGAACCGCATCACTTCGGGTTCCAGATGCCGGCCCATCCGCGTGACAAACCGCTCGAACCGCTCCACGACATGCTCGAAGGCTCCGCTGCGCCCGTAGACGCCCCGCACCCCGGAAGGGATCAGCAACCCCGCGCGAGTCAGTTGGTCGAGGTAGGCCGCGTAGGCATCGATTCCGGTCGGGGCGCACATGGTCAACCCTCCCGTTGCAGGATCTGCATGGTGGAGCTCTGTCCCAGGATGCGGTCGTTGTTCACCATGAGCGCGGCCCCGTAGGCGTCACGCAGCTGGCGGCAGAGGCTGGCCTTGGAATCGTTCCGGTAGCCCGCGATGCCGCAGATGAGCATGGCGCGGCTCACGATGTCCACGACGAGCTGGGACGAAGTGACCTTAAGGTTGTTGACGCGGATGGCGAAGCCGAAGTTCGACGCGAAGGCTCCTGGCTCGTCCGCTTCCAGCATCCGCTGGTACTCGGCGATGGTCTGCCGGATGCCGCTCCGCATGGAGAACAGGACCGTGTCCACCTCCGCCAAACGCATGGCGGTGGACGGCAAGGTGCCCGGCGTCTTGCGGGCCTCCGCGCGCACCGAGGCGCGGGCGCGGGCCACGGCGTCGGCCGCGATGCCGAGCCAGAGGGAGCTCCAGACGCTATGCGAGAACGGATGCATGGTCTTGGCGTGGATTTCGGCGTAGGGGACCGGCAGGATCTGCCAGGCCTCGCCTTTGCCGTTGAGCGTGAAGCCGGAACTGCAGGTGCCCCGGAAGCCCAGCGTGTCCCAGCCGGACAGGGGCTTCAGAGCGCAGCCCTCCTTTTTCACGAGCACATGGGACTGGTCGTTCGGCCCGGCCCCGGGCGAGCTGCGGCAGGTGACGAGGATGGCATCCGCGGCCTCGCCGTAGGAGATGACGGGCCCCTGCTTCTCCAGCGTGAAACGCCCGCCCGCCACCTCCACTGCGCAGATGCTGGTGCGCACATCGCCCCCTGTGCCCAGCTCCGTGGTGGAGGAGGCGATGAGGTGCTGGCGCTCCACCAGCTCCCGCGCGTAGTCGCGGAAGGGCTCCGAGCCGAGGGCGTGGTGGACGATGCACGCGGCCTGGATCTGGTGCATGGCGAAGATCATGGCCGTGGAAGCGCAATAGAGCGCGAGCGTCTCGCAGAGCTTCGACAAGTCCGTGATTGTGAGACCCATCCCGCCAAGCTCGACAGGCACATAGCAGCTCAGTAGCTTCGAGGCTCTCAGCGCCTGGAACGCCTCGGCGGGAAAGCGGGCGTCCCGGTCCACGGCCTCCGCGAAAGGGGCGATGGATTCCCGGCCCATGGCGTGGACCTGCTCGATGAGGCTCGCGAGGCTCTCGTGGCGGGGCTGCAACGCGGGTTGGCGCATTCAACTCTCCCTGGAGCCGGGCCTCCCGGCGTTGCTCAGCTCTTCAACGCTTCAACCGCTTCCGAGAGCGATTGGATGCTTTCAAAGGTTTTCCGGACCAGCATCCTGTCCGGGAACTCGATGTCGAAGTGATCTTCCAGGGCCAGCATCAGGTTGACCGTGGTCAGCGAGGTGAGTCCCGCCGCGTAGAGATCCGAGGTGTCGGCCAAGTTGCTGACATCGGCAGAAAGGCGGGCATGATTCAAGATGATGTCGCGAATTTCCTTCTGATGCATTCAGCAAGCCTCTTTTGTGTAACAAGTTATACGGATGAAATAAGCCATGAGCGCCCGGGCCGTGGGTAGAGTCTAGGTGTGAAGGTATCCCCTGCCAAGCGGAATGATTACGGGCCTTTCGTAGGTAAAAAATCGTGACCATTCATGATCAAGGCCACCACACGGTCATGGGCCCAGAGGGGCCGGATCGTGTGATCCACACCGGGAAGCATGGTCATCCGCGGGCGGAATTCCGGGTCCACATTGCGTTCCAGGTAGGCGGCGCTGGGATCTCCTTCGCTGGAGACCAGGTGGAGGGTGGTGCCCCGCGCGGTGACGTCGTGGATCAGCGTCTGGACGGCGTTGACCTCGCGCCGCTGCCGGAAGGGCCGGGCGGCAACCATCCAGGCCTTGGCGCCGATGGCATTCACCACAGCGGCCGCGTTGATGCGGCCGGTCAGAAGCCGCCGCCACCGCCGTCCATCGAATAGGGATTCGCCGATGTGGCTGGTGACACCCGAGGCCCGTGCCTCGTCATCCCAGACGAAGGCCAGCCCGTTGAAGAGCATGGCGCGCCGGATCTGGCGCCGCGCGGCGAGCTGGATCCCCAGGAAGGACCCGGAGCAGAGTCCGACCACATCCATCTCGCCCGCGCCCTGGGCGAGCGCCCAGTCGTAGGCCTGCACCACATCGCGGATGGCGGACTCGCTGTACATCTCCTCCAGGTCCGGGTGCGCCGCCGTGGCGCCATCGCTGTCGCCCACATCCCGCACATCGAAGCGAAGCGAGGGTCTCCCCTCGGCGGCCAGTGCGCGGGCCGTGCGTGTCCAGAGCCGGTTGGGCCCAGAGCGGCGGATGCCGCCCGCGTTCAGGAAGAGCATCCATGCCGCGCCCGGCTTCGCGCCACCCTCGGGCTCGCAGAGGATGCCCGACAGTTCGCCGGCCTCGCCACTGAGCACCACAGGCCGCTCGGTGACGCCCGCCTCAAGGCGCAGGCTGCCTTGGCCTTCAGGGCCGCGGTTGTCCACCCGGCCGGAGCCGGTCGCCAGCCAGGTCTGGATGGCCTCGAAGATCCCGGGCCTCAGTTCGGATTGGTAGGAATTTTCGAGCAGCGCACTGAGACCGTTGGCGGAGGAGATGGAGATCGCGGTGCCGGCCTTCCGGAACGCGTCCACGAGCTCGGCCGGAGCGGCGATCCCGTCGCGGCCGATCAGGAGCGCGCGCCGGAGCTTTCCCGCCGTGACCAGCGCCTTGGCGGAGAGTCCTTGGAGGGCCGCCACCGTCTCAGGGCTGTAGAAGAATCCGCCGGCCTCCAAGGCGCCATCGGGTAGCGGCGCGATGTCCTTGGGCACTTCGCCATAGGCCCGGGCCGCGGTCTGATGGAAGGCGCGTTCCTCCCGGAGATAGGCCTTGCCGGAAAGCGGGACGCCCCACAGCGCCAATTCGTCGAATCCCGGCGAAGCCAGCGCCATCAAGCCACCGCCCCTCACGCCGATGCCGGTGATGCGCGCGAAGCCGCGGGCGTGGAGCGACGCGATGGCCGACGCGATGGCGCTGGTGCCACTTGCGACGAGATCCACCCGCGACGCCTCGAAGGCGCTGTCGCCGAGGGAAGGCCAGTCCAGCCGCAGGACCACATGGCCCGCGCGGGCCAGCGCGTCCGCCAGCACCCGGAGAGGCCGGTAGGCGCAGGTGTCCTCGTAGCCCAGCGGCGGCAGGAGCAGGATGCCGCTGGCCGAGACCTGCGCCGTCCCCGGGTTGTGCTCCACGATGAAGGCGTTTCCCAGGTAATAGCGGGAACGGATCAGCCGCGTCGCATGCTCCGGCGGGGTCCGCATCAGCGCCCTCCGGCCTGCGCGAAGGAGGCCGGGGCGATGGGGGCGCGATCCCCCCGCGCCCTGGCCGCGACTTCGCCCATGCTCATGGGGACCACGCCGTAGCGGTCCCGCAGGGCCACATGGCAGCGCAGCAGCGCTTCCAGGTTCGCGAGGTTCTCCTTGAGATCAGTCCCGAAGTTGTGCGGGTGCCACCAGAGATGGAAGCTGCGGCCCCTCCGCGCCGCCGATTCCATGGCGTTCTGGATCCGCCGCAGGCGCAGGCCCTCGAAGGGCGCCAGCGTGGTTGAGAAGGGCCGGAGGAAGCGGCTGGAGGGGCAGTTGATGAGCCCGCCTTCCTCGTGGGGGATGAATCCGTTGGAACCGGACAGGTTCAGGTAGTTATCCAGCAGGCGCGCGCCCCGCCTGGAAACGGGCTGATCCGCGTCCACCGCCTCGTGGTACATCCAGGCCGCCTCGTTGCCGCGGAAGCAGGTGAATCCCGCCTCGGCGCAAGTGGAGAGGTATTCCGGATTGTACTGGTTGCGGGGGAACACGAGGCTGACCGGCCGTTCAGCCAGCCTTTCGACGGCTGTGATGGAGGCGTCCAGGTCGGCCCGGAACTGGGCCGCGGTCTGCCCCTTTTCGAGGCAATAGAAGTGGGAGAAGGTGTGGCTCCCCATCTCCATGCCCTCGCAGTCCATGATCTGGCGGGCCAGCGAGAGCCCGTAGTGGTAAGGGTCCGACCGTTCATCGTCCCCGATCTCGTCAAGTACCCCGAAGGGGTTCAGCGCGTCCCGCTCGTAGGTGGGCCGCAGGCCGGGAAGATGGCGGAGGAGATCCTCCTTCCGGTCGAAGAGCGCCATGCCCACGGAGGCCCAGGTGGCCCGGATGCCGTACTGCCTGAACAGCTTCAGCATGGCGGGGATGGCCTCGCGCTCGCCGAGGATGTGGTCGCCGTAGGTGGTGATGGATTGCTTGTCCCGCATGCCCCAGAGCAGCTCGAAATCCAACGAGATCACGAAGGCTGGCGCATGGCGCGCGGCCCCACTCTGCGCTTCCGGCGCCGCCTGCAGGATCTGCTCCTCCCACCGGTCGGTGATGCGCTCATGGTCGAAGCGGTCGGTCATGGACGCGCGGGCTTCGGCCCCTAGCCTCTCGCGGGCCGCGAGCTCGAGGCTCATGGTGGCGAGCATCCGGTCTGCGAGCGCCGAGGGATCGCGTGGCGGGACGATCCATCCTGAGCGGCCCGGCTCGATGAGTTCGCGGACCCCGCCCACATCCGTGGCCACCACCGGGAGGCCGGAGGCCATGGCCTCCATCACCGCGTTGGGCAGCCCTTCCCAGGCTGAAGAGAGCACGAAGGCGTCCGCGGCCCGCATCAGATCGAGGGCGTCATCGCGCTTGCCGAGGAAATGGACGGCACCGCCCACGCCGCGCGCCTCGGCCTGTCCGCGCAAGAAGTCCAGGGCGTCGCCGCCGCCCGCGATGCAGAGCCGGAACGCGGGCGAGGCCGCCGCGCACGCGGCCGCGGCCTCGATGAGGCCCGGGTAGTCCTTCGCGGGGTTGAGCGTCCCCACCGCCAGCCAGAGGAAGGCCCCGTCCGGGGTGCCCAGTCCCGCGCGCACCGCCTCCCGCGAGGCCGGAGACGGGAAATCCGCCATGATCATCGCGTTCGGGATGACCTTCGTCTTCCGCAGCGTGAGGATCCGCCGTGACACCATGTAGTTCACGCCCGCCTGCGAATTCGAGATGGTCAGGTCGATGAGGGGCTCGGTGTAGCGGTAGATTCTGTCGCGCAGAGGCGTCTTCGTGTGGGCCGTGCGGAGGGAGCCGATGATGGTGGGGACGCCCGCCAGACGGCCGCACACCCTGCCCATCACATCCGCGTGGTAGCTGAAGGTGATGAGCACTGGGGGGCGCCATTCCCTCAATTGCCGGACGAGCCGCCAAGACATCTTGAAGGGGATCAGGGGACGGTCCTTAGGCGAGCGAGAAGGTTCGCAGACCACATGGGGAACGCCGGCTTCCCGGAGCTCATCCTCGAAATCGCTCTCGGGAAAGAGGGAGAGGATGCCCACCTTCCATCCGCGCCGGCTCAAGGAGACGGCGACCCGGGTGAGCTGGGTTTCCGCGCCTCCGCGGGTCAGCGAATCGGTGAGGAACACGACATCCCGCATTCAGGCTCCGGAGGGCGATGAGGCGGGCGCGGGAAGGGAGATGAGGGAGAGCAGGGCCGCTTCCGTGTTCCGCGCCAGCGCGGCCGTGCTGAAGGCGGCGCAGATCCGCGACCGGCATTCGCGCGCCCGCGCCGCGGCCGCGCCGGCGGGTTCCCGGAGGAGCGCCGACACGGCGGCCGCCATGGCCGCGTCATCGCCGCGGGGCACGATCAGGCCCGTGTCGCCCACCAGCAGGGCCGTATCGCCCACCCGGGTGGCCACGCAGGGGACGCCGCAGGCCATGGCCTCGCCCACGACATTGGGGAAGCCTTCATCGGAGGAGGAGAGGAGCAGCGTTGTCAACGCGTTGTAGACCTGCGGCATGTCGCTGCAGGCCCCGGGCCAGATGACCCGGTCCGCGATTCCCAGCGAGGCGGCCAGGGCGCGGAGCGACTCCGTGTATTCCTTGGTCCCGCCGCCTACACAGACGAACCGGACCTCGGGCCATTCTCCGGCCAGCCGCGCGGCCGCGAGGAGAAAGGCCGGATGGTCCTTCACCGGGCTCAGGCGTCCCACGATGCCGACAAGCGGCGCGCCTGCGGAAATTCCCCAGGCCAGGCGCTGATCCAGCCCCAGTTCCATGTCGGGCGCGAAGCGGTCCACGTCGAAACCGTTGGGAATGACAAGCATCCGCGGTGCGCGCACGCCCATCGCCTGATAGGAGGTCCGGCCCGCTTCCGAATTGAAGATGACGAGATCCACCAAGGGCGATAGCCAGATCATCACACGAAGCAGCGCCCTGGACAGGCGGTTCAACTGCGAGAGATCGCCGCTGCTGCGCCGGATGCCCCAGACCACGGGCCTGCCCAGGGCGCGCCCCACGAGGAGGGCGGGCAGGTTCGAGTCGAGGTAGCCGTGGATGAGATCAGGGCGGATGCTCCGGAGTAGGCGCCAGAGCCGCGGCAGCGCCACGATATGGCCCGCGGGGCCCGGCCGCTTGCCGAGGCAGTGCAGCGTCACGCCCGGAATCGCCGCGGCTTCAGCCCAGTAGTCGGCGCCTTCACGGCTTGCGGCTGCATAGGAAACCACCACATGGATCTCGAAGCGGTCCCGGTCCAGGCCCCGCGCCAGTTCGCAGAGTTGGCGCTCGGCCCCATGCGCGATCAGCGACGGGATGAGGAACGCGATGCGGATCCTGGCCGGGGATTCACGCTCCAGGCCGCGCATCACGCGCCTCCGGCCCGGGGACGGGCCAGGTTCCTGGCCCCCGACACCACGTGCCGCACCAGCCACACGAGCTTGTCCGGCATGGAGAGGGAATGGGCCGCCAGGGCTTCGGCTTCCTGGAGCGAGATCATGCGCGGAGCCAGGCGCGCCAGGCGCCGCTTGAAACTCTCCAGCCTGTCGTCCGCGAAATCGAGGCTGTGATAGCAGAAGGTCCAGACCCCCCAGGGCATGGCGCGCATCGTGGCGGATTGCTGGGGCACCCAGATGTTGCCGCGCCCGTCCCGATAAGGGCGGAATGCCAAGCCGTCGCTGATGGTCCGGATCCCCTGCGCCGCGAGCGCCTCCACGGTGGTCCAATCGAAGGAGTGGGAGGGCGCCACCCATGCGTCCGCGCGCACGCCCTCCCGTTCGAAGATCGCGAGCCCTTTGCGGATCTTCTCGTGCTGCTCGCTGTAGCTCAGGCCGGCGAATTCGCTCTTCCTCCCGATCCGCAATATGCCCGCATCCTTGTTCACATAGAGGTGCTGGTACCCGTGCAGCCCGATGGCCCACCCGCGGCTCTGCCAGGCGCGGACACGGTCCCAGAAATCGGGCGCGGGCGGGCCCGCCACCAGTTTGGGATCGCGGTTGTCGGGGATGACCGCGAGGATGGGCTTGATGCCTTGGGCCACGAGGATGTCCTCGACAGCGTTCCACTGCGTCCAGTCCATCGTCGGGCAGATGTCGTCGAAGCGGAGCAGGTAGCGCGGGCCCCGTGGGGGTGGATGGGCAGATCCGGCTTGTGACGCGTCTCTGCGCGCCACTTTCATCAAGGCCTGCTCTGTGTCCCGGGTCAGGGTCTCGATGCTGAAGGTGCCCGTGATCCGCGCGCGGCAAGCCGCTGAGCGGACGGCCTTCGCCTCGGGGGATTCCCTCAGCAAGATGGAGGCGGCCTCGGCCAGCGCCTCTGCATTTCCGGGTTCCCGGATGGGTCCAGTCTCTCCAACGAGCAGCGCGGTGTCTCCCACCCGTGTCGAGACACAGGGCACGCCACAGGCCATTGCTTCGCCCAGCACATTGGGGAACCCTTCGTCCGTGGAAGTCAGGGCGAGCAGGGAGAGGGCGTTGTAGGCGCTGGGCATGTCCAGGCAGACGCCCGGCCAGCGCGTGCGATCCGCGATTCCCAGCGCGGCGGCGAGCGACTGGAGGGATTCGCGGTTGGCGCGGGTCCCGTCCCCTATGCAGACGAACCAGGCTTCCGGATGCGCTTGGCGCAGCAGGCCGGCCATGCGGAGGAAGGTCGGATGGTCCTTGACGGGGTCGAGACGGCCCGCGATTCCGATCAGTGGGGCTCCCTCCGGAATGTCCCAGGCCTTGCGCTGTGCCGCACCCTTGGCCGGATCCGGCGCGAAGCGGATCACATCGAAGCCGTTGGGGATGACCTGCATGCGAGGCGCCCGCATGCCCATGGCTTGGTAGTTCCGGGAACCCGTCCCGGAGTTGAAGATGACGAGATCCGTGTACCGCGACAGCCACACGGTCATGCGGAGGAACCGCAGATCCCTGCGGTCTAGCTTGGACAGATCGCTGCTGGACCTCCGGATCCCCCACACCACCGGCGTGTGCAGCAGGCGGCCCACGAGGAGGAGGGGCGGGTTCCCCTGCATGTAGCCGTGCAGCACATGGGGCCGGGTCCGGAGCACCAGGGCCAGGAGCCGCGGGAGGGCCGTCAGGTAGCCGAGAACTCCCCGCCGCTTATGGAGGCTGTGGAGCGAGATGCCCGGGATGCTCGCCACTGACTGCCAAAGCTCGCCTCCGTTGTGGTAGCCAGGGTCATAGAGCACCGCGACATGGATTTCGAACCGGTCCGGGTCCAGCCCCCGCGCCAGCAAGGAAAGCTGGCGCTCCGCGCCGCCCGCCGCCAGCGAATTGATCAAGAAGAGGACGCGCGTCTTCCGGCTCATCCCGACACCATCCGCCGTTCACGCATGCGGCGCCGGGCGTCCCAGATGGGGCCGACGATGCGGTGGGTCCAGATGAATTCGGCGAAGCCCCTCCAGCGGTCCGTGAGGGAGAGCCTGCGGCCGGTGTACTCGCGGAGCACGGCCGGGACATCGGTCATCCGGGGCGCGTAGGTCCGCAGCGCCTCGCGGAACTGCTCGATCCGCGCCTCCGACCAGCCGTTGTGGTGGTTGCAGACCGTCCAGATCCCGGCAGGCTTCGGATGGAAGCTCCAGAGCTGCTGGGGGATCCAGGTGATCCCTTCCGCTGTGAAGGGCCGGGGCCAGAGGCCGTCGCTGATGACATTCACCCCCAGTTCCGCGAGGAGCGCAACGGTCACCTTGTCGAAAGAATGGGAGGGCGCCACCCACGCGTCCACGCGCACGCCTTGGGCGGCGAAGATCGCGAGGGCGCTGCGGAGCTTGGCCTCCTGATCAGCCCGGGGGAGGCCGGCGAACTCGCTGTTGGGCGTCAGGCCCATCAGTCCGGCGTTCCGGTTGACATAGCGGTGCTGGTAGCCGTGGAGGGCGATGGTGTAGCCCTTGGCTTGCCAATCGCGGACCCGGTTCCAGAATTCCGGGCGGGGAGGATCCACCCTCAGCTTTGGATCCTGGTTGTCTGGCACCACCGCGAGGATCGGCTTCACCCCGTGCAGGTCGAGCCCGCCTTCGATGGCCTCCCAAACCGCCCAGTTCATGGTGGGGCAGATGTCGTCGAACCTGATCAGATAGCGGCTATCGGGCATGGATAGGCCCCTCCTCACCACGGCCGCGGGAAGAGCCGCAGCAGCTCCGATACCTTGTTCTGCTTGTAGGCTGCGTGGTCATAGTCAGGCATGGCTGCGAGGCACTTCTCCGCGTAGGTCTCGATGGACATCAAGGGCCGCGCCGGGACCCCGCCGGCCACGGTGTCCGGAGGCACATCCCGGGTGACCACGGCCCCGCTGGCCACCACGGCATTCGGGCCGACGCTGACGCCGGGCATGAGGATGGCGCCGTAGCCGATGAAGCAGTTGTCGTGGATGACGATCCGGCCGTAGCGGATCACCTCCCGGTACTTCGGCTGGTCCCGGAATACCCAGGTCCCCCCATCGTGGGCGATGAAGCTCACGCCGGAGGCGATGGTCACGTGCTTGCCGATGCTGATGAGGTAGGGTTCGGACCCGAAGTTCGGAAGGCTCACGAGGCGGCAGTCATCGGCGATTTGGAGGCCCTGTTTGATGTAGCCCCTCAATTTCCATCGCTGGTGCAACCGGGTGAACATGCGGGGGGTCCTCGGATCTTCCTTGGAAAGGTGGGGTGCCATCGGCTGGGAGAGGCGCCCCAATGGCTGTTTTAAACATCCGGAGTTTAGCTTAGTGTGTCAGCCTTGATGGTGGCAAAAACCGGCTCAAGTATTCCATGACGAGGATTCAATTCCCAATCCCCGAAGCACCGCCTTCCGGTCAGGACCGGGGCCGGTTGAAGGTCTGCTTCTTCATTTGGGGGCTCCGTGCCGCCGGGGCTGAGCGCGTGCTCAGTTTCCTCGCCAACGCATGGTCGGCGAAGGGATGGCAGATCACGATCCTCACCATGGAGGATGGCCGGGCCGAGCCGTTCTATCTTCTGGCAGACGCGGTCGAGGTGCGGGCGCTGGACTTGCTGAAAGACAGCGCCTCCTTCGCTTCGGGGCTCGCCAACAACCTCCGCCGGGTGCGGGCGATCCGCCGCGCGTTCCGCGAAGCCGCGCCGGATGTCGTCATCTCCTTCGTGGACAAGGCCAATGTCCTCGCGGTCTTGGCCTCCCGCGGCCTGGGAATCCCGCTCGTCATCTCCGAGCGGACCGATCCCTCGCGGCGATCCTTGGGGCGGTGGTGGACGGCTCTGCGCGACTTCGCGTACCCTCGCGCGGACACCCTCGTCTTTCAGTCCCAGGCCGTGCTGGACTGGTTCCCGGCCCGCGCGCGGCGGAAGGGCGTGGTCATTCCGAACCCCGTCTCGCCACCGCCTGCTGCAGAGGCATCGCAGCGCGAAAATCTCCCCAAGCGTCTCGTGGCCATGGGACGGCTGTTTCCCGTCAAGGGCTTCGACCTGCTGATCGAGGCCTTCGCCGCGGCCGCTGCGCAGGAACCGGGTTGGATCCTGGACATCTGGGGCGAAGGGCCCGAACGCGCAGCGCTTGAAGCGCAGGCGCTGCGCCTGGGGCTGAGCGGGCATGTGCGGTTTCCGGGGCTGACGGAGCGGCCCTCCGAGATCCTCCGGAGCGCCGACCTCTTCATCCTGTCCTCGCGGGCGGAAGGTTTTCCGAATGTCCTCGTGGAGGCGATGGCCTGCGGCCTGCCCGTGATCAGCACCGACTTCGGCGGCGCGGCGAAGGAGATCATCCGGGATGGCGTGGATGGAGTTCTGGTTCCGTCCGGTGATCCATCCGTGCTCGCTTCGGCCATGCTCCGTCTGATGTCGGATCCTGCCGCGCGGGCGCGCTTATCCCAACGGGCTCCGGAGGTGGTGGCGCGGTATTCCGGCGAGCGGATCCTCGCCCTGTGGGAAGAAGCCATCGGGCGGACTCTTGGCGAGGGAGGCGGCGCGTGTCGAACTTGATTTATGCCTGCTGGCGTGAAGGGACGGATGCGCTGCCTACGGGCGCCTTGGCACGGGTGGCGGACCGCATCAGACCCTCGCAGCTGTCGGGACATCCGCATCAGGTTGTGGAGACCCCGCGGGAGGCGCTGTGCCTGACGGGCCCCGTGGGCGCGGCCGTGATGTCGGGCCTCTCGGCTCATCTGGGCGCCTTCGCGGGCGAGTGGAAGGATTGGCACCGGCCGGGCTCGCCCGTGCCGGATGGGACCTTCGCGCTCATCCGGTCGGATGGCGCCATCACGGAACTCTGTTCCGATTTCGCGGGATCGCGCACGATCTGGTACGCGCTCACGGAGACGCGCTTCTTCGCGTCCACTTCCCAGCGGGCGCTGCTTTGCCTTCTCGGCGACCTGGATCTCAACCGCCGAGCCTTCGCGTGGTTCCTCTCCTCGGGCACGCTCGGGCCCACGGACGCCTGGGATGCGCGCCTGCGCCGTCTGCCACGGGAGGCCCGCCTCACCTTGGATCGGACGCGGTGGACCGTCGACCTCCGCGCCGCGCCGCTCGCCTTCGATCCCGTGCCCATGAAAGCCGCGGAATGCCGGGAAGCCCTACTTGAGATCCTCCGGGCGTCCGTCCGGCGCTTCGATTTCACGAAGGCGCGCTGGGCGCTCCCCTTGTCCGGCGGCTACGACTGCCGCTTCATCCTCGGCGTGCTCGTGGAGAGCGGATTGAGGCCGCCCACCATGACTTGGGGGCTGGCTTCGTCCCGCACACAGCCCGGCAATGACGCGTTCATCGCGGAGAAGCTCGCTGCGCATCACGGATTGCCCCACGACTACCTTCTTACCGAGCGGACGGAGGACGCGCCAGAAGCGATCGTGGACCGGTTTCTGGCCGCCAGCGGCGGGACCACGGATCAACTCTTCCCCTACCTGGACGGCCTGCGCATGTGGGCCGCCTTCGCGGACCAGGGCGTGGCGGGCGTGATCCGCGGCGATGAAGGCTTCGGCTGGATCCCTGTGAAGACAGGGACGCACGCCAGGAATTCCGTGGGCCTGGTGTTGCTGAGCGACTTCATGGACCCGTCCATGGCGGAAGAGATCGCGGATGGGGGGCAGATCCTTCCAGAGGCATGGATGCGGCATCCGGATGAGTCCATCCCCGTCTACCGGGACCGGCTCTACCACGGCTATCGCATCCCCATCGGTCTCGCCGCGCTGAACGATGTGAAGGCCCCCTTCGTGGAGATCGCGAGCCCGCTCCTCGCGCGCGAGGTGCTCTCGTTCGTCCGCCGGATGCCCGATGTCCAGCGCACGGACAAGGCCCTGTTCCGCCAGATCGCAACCTCCCTCAGCCCGCCTCTGCCTTACGCCACCATGGGCGCCGACGACGACCGGAACGGCTATCTGCGATCCGATCCCTACACGCTCTGGTTCAAAGAGGAGCTGGTCAGCGCGGAGGCGAACACTCTCCTTCCCCCGTCCCTTCAGGCGGAGCTGCTCGCGGGCCTGCGAGGTCCTGTTTCCGGCGGGAACGCCTCCCGCTCCATGCGGGCGGCGCTCAAGCGGATCATCCCGTCCGCCTGGGTCAAGGCAGCGCGCGCGCAGATGGGTCCGGAGCGCCCCTCGCAGCGGCTTCTCGCGCTTCGCGCGGCGCTGGCGAGCCGCATGATCCGCATGCTGGAGCAGGATGCGCGGACGCTGAAGGCGGGCGCTTCAGGGTGGTGACGAAGGCGGTTTAATTCAATATACATGACGCTTTTCGACCATTCCATTCTTGACGCTCGATGGAATCGTGAAACCATGGTGGGAACTCTGAAATGCCGTGCCGGAGGCGGGTCAATCCATGGTGGTGGTCGCGTTGCGGCGAGTCTGGTCCCGCCTCCCGCTGACCGCGGCCAACCGGGGCGTGTTGAAGGCCGTGCTCACGGTGGGGGCTTTCACCATCGGCGTGAAGCTCGTCTCGGTCGCGAAGGAATCCGTGGTCGCCGCGGGGTACGGAACCTCGAACGCCTACGACGCCTTCGTCATCGCGGCTCTGGCCCCGTCGGTGGTCGTGGGCCTCATCTCCAACTCCCTCAACGCCGCCCTGATCCCCACCTACATCCGCGTGAAGACCAAGGAGGGGCAGGCCTCCGCAGGGCAGCTCTACGCGACGGTGCTGCTCCTCAACCTTGCGCTCCTGGCCTTCCTCTCCATCCTCGTCGCCCTCACAACACCGTTGTGGCTGCCTTACCTCGCCTCCGGGTACTCGCCCGAGAAGCTGGCGCTGGCGCAGCGCCTCGTCTACTGGTCCATGCCCCTGGTGGTGGCGACGGGGCTCTCCACGACTTGGGGCGCGATCCTCAACGCCCACGGGAAGTTCGGCATCGTGGCCATGGCGCCGGCGCTGCAACCCCTCGCGATCCTTTTCGCCCTCGCGCTGGCCTACAAGACCTGGGGCATCGGGGCCCTGGTGGCGGGGACGCTGCTCGGCGCCGCCCTGGAGGCCGGGCTGGTGGGCCGCAGCCTTTTCAAGCGCGGGCATTCGCTCATGCCCCATTGGCACGGCATGACTGAACATGTCCGTGCCGTCCTGGGCCAGTACGGCGCCACCATCAGCGGGGCCTTCCTCATCACTTCCATGTCGCTGGTGGACCAGGGCATGGCGTCCGTGCTGGGGCCGGGGAGCAACAGCGCGCTCAGCTACGGGATGAAGATCCCCACGGCCTTCGCGGGGCTGGGCATGGCGGCCTTGGGCACCGCCGTGCTGCCGCGCTTCTCGCAGTTCGCGAGCGAGGAGAACTGGCCGGAGTTCCGGCGCACGCTCTGGAAGTATGTGCTGCTCGTGGGGGCCCTGAGCATCGCCGCCGCCTGCCTGCTCGCTGTCGGATCCACCTTCATCACGGCCACGCTCTATGAGCGGGGGCGCTTCTCGGCACAGGACACGCGGCTCGTGTCGCGCATCCAGATGTTCTACCTGCTGCGCCTGCCCATCCCCATCACGGCGACGCTGCTCGTGCGCGCCCTCAACGCCATGCGCGCCAACCAGGTTCTGGCTACCATCGCCGTATTGCAGGCGGTCCTCAATGCCTACCTCGATTGGGTCTTCATGAAAACCATGGGCGCCCCTGGCATCGCGGCCTCCTCGCTGGGCGTCTCCATGGTCGCCTTCACCTGCGTGTCGCTGTCCGTCTGGTGGCTGCTGGACAAGCGTTGCAAGGAGGTCGCCGCCCATGGCTGAAGCAACCGCGCGGATCTTCATCGGCGGGGACATCTGTCCCATCGGGCGCATGTCGGAACCCTTCGGCAGAGGCGCGTGCGAGGAGATCTTCGGGGATGTGCTGCCGCTCATCCGCGGCTGCGATTTCGCGGTGGCCAATCTGGAATGCCCGTTGGGCGGTCCGGACCTGCGGCCCGTCGCCAAATCCGGCCCCAACCTCCGGGGCCCGGTGGGCGCGGCGGCGGCGCTGAAACGCGCCGGATTCGGCGCCGTGGGCATCGCGAACAACCACATCATGGACTTCGGCGGGGCGGGTCTGGAGAGCACCGTGGCCGCCTGTGCCGCCGCGGGCCTGGGGAGCTTCGGGGCCGGGGCGCGCCTCGCAGAGGCCCGCGAGCCGTTCATCATCCCGTTGAACGGCGTCCGTGTGGCCTTCCTCGCCATCGCGGAGGACGAGCGTTGCCTGGCATCGGCCGCCACGCCCGGCGCGAACCCCGCGGATCCCATCTGGGTGGTCCGCACGCTGGCCGAACACCGGGGCCGCTTCGACCGGCTCGTGGTCCTCATGCACGGCGGGAACGAGGGCTTCCCCTATCCGGCCCCGTGGTTGCGGGAGCAGTGCCGTTTCCTCGTGGAGCAGGGGGCTGATGCGGTGGTCTGCCAGCACTCCCACTGCGTGGGTTCCATGGAAAAGCACGGGGACGGGACCATCCTCTACGGCCAGGGGAACTTCATCTTCGACTACGCCGATCACGGCGCGTCGGGAGGCCAGGGGCTGGGGATGGTCCTCGCGTTTCCCGAAGGACGCCCTGCGGAGGTGGCCCTCCATCCCATCGAGCAGGTGGCGGGCGGGAACGGCATCCGGCTATCCAAAACGCCGGACGCGATCCTCGACAGGCTGCGCGCGCAGTCGGAGGTGCTGGCCGACCCGGTCCGCTACGCGCGGGCCTGGACCGCCTTCTGCGACCAGCGCCGCGCGGGATTCCTCACCCGGTTGTTCGGCTTCGGGAAGTGGCTCCAGCGGTTGAACCGGCGGGAATGGATGTTCCGGCGCCTGGGCCGGCCCGATCTGCTGCGCCTCTACAATCTGGTCAGTTGCGAAAGCCACCGGAGCGCGCTGCGCACGGCGCTGGACGGCATGATCGACCGCCAGCCCCCTTCAGATGGAAGGCCGGGATGAACGGCCCCCGCGACTCCGGCACGTCGGCATCAGGCGCCGCCTCCCTGGCCGGGGATGGTCCGCTCGCCGTCCAACCCGACCTTGAGCAAGTGCAGGAGGGGATCTACGAGCTGCGCGGCACATGGGCTTTCGTCACCTGGGGTTCCATGATCACCATCGCCCTTGTGCCCTTCACGAATGTGTACCTGCCGGGGACCAACCGGTTGTACTCGGTGATGAGTGTGACGCAGCTCTTCTTCTGGGCCTGCCTCCTGCTCTCGCCGAGAGTCCTCAAACGCGGCTACTCCCCCATCTTGATGGGCATGGTGGTGCTGTTCGGAATCCGCTATGTCTACGGGTTCCTCCTCTCCAATTTCCCGAACCAGATGGCCGATTCCACCCGGAACATGATCCGGCCCATGCTCTGGGCCTGGATCCTGGCGGCGGTCATGCGGGACCGGAAGCTCCGGCATCGCGGTTGCGATTTCTTCGTCGTCGGTTGCGTGATCGCGGGGGTCCTCCACCTTTCCGGCATCGGGGCCGACGCGGCCTTCGGATCCGAGGGCATCCACCGGGTGTCCGCCTTCGAACTGAACGCGAATGTCCTGGGCGTCATCTACGCCACCGGGTTCGTGATAGCCCTGGCGCGGGTGATCCAGCCCCGGATGGGCTACGGCGTGTTCTGGCGGCTTCTGTTCGCCGGGGCAGGAGTCATCTGCATGTTGGGCCTCCTCTTGACCGGCTCACGCACGTCGGTACTCTTCGCGTCCCTGGGTTCCATGGCGCTGATGGCCATCGAGATGCGCCGGGCCCGCTGGTCCCTGGCCGCGATGCTAGCCGTCCTTCTCGTCGCCGGCACCCTCTGGGGCGTATTCGCCGCCGACTCCGTGTTCGCGCAGCGGTCGGCGCGGGTGGTGACCTCGGGCATGGCGAGCGAGGACCGCGCGCGGATGGCGCCTGTGCTTGTCGACCAGTTCCTGCGCTCGCCCATCTACGGGTTGGGCCCGGAGAACTACCGGGTCGAGCTGGGGGAACGCTCCCACACCGGGGAGCCGGGAGTCGGCATCGTGGCCCACAACCAGCTCTTCATGTTCGCGGTGGAGATGGGCCTCTTCGGGTTGATCCCGTTCCTGTCGATCTGCCTGTTCCTGCTCATCCACGCTTGGCGGGACCGCGCCGAGGAGGGCGGGCTCCCCTTCGCGCTGGCGCTGCCCTGCGTCCTCACGGCCTGCACGGTGGCCAACATCGCCTTCCATTGGCATTTTCACTTCATCGTGGGGCTCGTCGCGGGCGCCTACGGCGCCCACAGGGCGGCCAGGGCGGCCTCTGCCTCAGGCGCGGGCGGCCCATGATCGCCGGACTCAGCAACCGCATGCAGCGTGTTCCCGCGGATTGGCGCGGGGAGTTTGAACGCGCCTGCGCAAGCCTGGGCCTTGAAGCGCGTGTGATCCCCGTGGATCACGACGGCTGGATGGAGGCTGTGCAGCAGGCCGGCCTGTTCGTGTGGCGCCCCACCATGGGCGATGCCAGCGAGATGGCGGAGATCCGCGCGAAGATCCCCCTCATCGAGGCCATGGGGATCCCCTGCTTCCCGAACTCGCTCATGCTCTGGCTCTACGACGACAAGATCCGCGAGACCTTCTTCTTGAAGCTGCACGGCTATCCAGTTCCGGACACTTTCGTCAGCTTCAGCCGCGAGGAGTCGGCGGATTTCCTGGAGCGCGCGACCTATCCCCTCATCGCCAAGACGCACACGGGCGCCTCCGCGAGCGGCGTCGTGCGGCTGGAGAACCGCCGCGAGGCCTCCCGCCTCCTGGACGGCGTCTTCAGGGAGGAGACGCTGATGGAGAAGGTGAAGGAGAAGTACCACTACATCCCGCGGCTGGCGAAGGGCGACTTCCTGCTCGCCCGCAAGCGCCGCTTCCTGGACGCCTGCCCCCGCTACACCTACGCGCAGGCCTTCATCCAGACGGATTCCGACTGGCGCATCACGACGCTGGGAAGCGATCTCATCTCCGTCTTCGTGAGGCGGAACCGTCCTGACGACTTCCGCGCCAGCGGCAGCGGCTTGTGGGAGATGGTGGAGGCGGGCGGTCTTCCGGTGGAGGCCTGCGATCTCGCGTTGGAGATCAGCAACCGACACGGGTTCACCTCCATGGCCTACGACTTCATGAAGGGCCCCGGAGGCTGGGTCATCGGCGAGATCTCCATGACCTTCGTGCTGAATGATGTCTACACCCGCACCCTCTTCAGGCGGCGGCCCGGCGGCTACGAGAAGGAGGCCCCCGTCCCCATCGGGATCATGCACCTCACGGCGCTGCTGGACGCGCAGCGCGCCGGGACCGCGATCCCGAAGTGGCCCATGAGTTGATCAGACGCGCTTGGGATCCAGCAGGCCCAGCGTGGCCAGAACCACCTTGAAGTCCCGCCACAGCGTGGCGTGGGCGGCGTAGGCCAGGTTCATCCGGATCTTCTCCGGAAGGATGACCGATGTGTAATGGCCCTCGGGATCTTCCAGGCCATCCAGCAGGTCGTTCTCATCGCGGTAGGCGATGGACGCCAGATCCGTGATGCCCGGCCGGAGCTCCAGAACCTTCCGCTGCTCGAGCGTGTAGAGTTCCACGAAGCAGGGGACTTCAGGACGGGGGCCCACGAACCCCATCTCTCCCGTGATCACATTCATGAGCTGGGGCAGCTCATCGAGCTTCCAGCGACGCAGCCAGGCGCCGGGCTGCGTGATGCGGGGGTCTGAGCCCACCGTGAGGGAACGGCCCACGCGATCCGCGTCCAGGACCATGGTGCGGAACTTCCAGATCCTGAAGGGCCGTCCGCGGAGGCCCACACGCAGCTGGCGGTAGAAGACGGGACCGCGGTCGGCGAGCTTGATGAAGCAGGCGATGACGAAGAAGACCGGCAGCAGGACTAGCAAGCCAAGGGCCGCGCCCAGGAGGTCGAAGGCGCGGCGCATGTCAGGCCGGGTGCAGCCGGACGATGTCTTCGATGGCCCCGCAGACATCGTCCGCATCCTGGTCCGTCATGCCGGGATGGAGGGGCAGGCTCAACATGCGGCTGAAGGCGTCCGCGGCCACGGGGCAATCCTCGGGGCGGTAGCCGTACTTGTCGCGGTAATAGGGGTGCATGTGCACGGGGAGGTAGTGGACTGAGGTGCCGATGTTCCGCGCTTTGAGTTCCTCGATGAAGCCGTCGCGGTCGATGCCGAGGCGGTCCAGGCGCAGACGGACCACATAGAGGTGCCAGCTGGATTCGACCTCCGCCCGTTCCACGGGCAGTTGCAGGCAACCGAGCTTTCCCAGCCGGGCCTCGTAGGCGGCGACCACTTCCCGCCGCCGCGCCTGGAAACCCGCGAGCCGGTCCAGCTGGTGGAGGCCGATGGCGGCCTGGAGATCCGTCATGTTGTATTTGAAGCCGGGCAGGACCACCTCGTAGTACCAGGAGCCGCTGCGGTCGAAGCGCTTCCACGCGTCCTTGTTCATCCCGTGGTGCCCGAAGACGCGGGCCTTCTCGACAAGCTCCTCGTCCCCCGTCAGGCAGCCGCCTTCGGAGGTCGTGATGTTCTTCGTGGCGTAGAAGCTGAAGGCGGCGAGGTTGCCGCGGGAGCCCACCAGGCGGCCCTTGTACCGGGCGGAGATGGCGTGCGCGGCATCCTCGAGGATCTGCAGGTCGTGCTTCCGCGCCAGATCGAAGAGGGCATCCAGGTCCACGGGGTGGCCCGCGTAATGCACGGGCAGGATGGCCTTCGTCTTCGCCGTGATGGCCCGGGCCGCGGCCGCGGGGTCCAGGTTCAGCGTGTCCTCCGAGACATCCACGAGGACGGGCCGCGCCCCCACATGCTCGACCACATTGGCCGTGGCGCAGAAGGTCATGGCGGGGACGATGACCTCATCGCCGGGGCCGACGCCCATGGCCAGCAGGCCCACATGGAGGCCCGCCGTGCAGGAGTTGAGCGCGACCACACCAGGCGCCTCGAGAACCTCCTTCAGCTTCGCCTCGAAGCGCTTGGTCTTCGGTCCGGTGGTGATCCAGTCGGATTTCAAGGTGTCCAGCACCTCGTTCCGCTCCTCGTCGCCGATGGACGGCGGGCTGAACGGCAGGAACAGCTCTCGCATGATTTCCCCTTCATTCTCTATCGTATCGTCGTTTTATTCTAATCTAAAGCCTGCGTGGATGGGCCCTGGCAAAGGGCGGTTCCCGTGACGGGTCACATCCTTGGATCTGGTCCCGGACTCATCCGAGGAGAGCCTTGGAGAGCGCGGAGAGGCCGCGTGAGCAGGTCCATTGGGAAGCCTCGCTTCCTGTGGGTCCGTCAAAGAACGGATAACGCCCCCATAGATGGCTTCAGATGGTCTCCAAGGTAGGTCAAAACAGGCCAATGGTAAATTTCACGAGCTTAGACGGTGATTTAAATAGGATAAAAACGATAGCATCGTTCGCGTATCGCCACCCTGCCTGTGGCGTTAGGAAAACATCGTTATAAAAAAACGCAGGTCCAAATTAAAGTTTTGCCGATACTGATCTCAGCGACTTCCATTGCCCGCGTGTGGGGCTGTGTGTTGGAGCTCGAAATCCCGGGACCAGAAAGCCGGGGCCCAGATCACCCAGGGGCGACCCTGGGCCAAACCCGTAGAAGGAGAACCCATGTTTCGACAGGGTGCGGTAGCTATTGTCCTTTTTTCACTTGTTGCTTGTGGCGGCAGCGGAAAATCTGATTCCAACGCCGGCTCGAATGGAAGCCCGGCCGCCGCGCCTTCCGTCACCGTGGTCCCTGCTGCGACGACCCTCGACCCCGGAACCACCCAGTCCATCACCGCCACGGTGTCCGGCAGTCCCAGTGTCGACCTGGTCTGGACGGTGGACAACATCCTCAATGGCGATAACACCGTGGGCACGCTCTCCGGCAGCGGCGGGACCGTCACCTATACGGCGCCCGCCTCGGAGGGCACGCACATCGTGATCGCGGCCCCCAAGGCCGGTGGCACCACGAGCGGCTCGACGACTCTCCGCGTCCAGAGCTCCACGGTGGCCGTCTCCCTGACCCCGAGCTCGGTCACGCTCAAGGCCGGTGGCACCCAGTCCTTCACCTCTGGGATCACCGGTACCACCAACACCGCCGTCTGGTGGACGGTGGATGGCATCACTGGGGGCAACACGACTGTGGGCACGGTGTCCGGCACCGGTCTCACCGTCACCTACACCGCGCCCGCCACCGTCCCCGCCACCACGGCGCACACGCTGACGGTCCACAGCAAGGCCGATACGAGCAAGGGCGACTCGTCCACCATCACGGTCACCGCCAGCGCGCCACCTCCGCCGCCGCCCGCGCCCGTCAGCGTGGCCCTCACTCCCGGCCTCGTCAGCCTGGCCCCCGGCGCCACCCAGTCCTTCACGGCCGCGGTCGCGGGCTCCACCAACACCGCCGTCACCTGGAAGGTGGATGGCCTCAGCGGCGGCAGCGCCTCCACCGGCACGATCTCCGGCACGGGGAACACCGTCATCTACACCGCTCCTGTCACGGCCGGCAGCCACAGCCTCACCGTCACGAGCGTGGCGGACGGGACCAAGTCCGCGTCGGCCACCGCGACGATCAACGCCACCTGCGCGCCCGCCGCCACTTCTTCGTTCACCGCGGATGTGAAGGCCTACGGCGCCAAGGGCGATGGCGTCACCGATGACACCGCCGCCATCCAGGCCGCCGTG
>DASRXV010000120.1:0-16044 GCA_035687325.1 Holophagaceae bacterium
GCGGCGTTCCTGGGCGAGGCGCTTGAGGGCCTTCTTGCGGGCGGCGAGCATCTTGCGCTTGCGCTTGGCGGAGGGCTTTTCGAAGTGCTGGCGCTTCTTGAGCTCACCGAGGATGCCGGACTTCTCGCACTTGCGCTTGAAGCGGCGCAGCGCGTTCTCGAAGGTCTCATCTTCTTTGACTTTGACGAGCGGCATATGGTTTTCCCCCCCTTCAGCGTGGAATCGCCGGGGCGGAGCCCAGGCCGAAAGAGAATCCTACCGCCGACGGGGGCTTGGACCAATCAAAATCTTGCAAAGCGAAGCGTTGAGCCGCGATGCTCCGCCCTAGTATGCTGTTTTTTCCACGCCCTTCGGATACCTGCATGGCGCCCCCCTACTTGCTTCTTGTGGACGGTGACCCCGTCCGGACCCCGGGTCTCCGCCGAGCCCTGGAGGCTGACGGCTGGGCCGTCCAGGCGGCGAAGGGCGACGAACTGCCCGCCTTCATCCAGCAGGGATGGCGGCCGGACCTGCTGCTGGTGGATCCGGAGCACGGGCTGGGCCGTTTCGATCTTGTCCACCTCCTGCGCCAGCGGGATCCCCAGGTGCCTGTGCTGCTCATGGCCTCCACCGGCGCCCAGAAGAGCATCGGCCTCGGCGTCCAGGGCTTCCTGGAACGCAACCAGGCGGATGGCGACCTGGCCGTGTCCCTCCGGCGTTTTCGGCCCGACCGCCGCGGCAAGCTGGAGTCGGAGGATCTCTTCGGGGATCTGCTGGAGGAGCTGGAGGACGATACGCCGGTGGCGCTGCGGGTCACGCCGCCGGGTGTGACGCCCTCGACGCCTCTGCCCATTCCAACTCCCGTCGAAGAGCCGCCGCTCAAGCCGCCACCCCTGCTGCAACCCTCGCAGCTGCTCGCCCGCAGCGCCTCCCAGGTGCCCGCGCGGCTCTCACCGGCCCTGCCGCCCAGCGGCCCCATCTCAGGCTCCCAGCCGGCGCTCAAGAAGGACGAGATCACGCTCAGCGGCATCTCGGGTGTCCACGATCCCTTCGCCTGGAACGACGACAGCATCGAGGTGCTGACCCCCACGCCCAGTCCCGGCGAATTGGCCGCCAACCGCGTTCCCGAACCGGAGCCCGCGCCGCCGCCGGCGGATTCGGAGGAGTACGGCAACTATTTCCTCGTGGAGAAGATCGCCGTGGGTGGCATGGCGGAGCTCTTCAAAGCCCAGCAACGGGGCGTCCAGGGCTTCCAGAAGATCGTGGCCATCAAGCGCATCCTGCCGCACCTGGTGGACAACGAGGATTTCGCCACCATGTTCATCGACGAGGCCAAGCTGGCGGCCCAGCTGACGCATCCGAACATCGTCCAGATCTTCGACCTGGGCAAGGCGGGCAGCTCGTACTACATCGCCATGGAGTATGTGAACGGCCGCGACCTCCGCACGCTGCTGCGCAAGGCGAAGGAGTACGGCAAGGCCTTCCCGGAGGCCGTGGCGGCCTTCGTCACCATGAAGGTGGCCTCGGCCCTGGACTACGCGCACCGCAAGCGGGGGTTCGACGACCGCGAGCTGAAGCTCGTGCACCGCGATGTGAGTCCCCAGAATGTCCTCATCAGCAACGAGGGCGCGGTGAAGCTGGTGGACTTCGGCATCGCCAAGGCCGCCACCAAGGCCAGCCACACCGTGGCGGGCGCGCTCAAGGGCAAGCTTCTCTACATGAGTCCGGAGCAGGCGCTGGGCCAGCCGCTGGACAACCGCTCCGACCTCTACTCGCTGGGCCTCGTCCTCTTCGAGATGCTCACGGGCGAGCGCTGCTTCCAGGCGGATTCGGAGATGGGCGTGCTGGAGAAGGTCCGCATGGGCAAGATCGGCGACCTGCGCGCCATCAACCCGGACATCTCGCCCGAGGTGGCGGAGATCGTGAACCGCGCGCTGCACAAGAGCGTGGAGCAGCGCTATGCCTCGGCCCGCTTGCTGGAGCGCGACCTGCGTGACCTGCTCATGAAGCGGGGGCACATCCCCGCCGAGCACGACATCGCCGAATACCTCGAAGCCGTGCTGATGGGTCCGAAGGACCGGGTCGATGAGGTGGTGCGCAGCCGCTTCCCCCTGCCCACGGCGCCGCTGCCTCCGCCCCCGCCAGCTCCAGTGGCGGTCCACATGGACGCCGCGCCCACGCTCCACGGCCGGTCCATGCCGCAGCCGCCCCTCCCGCCGCCGCCGCAATCCGCGCTCGAACAGCCCAGGGTGGAATCTTCGGTGATGGACAAGGCCTCCAAGAACCTGCCGGGCTGGGCCCTCTTCCTGGTCTTGGCCCTCATCATTGGCGTGGCCTTGCTGGCCTGGTACCTCTTCCCGTCCCGCTGAACCTGACTTGCCCGGCCGCCCCGTCGCGGCGCTACACTCTCTTCAACCGGCTTATACGAGGCGCGACATGGAACTCACCAAGGACCAGAAAGACTTCTATGAGACCACGCGGACCCGTTGCCGCGACGAGGTCACGCAGATCAACGGCACCATCAAGACCGAATACACGCGGCTCACGCAAGAGATCAAGCGCGTGAACGAGCTCATCCAGACGCTCGAAGGCCGCAAGCAGGTCATCGGCCAGATGTACGGCTCCGCCAGCGAGATGATCGGGTCGGAGAACGACCTCGATCTCGCCAGCCCCATCGCCGAGGGCGGCGAGCTGGGCGACATCGACCTGTAGAGGTTCATCGCATGGAATGAAAAGGCCCCGGCGTTCACGGGGACTCCTCCATTTTCCATTGTTTCACTGGCCCCGGAAGAGCGGGGCGGAGCAGCGGCGGCAGTTCACGAGATGATGCGGATTCTTCTCGCCGCAGTGGCTGCAGACGAGCTTGCGCTCGCGCTGGCGGCTGATGAGGCGCAAGTAGAGCACCGCCGCCACGAAGGCCAGCAGGCCCATCTTCACGCCGCCGCTGAGCACATACCAATGCTTGGGCGCCGGTTTCGGCGGCTGCTCCTGGAGGTTGAATGAAGGCTGCCGCATGGCCTAGCCGTCCGACTTGAGGAGGGCCGGAGATGCCTCCTGGCTGTTCCCGACGCGCTTCAGCCAGATCTCCCGCCAGTAAAGCGTGTTGTTCCTCGGGCAGTTCTTCGTGCACAGCCCGTCGCACGCGACGCCCTTGAGGGCGACCGTGTTCTCCAGCGTGATCATTTTGCCGGTCTGTTCCAGGATGATCCTCCGGATGGGGAAATCGACTTGGAACCGCCCTCCGGTGAAGGCGGCCATGTTGGGCTCGAAAGAGAGGCCGTGATTCTTGCCGTCCGGGTCCAAGGTGAGGCGGATCTCATCGCTTGGTTTCACGACGACCCATTCGCCGGCCTTGAGCCCCAGATCCTCCCGAGGTGTGCTCTTCCCGGCTCCGCTCAACGCAGCCCGGTGTTTGCCATGGACACCTCTGCGAAGCCGGTCCAGCACGGTGCCCGACAAGATCCGCAGGAATTGCCAGACCGTGAGCTCGCCCGCATCGATTTCGGCGAAGAAGTGCGTGATGTTCCAGCGCGAGAGATCCTGGGTCGCGCCGACAAGCTCAGTCGATTGGCAGATGTACCGCTCCTCGTTCCGGGTCGGGAGCCGCTGGGCCCAATCCGGCAACCCATCCGAGCCAGGGGCTTGGACGGCTTCCCCGTCCCCCGCGCGGAGGGGCTCAAGCCAGGTCTCCTTCCAGAAGAAAAGGCAGTTCCGCTGGCAACCGCCGTGAAGCGAGCCGTCGCACCTCAGTCCCTCCAGAAGCACGGCCGATTTCATGCGGCGGAGGTTATGCCCCTCGACGCAGGTCTTCTCGGTCCTGCGGTAGACCCGGAAGACCCGCCCGCAATAGCGGACCATTTCCGGCATGAACGGCATGCCATCCAGCTTCCCGCAGGCATCGAGTGTCGCGGCGATCTCCTCCTCAGAGCGCACGCGCACGAGTTGGCCGCGATAGAGGCTATGGGACTGGCCCATCCTGGACATGGTCGGTTTCCTTGTTCTTCCAAATAGTAGCCCAAGGGGGAGCCCACCTAGGGCAGCGGCATGGGCTTGTCCCCATCCCACAGGAAGGCGAGGCGGAGGTAGCGGAGCTTCCACTTCCCCCATGGGTAGTTCTGCCGGTCCCTGGTGGCGAGGAAGCGGACCAGGTTGAAATACTGGGCGCGGGTTCTCGCCACCTTGGTTCCGAAGATCTCGCGGCCCTTGATGTGGGACATGATCGATTTCGCCGCATGGGCGTAGGCCCAGGGCGCGGACACATTCGTATCCAGGATGGCGGGGGCGAGGAGGAACAGGTTGGGCGCGTCCAGGGCGCGGAACAGCGACCCGCAGCGGCGGACCGCCTCCTCCATCCGTGTCAACCGGGAGAGAGGCTCCACCTGCAGGTAGCCCAGGTCCATCTCGAATCCCGTGCCCCAGAGCACGATGTCGGCCTTCAGGCGGCGGCCATCGGCGAGGCGCGCTTCGCCCCCCTCGATCTCTTCGATCTCTCCGCGATGCCGCTGGATCTTCGCGAGATTCAGGAGCATGGACCGGCGGCCGGGAGGGGACTGATCCTTATCCAGGTCGTAGTCCCGGTCCGGGATGAGCTGGCCCAATCCCAGATGCAGATACTTGGAGCGCAGCCTGCGGTTGAGGAGCTTGTTCACGACGGGAACGGGCAGGCCCAGCATCTGCGCTTGGGCCAGCCGGCGGTTGCCTCCGCCCATGTTTTTGGACGACAGGCTGGGGCGCATCCACTTCAGGGACCGGTGGACCCACGCCACGGAATCGGCTCCATGGTCGCAGCAGAGATCGAGCAGGTCCCAGGCCGAGGCGCCGCCTCCGACGACGATCACGTCCTTGCCGCGGATCAGGGCCGGGTCGCTCAACTGCGTGGAGTGGTACTCCGCGATGGCGGATCTCGTCCGTTCGACGGGCGGGATGAAGGGGCGGTTGTGACCGCCGGTGGCGGCCAGCAGGAAGCGCGACTGGTAGACGCCCGAATCCGTCTCGACCCGCCAACCCTCTTCGATGGGTCTGGCGGACCGGACCGGCGAGTCCAAGCGGATGTGCGGAGACAGGTCAAAGCGGCCCACCCAGGCCTCGATGTTCTGCAGGATGCTGGCCTGGTCCGCCCCTGCGATGGGAATGTCTCCCAGGGTCCACTCTTCCTTGCTGGACTGGATCCCCTGCCAGGCGGGCAGGCTGCGCCAGATCCCTCCCACCCCTGCTTCCCGTTCCAGCAGAAGCACCCGGAGCCCGGCGTCCAGGGCGTACTTCAGGCAGATCACGCCGCCGATGCCGCCCCCGACAATGATGAGGTCCAGACCTTCATGATCGCTCAAGGGATGTCCCGGAGTGGAATCGCTGACCTGGATTCCAGCAGGCGGATTCCCGCGTTGCAAGCGAGAATGGCCTGATTCTTACAGGTGGGCCGCCGGATCTCTTCTTCCCCTTTCGGGTTGAAGGCCGACTAGCTGTCCACCTTCAGGATCGCGAGGAAGGCCTCCTGCGGGATCTCGACGGAGCCGATGGACTTCATCCTTTTTTTGCCTTCCTTCTGCTTGTTCAGCAGTTTCTTCTTGCGGCTGATGTCGCCGCCGTAGCACTTGGCGAGCACATCTTTGCGCCGCGCCTTCACATTCGTGCGGGCGATGATCTTGGCGCCGATGGCGGCCTGGATCGCCACATCGAACATCTGCTGATGGATGACATCCTTCATCTTGCCGCAGAGGGCGTGGCCCAGCGTCGTGCTCTTGGCGCGGTGGACCAGCACGCTGAGCGCGTCCACGGCCTCGCCGTTCACGAGGATGTCCATCTTCACCAGGTCCGACTCCACATAGTGCTTCATGTGGTAGTCGAAGCTGGCGTAGCCCTTGGAGATGCTCTTGAGCTTGTCGTAGAAATCGAGGACCACCTCGTTGAGCGGCAGCTCGTAGACCAGCATCACGCGGTCCTGGCTCACGAATTCGAGCTTCTGCTGGATGCCGCGGCGCTCTTCGCAGAGCTTGATGAGGCCGCCCACGAAGTCCGAGCGCGTGAGGATCGTGGCCTCGATGATGGGTTCCTCGATCCGGACGATCTTGTTCAGGACCGGCAGCTTCGAGGGGTTGTCCACGATGACTTCGCTCTCGTCCGTGAGGAACACATGGTAGCGGACGGAGGGCGCGGTGGTGATGAGGTCCAGGTCGAACTCGCGCTCCAGGCGCTCCTGCACGATCTCCATGTGCAGCAGGCCCAGGAAGCCGCAGCGGAAGCCGAAGCCCAGCGCCGTGGAGGTCTCGGGCTCGTAAGTGAAGCTGCTGTCGTTGAGCCGCAGCTTCTCCATGGCGTTGCGGAGGTTCTCGAAGTCGTCGCTGGAGGTGGGGAAGATGCCCGCGAAGACCACGGGCTGGATCTCCTTGAAGCCCTTCAGCATCTCCGTGGCGGGCTTGGTGCTGTGGGTCAGCGCGTGGGTGATGGTGTCGCCCACCTTCACATCCACCAGCTGCTTGATGCTCGCGTTGAGGTAGCCGACCTCGCCCACGGAAAGCTCGGACACCTTGGTCATCTTGGGGTCGAAGATGCCGATCTCCTCCACCCGGTACTCGGAGCCGTTGGACATGAAGCGGATCTGCTCGCCGGCCTTCACGGTGCCGTTCACCACGCGGATGAGGCTCACGATGCCGCGGTAGGGGTCGTAGTAGCTGTCGAAGATGAGGGCCTGCAGCGGCGCGGCGGGATCGCCCTGGGGCGCGGGGATGCATTCCACGATGCGTTCCAGCACCGCCAGGCAGTTCTCGCCGGTCTTGGCGCTGACATTCACGCTGTGGGCCGTGTCCACGAGGCCGATGACCGTGTCGATCTGGTGCAGCACCTTCTCCGGGTCGCTGGAGGGCAGGTCCGTCTTGTTGAGGACGGGGAAGACCTCCAGCCCGTTCTCGAGCGCGAGGTAAGTGTTCGCCAGCGTCTGGGCCTCGACGCCCTGCGTGGAGTCCACCACGAGGATGGCGCCCTCGCAGGCGGCCAGGCTGCGGCTCACCTCGTAGGTGAAGTCCACATGGCCCGGCGTGTCGATGAGGTTCAGCGTGTAGACCTGTCCGTCCTGGGCGGCGTACTTGCAGGTGACGGCGTGGGCCTTGATGGTGATGCCGCGCTCCCGCTCCAGATCCATGTCGTCGAGGATCTGGGCCTGCATGTCGCGGTGGGCCACCGTCTTCGTCAATTCCAGGAGGCGGTCTGCCAGCGTGGACTTGCCGTGGTCGATATGGGCCACGATCGAGAAATTGCGGATGAGCTTGGGGTCGGTCAACGCGCGGCCTCCCAGGGTGCCGAACCTTCGATTCTACCGTTAGATGGAGCCCTTGTCGGGTACCGATTGCGCCGCGGCGCCCCTCTCGGGTCCAATGGGGGAACGACCAAGGGGTGGACCGGTGATCGAACCCAGGCCCAGCACCGTGCTGGTGGTGGATGACAACGCCATCATCCGGCGCCTCCAGGAGGCCCAGCTGGAAGCCCTCCATGTGCGCTTGGTGGCCGCGGCGGACGGGGCCGAGGCCCTCTCTCTCATGAAGACCATCCGCCCTGACTTGGTGCTGCTGGATGTGGTCATGCCCGGCATGGACGGTTTCCGCGTCTGCGAGGCGCTCAAGTCCGACCCGGAGACCCGCGAGGTGCCTGTGATGGTGGTGACGGCGCTGGGCAAGGACGCCCGCGACCGCAGCTTCGCCTCCGGGGCGGACGACTTCATGCGCAAGCCGCCCAACACGTTGCTGCTGCGGGCCCGGGCCATGGTCCATCTGCGCATCCGTTGGGGCGGCTTGGCCCACAACGCGGCATCGGCCGGGCCGTTGTTGCTCGTCACGGAGAACCCCGAGCTGAGTGTGTCGGTGCTCTCGGGCCTGCCCAGCCAGATCAAGCTGTTGCGGGCCGCATCCATGGAGCAGGCGAAGGCCGCGCTGGCGCAAGGGCCCAAGGCAGTGATCCTCGACTTGGAGTTGGAGGGCGCCGTGGCCTTCATCCGCGAACTCCGGACCACGCATGCCGATCTGCCTGTGCTGCTGGCCCATTGGGCCGAGGACTTCACGGTCCTGGAGGAGGAGCACCCGGCCGTGGACGACTACCTGGAGATGCCGGCCCCGCCCGCGGAGGTGCGGCACCGCACGCGGCTGCTGCTGAGGCTGGCCGCCGCTGTCGCGAGCTCAAGGGTCTGAGCATGCGGGTTCGCGCGCGCCTGCTGGCGGCGGCGCTCCTCCTCGTGGGGCGAACCCTCGTCGGGGGTGCGGTGGAAGGTCGCGTCGTGGACATGTCCGGCACCCCGCTGGCGGGCGTGCGCGTCTACCCGGACCGGCCCCGGCATGTGACGCTCGTGGTTCCGCTGCCGGAAGCGATCACCGACGCGGGAGGCCGTTTCCGAGTCGTCGTGGATGGCAAGGATCATCTGCTCTGCGTGGAGAAGGACGGCTGGCAGCGGGACCTGGTGCCGCAGCCGGAGTGGGCGGACGACATCCGCCTGCGCCCCGCGCCGGAATACCGCGTGGAGAAGGTGGCGGTGGTGCGGCTCCAGTTCCCGGAGGTCTTCTCTCAAGTCCCGGATTCGGATCTGCGGAAACTCCTCTTCAGCCGCGAGCCCGGCGTGTCCAGCGCCGCGAACTACCTCTATGAGGTGAGCAAAGGCAGCCTTGTCCTCGAAGAGGGCGCGTGGAAGGCCATGGAGGATCCCAACCACGCGAAGGCCACGGACTCCGTGAAGGGGGAGATCGCGGACGCGGTGATCCTCGCCTTCAAGGACCAGCCGCTGGGCGGCTTGGACCGCGTGGACAACGCCACCGGCGCGCGGAAGCCTGATGGCAAGCCTGACCACCTGTGGATCTTCACGCCGGGCCTCGCGCAGACCATGACGGCCGACCCCAAGGATCTCAAGGCCGCGAGCCTGCTGCGGCCGCTGCCCTGGGCGCCATCGGAACGATGGGGCGCGGTGGTGATGACGGAGACGGTTCCGCTCGGCAACATCGTCCACGAGGCCTTCCACGAGATGGGCGAGGAGCGGGTGGACGACCTCTACCTGGACTGTGACGACCCGCTCACGGCAGGCATCTGGGACCTCATGGATGTGGGCCAGTACCGCGGTTGGGACACCAACCACGCTTCACCGCCCTGGCAGGAGGACACGGGCTACAGCCCTTCCCAGCCCGGCGCCTGGGTCCGCAAGGATCTCTGGTACCGCGGCCGCTTTAAGGACACCGTGGGCTCGTTGAAGCTGAGTTCCAGGCTGGGCGCCTGGACGGGCTGGATCCGCCCGCTGGAGCGCGCGCTGGGCGCGGATCCGCAGCAGGTGGTCGTGCCCGATCCCGGTGTCGCGGGCGCCTACTGGACCTTCGAGGTGCGGCGGCCTTGGGGTTTCGATGGCGGCCGCGTTGGGTTCCGCTGGGGGCCGGGCTGCGAAGGCCTCATCGTGGCTCATGTGGACCCCGATCTCATCAGCGTGGAGGACGAGCCCCAGGGCCCTGAGCGCGTGCTGGACGCCCACCCCGGCACGCCGGAACCGCCCGCGCCCCGCTTCCCCTGCGGCCGCTACGAGCTGGATGACGCCGCCTTCAACCTGGGCCGCGGCGAGAATCCGCGCGGCGCCGACGGGCCGCTGCACTTCGAAGTGATCGCCACGGACGCCTCGGGCCGCATGGAGGTCCGCATCCAGATGGCACCGCCGAAGCCCCGTCCTCGAAGGAGGAAATGATGATGCTCTTCCCGCCCGTTCAAGTCGCGTCGCTTTCCACGCAGGCGATCATCGCCTCCGTGCTTGACGACTTCCACCTCGCCGCCGCGCAGGCGGACGAGGCCCGCTACTTCGGCCACCTGGACGACAGCGCCATCTTCCTCGGCACGGATGCCGCAGAACGGTGGACCAAGACCCAGTTCCAGGCCTACGGCCATCCCTCCTTCGCCAAGGGCAAAGCCTGGAGCTTCCGCGCCACGCGCCGCGCCATCACGCTCTCTTCCGATGGGAGGACCGCCTGGTTCGATGAGGATCTCGCCACGCCGAATCTCGGCCCCTGCCGCGGCTCCGGCGTCCTCCTCTTGGAGGACGGCACCTGGAAAATCACCCAGTACAACCTCACGGTGACAGTCCCGAACGAAGTGATGAAGGATGTGAAGGCGCTCATCGAAGCCCGCCAGAAACCCTGATCAAGGCGGCGCCCTTATTTCTCCACGGGCCAGATCCGGTGGCGGAATCGCTGTGCCGGACCTTCGGCGGGTAATGTTTCAGGGACTTTTGATTCTTCGGGAAGCAGGTAGAGATCCAAGGCGCTCCCCGCTCCCACGGCGCCCGTGAAGAGGCTCTCCATTTTTCCGTCCTGAAGAGAGGAAATCTCAGGCTTGATCGTGGACACGCCTGACGCGTCCCGCCGCAGCAGGTAGAGATGCCCTTCCGGCCCCCAACTGACCTTCAAACGAAAGCTGCCCGCGGGCGCGGCTTCCAGGATCCATGTTGGCGCGGCGGCCACCTTCGAGGCGTCCCGGGCGACTCCAGGAGCGAAGGCGAACGCGCCCGCGATGCTGGCGCCTGCCCGGGCGGAGGGCGGTTCCGGAGCCTGTTTGGCTTCCGCTTTCTCGCGCATGGGAGCCAGAGCAGCATGATTCTCTGCCGAAGTGATGGGGGCAAGTGGCGATGGTGGCGCAGGCACCCGATCTGTCTGTGGCGAGCTTCTGACGGATGAACGCTTCTCCTCCAACTCTGGAGGCGGCGATGCCGCGACGATTTTTTGAGACGGCGGGGCGGCCTTGGGCTGCTCTTCCGAAAGCGCGGGCGCATGAACGCCAGGGGCCTCCGGCGCAGGCCCATGCCGGAGCAGCAGCCCCACGCCCACGGCCACGAGGAGCGATGCGGCCAGCGCCATAGTGCCGGGCCTGCGCCAAAGGGGCCGGATATGGGCCGTGGGCGGGTCCAGCGCTGCCAGCAGCTTCGCCCGTGCCCCTGGGTCTGCCAGGAGTTCCCGCAACGCCTCTTCATCCGCCAGCGCGTTGAAGAGCGTCTGGTCCTCCAGCGCCGCGGCGAACAAGACCCTGCGTTCCGCCTCGGTGAGCGTTCCGGTGGCGTATCCGCCCAGCAGCTGCTCGGCTTCGCGCGGCGTCATGGCTCCCACCTCCCGCCCATCTCCTCCAGCAGCTGCTTCCGGCAGCGGTGGTCCCAGGTGTAGATGGTGTTCAGATTGCCCGCGCCCATGATCACTTGAATCTCCGCGAAGCCCTTGCCCTGGAGCTTGAGGCGGAAGATCTCGCGGCAGCGTCCGCCCAACCGCGCAAGGGCGCCGGACAGGCGCTCCAGCTGCTGGCGTTTCGCGTAGGCGGATTCGGGTGTGGGCTCATCGGATGCGAGAGGCAAATCCTCGGGCGCCACCTGGCTGTGCTCGCCGTGGCGGAATGCTTTGCGTCGCGCGGCCGCCAACTTGAAGCGCAGGATCTGGAAGGCCAGGGGAACCAAGTCCTCCATCCATTCCAGGTGCCCGTACTTCTCATGGATGACCACCAGAACCTCCTGCGCCAGATCCTCGGCACTCTCCCTCGCATAACGGGATGCCGCGAAGGCGACGATCCTTTCACGCAGCGCGGACAGCACCGCCGTGCGGGCGGCGCTTGGGTCGTTTTGGAGGAGGAGATCCATCCCGTCCATCCTAACGAAGCGTCAAGATGGGGTGATTCCAGAGGTCATGCCTTGTAGCATGAGGCATCTATCCGAGGTGTCCATGCTCCGCTCCATACTCCCTCTTCTCATCAGCGTCGGCTTGTTCGGCCAGACGCCGCTCGCGGACCAGTACCGCGGGGCTGCCGACAAGCTCATCCAGACCGCCAAGGATGAAAGCGGACGCCACGCCTACGGCACGCTGGAAATCCTCAGCGATGACATCGGCAACCGCATCAGCGGCTCGCCCCAGCTGGCGAAGGCCGAAGCCTGGGCTGTGGCGCAGATGAAGGCGGCGGGCCTCCAGAATGTCCACACGGAATCCGCCGTGGTGCCCCACTGGGTGCGCGGCGTGGAGTCCTGCGACCTGCTGACGCAGCACGCCATGGCGCTCGACATGATCGGTCTCGGCGGCAGTGTGGGCACGCCCGCAGGCGGCATCGAGGCCGATGTGGTCGCCGTGGGCAGTTTCGATGAATTCGCCAAGCTTCCGGACTCCGCCATCAAGGGCAAGATCGTCCTCTTCGATGAACCCTATGAGGGCTACGGAAAGACGGTGGCTTATCGCGGCACGGGCCCCAGCGTGGCGGCCAAGCGCGGCGCCATCGCCTGTCTCATCCGCACCGTGGGCAGCGCCTCGCTGGGCAACCCCCACACGGGCGTCACGCACTACGAGGATGGCGCGGCACAGATCCCCGCCGCGGCCCTCTCCGTCGAGCACGCGTCCATGCTGCACCGGCTCTGCGCCAAGGGGGGCACCGTGCGCTTGCGCCTCAAGATGGACGCGCGGATGTTGGGCACCACGACGGGCGAGAATGTCATCGGCGAGATCCCGGGTTCGGAGAAGCCCGGCGAGGTGGTGATCCTCAGCGGCCATCTGGATAGCTGGGATGTGGGCCAGGGCGCGCAGGACGACGGCATCGGCGCCGTGCTGAGCCTGGAGGCGGCGCGGACGATGTTGAAGGCGGGCCTCCATCCCAAGCGCACCGTGCGTGTCATCCTCTGGACCTGCGAGGAGTGGGGCGGCATCGGCGCGGCGGCCTATGCGAAGGCGCACAAGGCCGATTCGCCCAACATCGTCGCGGCCTTTGAAAGCGACAGCGGCAACGGGCGGATCCAGGGCTTCTCCCTGGATCTGCACGGCGAGAATCCCAGCCGCGCGAAGACGCACCCTGAAGACGCGGCGCAGGACGCGCAGGCGCTCGCCCTGATGAACAGCATCGCGCCGCTGCTGATGCCGCTCGGCGCGGACAAGATGAGCGCGGGCGGCAGCGGCGAGGATGTGGGCTTCCTCGTGGCGGACGGCGCCGTGGGCATCGGCGTGGGGCATGATGCCTCGCGCTACTTCGATGTGCACCACAGCAAGGCCGACACCTTCGACCATATCAACTACGAAGGCCTCGTCCACAATGTCCAGGCCTACTCGGTGATGGCCTTCGTCCTCGCCGACATGCCTGGGAAGCTGAAGTAGCCGCTCCCCATCAGGGCGCGAGCTTGTCCAGCGGGAGCCACCAGGCGCGCGTGTCCAGACCCAACAGGAGCGCGCCGCCTTGGGGCTGCATATCGCGGGGCAAGGGCAGCGGGAAGCCGGCGGGCGCGCCGAGGGCGGGCCACTCCGCTTTCCAGTCCACGAGCCGGAGCGAGCTTCCCTTCGGATCCCACACATAGGCGCGATCCAGGCCGCTCTTCAGATAGTCCATCCACGGCGCGGGGTTGAAGGGCGCGGGCGTTGGAGTCCCGGAAGTTGGAGTGACGGCTGCATCGCCTGCCATGGCCGCAGTGGCTTGGAGCGCGGCGCTCGGCGGGTCCGTTTGGGTTGGATGCGGCGCCACGCTGAGATCCGGCGTTGCGAGCCTGAACCACAGCCGTCCGTGCGCGTCCACCCCCGCGAGGCGCAGCATGGCGAGATCGCGCTCGTGCCCGGCGGGTGGCGCGAGCTGGGCCAGGTTGATCGCGGTGATGGCGCCATCGGCCCCGATCCGAGAGAGCTGCCCCGGCCGGGGCTGCCAGTAGACGGCATCGCTTCTGGGGGCGAGGACACCCGCTGCGCCGGGGAAGGAGAGCTCGCCCGGATCCGGCAGGGGTGTGAGCGCCCATGCGCCGCCTGCTTGGATGGCCAACCCGCCGGGATGCGCCAGGAAGGTCCGCCCCGCGGGCATGGGCAGCACGGTGTCGAGGACGCTGACGCCATCGGGCAGCGCGAGGCTCATGAGCGCGGGTTTCCTGGTCCAGGAGGCGCGACTGAGCGTCGTGCCATCCCAGAGCAGGCAGCTATGGCCGCCGGGTTCCAACGCGATGCGCGCGCCAGCGGCCTTCATGGCCCAGCGGGGCGCCTGAGTGGCGCCATCCACATCCACGAGCCAGGGCGCGCCCGATCCGCCAGTGCCATCTCCGTAAAGCAGCAGCAGGGAGCCGTCATCGAGCGCCGCGGCGGCGTTCAACCGCGCGAAGCGGAAGAATGCGGGCGGAACGCCGTCCGGCGCTTGGAGCCGCAAGGTTCCAGCGAACTGGCCATCCTTGAAACGCCCGATCAATTGATCGCCTGTCTGTGTGAGCACCTGGGCGATCACCTCGCCATCCGCGAGCGCGGGGAGGAAACGCACGGCGCGGAGTGGCTGGTCGGAGGCCGGTTGAAGGCGGAAGAGGACCCCCTGGCCAGCGGGCGAGGCGGTGAAGAGCGCTGCCTCCGCGGGGCCTTGCGCGGGCGCGGACGCGCGGTCTCGCCTCGCAAGGGAATAGAGGCCCGCGACGGCCGCTCCCGCCACGATGCAGGTGAGGATCCAGGGAAGCGCGCGTTTCATGCGGGCAGGCCCTCCAGGGCGAGATGGGCTTCGAGCGCGGCCAGGGCGCGGGCGCGGTGGGCGGCGCCCTTCGCGGACTTCAGGCCCGCGCGGCCGTTCGCGCGCTTGGCGGCGCGAACATCCACGGCGCCTTCAGGAAGCTCGGGAAGCAGGCCGATCATGGCGTTCGTGGGGCCGAAATCGGAAAGAGAAGCGTGGGACAGGTAGTGCAAGAGCGCGCCCAGCATGGTCTCGCGCGGGAGGGGGCGTGCAGCGCCGGAGCGCAGGGACTCGTCCAGGAACCGCGCCGCCGCGAGACCGCCTGCGGCGCTTTCGAGATAGCCTTCGACGCCGCTCAGCTGGCCCGCGATCCAGAGGTTCTTCACGCCCTTCGCCCCCAGCGTGGCGTCGAGCACTTTCGGCGCTTGAACATATGTATTGCGGTGGATGGAGCCGAAGCGCGCGAACTCGGCCTGCTCCAGGCCCGGGATGAGGCGGAGCGTCTCCTTTTGCGCCCCCCACTTCATGCGCGTCTGGAATCCCACGAGGTTGTAGTGGTCGCCGGCCACCGTGTCCTGCCGCAGCTGAACGGCCGCGAAAGGCCAGCGCCCCGTGCGGGGGTCATCAAGGCCGACAGGTTTCATGGGGCCGTAACGCAGCGTCTCCCGGCCGCGGGAGGCCATCACCTCGATGGGCAGACAGGCCTCGAAGTAGGGCGTGTCGAAATCGTGCAGGGGCGCCATCTCCGCGGCCAGCACGGCGTCGACGAAGCATCCGTACTGCACCTGATCGAGGGGGCAGTTGATGAAATCGGCCTCGCCCTTGTTGTAGCGCGAGGCGCGGAAGGCGATGTCCATGTCGATGGAATCGCGCTCCACGATGGGCGCGATGGCGTCGTAAAAATGGAGGCGCTCCGATCCCGTGACGCGCGCGAGCCAATCGGCCAAGGGCTCCGCCGTGAGAGGCCCCGTTGCGAGGATGGTCGGCAGGGAGAGGTCTGGCTCCGCCACCAGTGAGGTCCGGAGCGAGATGCGCGGGTGCGCGGCGAGCGCGGCTGTCACGGCTTCCGCGAAGGCGTCGCGGTCCACCGCCAGCGAATTCCCGGCCGGGACGCGCGTGGCTTCCGCGCAGCGAAGGATGAGCGAATCCATGCGTCGCATCTCGGCCTTGAGGATGCCGGTGGCGGAGTTGGGATCGTCGCTCTTGAAGGAGTTGGAGCAGACCATCTCCGCCGCGCGGCCGGTTTGATGTGCCGGTGTCAGCGTCCCCGGGCGCATCTCGAAGAGCGCCACCTGACGCCCCCGCTGGGCGAGCTGCCAAGCGGCCTCCGAACCCGCCAATCCCGCGCCGATGACCTGGATTTCCACCATGAAGCCCATTCTAGGGCGTCTACCGGGCTCTGTCTGGGCGAGGGGAAAATCGGGTGTTGACCTTTCCCTCCGGCGTGCTAAATTGATCCTTCCTGCGGCTTGAGGGCTGAGGGGCAGCAAGGCGCGGCCTTGCGGGCGTCTTTGAAAACCGGATGGAGAGAAGATGAGAGCCTTGCGCTTCCGGGATTAAGGTCCTGGATGTGCAGTACGAACCTAGATTTAAGAACCGAGCGAGCGGTCAGGATGAGAGTCCTGGCGGTTTGATCGTTCTGAA